>CAYTXA010000254.1:0-1501 GCA_964440865.1 uncultured Muribaculaceae bacterium | reverse complement strand
CATTCTTCAGGTTGTACTTGACCTTATTCTTTTTGCTTCCCATTTCATGCCTCCTTTTCAAATGAATACAGGACCTCGTAGAGCTTCTCCGACTCTATCCAGGTCTCTGTCTTTTCAAAGAAGATCCCGCTCCCAATGAGCAGACCTTCCAGTTTCTTTTCTATCTCCGGATCCTTCTTGTCCGTGTAGAGCTCGATATCAATCTCCGTGATTGGAAAATACACCGTCCCATCCGCAGCGAAGTTGTCGCTGTTCGGACAGCGGAAACAGAGGAAGGGAGGATCCGGTCCCTCACCCTCCGCAAAGTGATCGTAGGCATAGGGAAGCCCCAGCTCCTCCAGAATCTGTATGATCTTATCCATTGCTTCCTCCCGGCATCAGCCCTTCAGTTCCTTTTCAATCTCATCCGACAGCTTTCCGGTGATCTCTTCCTCGACCGGAGCGATATGAGGAGTGCCCTCGACTCGCCCGCCTCCACGCTTGGCATGGCCTTTCTCAAGGAGGTGTGTCAGCCCGTAGATCTTGTTGTGAACGACCACTTCAGCTCCGATCGCTGATTCCTTCTGGACGGTAGAACGCCAGCCCTTCGCATACTTTCCAGTGCGTTTCGGTGACTTTTCCTTCAGTTCCTTTACGGCTTCCTTCCCGGCATCCTTGATCTCCTGCTTTACGATGTCGTTCACATCGTCGGCATAATCGGCAAGCGTTTTCTCAACCGTTGCCGCTAGATCATCTACCTTCACCTTCATCGCTTCACCTTCTCGCACTTGAATTTAAGGCTGTTGTGCTTAAATCCCATCGGATCAATGGCGGTGACGTTATAGATCGCATCTCCCAGCCGGATCCGGATCTTTGTGGAATCGAGTCCTTCAAGGCACTTTGCATAACGGACCGTAAAGTCGATCGCATCCGTGCTGTTGGTAGTCCCGGCCTCCTGCTTTTCGGACCCTCCACTCTGAACCGGTGTCGCCCAGCAGGTGTAGAAGTCGGTCCACGCATTGGTATGGTTGCCGTACTTATCCTTCACGACCTCGTTCTTCTGGATCGTAAGCCGGACATTCATTGCCGCGATATTCATCTCCCACCTCCATCAGAACCTCGGGTCCCGTTCTCCGAAGAGAAGGTTCCGGAGTGTGATCGTCAGTGCGTGATGATCAGCTTCTTCCCGATGCTCGTTGATGTAAGCGAGAGAATACAGCACTGCCACCGTGACAATCGGACTATCGTCATCTCCAAGACTGTCCTTCCGGAGAACCGAAGCGACCAGACTCTCGGCGGCATCCAGTTCCTGCTGAATGATGTCGTCTTCATCGTTCGAATCGACCCGGAGATATTTCTTTGCTTCATCCAGTGAGAACATCACTGCCTCCCTTCCAGCCAGAAAGAAAGCCCAGGGCTGTGACACCCCGAGCTCTCAACATTACTTTGTTACGACTGCGGATCAGGCAGATGCGCCTGCCTTCATGATCTGCACGGCCTCCGGCAGCACCAGAAGACCATC
>CAYTXA010000253.1:355-1502 GCA_964440865.1 uncultured Muribaculaceae bacterium | reverse complement strand
GAAGTTTATGCAGGAAGTGAAGTCTGTCGACCGCTATGAAGACATGCCGGAGCTGTCCGTCATGCTGGACGAGAACTTCATTCAGGATGATAAGGCCGCTGGTATATTCCAGATCGCACAAAGGAAGGTGACGTCGCCAAGCTCCGGGAGAAGAACCTCTGGAAGGAGTTCGAGAGCTATATGAACAGCAAAGGAAAGCTGAAGCTGTTCCGTTCCGAGGCGATCCGAGTAGGTTTCTCAAGGCTCTGGAAGGATAAGAACTATCAGGCCATTGTCGACATGGCTGAGCGGCTGCCGGAGCAAACCATTCAGGAAGACGATAAGCTGCTGATGTACTACGACATCAGTTTGAGCCGCGTGCAGTGAGGCTTTGAACTGCACAGTTTTGGAGGTGGTAGCGCATGCTGAAGGCAGGTGAATTCGCCTTTGACAGGAATACGGGAAAAAGTGTACAGGTTCTTGAACGCCTCGAAGTGTGGGGATATGTATCCTATCGTGTCTTCGACCCGTCTACAGGACGTGTCTACAAGGTGATGGAGGACAGCTTGAGCGATTCGTCCGGCTCGAATACTTACGACGAGAATTATCTGCGCTATGTTTCGCTGCTGTAAAAGATTAAAAACGAAACTGCGGGAGGACTCCTGACCTCTCTTGCCAGTGGTGTCATTCCGCTGCCTCATCAGCTGCATGTCTTGAACCGTGTGATGTCTACGAACAATATCCGCTATATTCTGGCGGATGAGGTCGGCCTCGGGAAAACGATCGAGGCTGGCATGGTCATCAAGGAACTGAAAGCAAGAGGACTTGTCAGGCGGACGCTTGTAGTCTGCCCGACCGGCCTTGTAACGCAGTGGTCTGCGGAAATGCAGGAGAAATTCCACGAGAAGTTTCAGGTGATTCTCCCGTCGGATTACGATACGATTCGCAGGCTTACGGACAGCGATGATGTCTATGGGCAGTACGATCAAGTCATCTCGCCGATGGATTCCATCAAGCCTCTCGAAAAACATGCCGGGTGGACAGAGGAGCGCGTCGAGCAATATAACCAGGAGCGCATTTATTCCATCATTAACAGCGGATGGGATCTAATCATCATTGTCCAAGATAGGCTTGGCAGCATCAGCGAGATATTTCTCCCTCAGCATCT
>CAYTXA010000253.1:0-345 GCA_964440865.1 uncultured Muribaculaceae bacterium | reverse complement strand
ACAGGCAAGTCCATATCTGCTTCTTTTGACAGCGACACCACACAACGGTAAGACGGAGCCGTTTCTGCGTCTGGTTCGTCTACTCGACGAAGATGCCTTTCCGAACGCAAAATCTGTGGTCAAGGAGCAGGTTGCTCCGTTCTTGATCCGTACAGAGAAGCGCGAGGCAATTGACAACAACGGCAATCTGCTGTTTAAGAACCGCGTCACGCATCTGGTCGAGCTTACCTGGGATGAGCGTCACACCTATCAGCGGCAGCTTTATGAAATGGTCACATCCTACGTTTCGAAGACATATAACAAGGCACTCCGGAACCGCAAGAAGAACATGTGCCTGATTTTCCT
>CAYTXA010000252.1:0-1533 GCA_964440865.1 uncultured Muribaculaceae bacterium | reverse complement strand
TATGCCGCAATCCGAAAGGGGGCGCACTGGTTTCGACGGGGAAGTGGAAGCCAGAGCTGCAGGTCGAGGCGCCGTGGACCTCGTAAAAAGCGGCAAAATAGTAATTGCCAACAACGATTACGAATACGCTTACGCTGCCTAGTCAGCGGATGCGCAAATGACCTCCTGAAGGTCAGGTCAGACCGGGTGACGCCTGATAACCTGGATCTGGCCACGATTATCAGGCTGGCAGGAGTTAATGCCCACCGGGACTTCCTGCGAGAACTTACGGAAGGCTGGTTCCGGCGCGCCTGACCGATGGCAAACGCCAGGGACGAGATTTAATGTCGGCCTAAACCTGTAGAGGCTTTGCGTGGAATTTTCTCGGACGGGAGTTCGACTCTCCCCGCCTCCACCATGAAACGGGAAACAACGGTATCGCGGAACGTAAAAATTCTGTGATACCGTTTTTTTTTGCCCGTGGTCAGGGGGCGGAAAAAGGTGAGGGCGGCAGATCCGCGGCCGCCGGAACTTCCCCGGCCGGGGCGCGCCGCATGCGCCTTTCCGGGAAAACAGAGAGAAAAAGGAGATTGTATGAGCAATATTACTGAAGAAATGCTCGATGAATTCCGGGCCCGGTACGCGACAGACAGAGAGGCCCGGGTTCTCAGTGCGGCCATGGCCAAAACCGACATGGCGGACCTGGCCTATGTTCCCGCCAGCGCAGCGCTCCTCAAAGGCGCATTTCCCGTCGAGGTGAAGACGCGCGGCATAACGGCCCAGCAGAAGTCCGGGCGGTGCTGGCTCTTTGCCGCGCTCAATATCCTGCGTGAGCACGTGGCCGAAGCCTGCGGACTGGAATCCTTTGAGCTTTCCCAGAACTATCTGTCCTTTTATGATAAGCTTGAGAAGGCCAATAATTTTTTGGAAATGGCCATTACCCACGCCCGTGAGCCGCTCAGCGGGCAGCTTATGCGTTATGTCATGCAGGGCATGACCGACGGCGGGTACTGGTGCGAGGCCAGGGATCTTATCGAAAAATACGGCGTGGTCCCGAAGCTGGTTCAGCCGGAGACGTATCAGTCGGAACATACCGACCGCTTCCTGACCATCATAAACCGCCTTCTGAGGAAGGATGCCATGGAACTGCGCGGACTTGTCCTGGCAGGAGCGGATCCCTCGGCTCGCAGGAAGGAAATGCTGGCGGAAATCTACAGAGCCCTGTGTATCGCCTTCGGCGAACCGGTCCGGCGTTTTGATTTCGCCTACCGCGATAAAGATAAGGAGTATCATGAGGAGCGGGATCTGACGCCGCTCGGGTTCTACCGGAAATTTGTCGGGCTGTCCCTCAGCGACTGCACGGCCGTTATTAACGAACCGACGTCCAACAAGCCGCTCAATACCCCCATCGTGTTTCACGGTATCGAAAACATGGCTGACCGGGACATGGAGGCCCTGCACCTGACACAGGAAGCTCTTGAGGATCTCTGTGTCAGGCAGCTCAAAAACGGTCAGGCCGTCTGGTTTGCCTGCGATGCCGGCGCATTCGGGGCC
>CAYTXA010000251.1:0-1538 GCA_964440865.1 uncultured Muribaculaceae bacterium | reverse complement strand
TGATCCTTCCTGAAGATCTCCTTGCCTTTGCTCTTCGGTCGCTTAAATATCTTGAAAAGTGGCTTCAGGACAACTACAAGGCAGTAACCAGCCGCACCTATAACAAGCAGACCATATGCGACAAGCCTGCCATACAGCGCATCGCTGAGGTACAGCCCCCATAGAATCAAAGCGATAACAGCCGTTACAACCAGAAAAAGGAGGATTGTCAAAAGAATAAGAAGCGAATATACTCCAATTAGCCCGTTAACCTTTTTCCTGACAGTATTTGCCAATGTGGTGAGATCTGTTCTTTCGTTTAATTCCATTTGTGTTGATGTTTTCTGGTTATTAGTTTAGTGCTTCAGGATATGCTATTTGTGCTGGTCAAGCCCATTCGAAGTTCTCCTTCCCGGCTCCGACCTCGAAGTGATACTTGACGATGCCGAGATCCATTTTGCTGTAGCCGACCATGGAGAAGAGGGGCTTGGCCGCAACCTTGGGGACCTTGCTGTAGTCCCGGAAGCCCAGATACTCCAGATAGAACTTCTGCTGGTTGACAGCGGTTGGAGCCAGGACTGCTGCATCGATTCCTTTGTTGAACCACTTCGGCGTGACGTCGCTGGCGTTGCTGATCTCCTTTACATCCTTTACCTTGTGGCCTTTTCCCTGCGTTTCTCCATAGCCCATGGCGATGTAGCAGCCTATCTTCTCACCGTCGGCCAGTTCATAGGTACCGGCAACCTTCCTGTAGCTGAGTCCCGCCCAGCAGGAATTCAGTCCCAGGGTCTGGGCAAGCAAGACAAGCTGCTCACCATAATAGCCGATCTTCTCATCCAAATCTTCGCCCTTCTTTCCGGCCATGACCAGGTAGTTCTTCACCCCGGAGAAGGAGCCGTATGCCATCGGACCGCTGAAGGCCTTGGGCTCATCCGTCACCAGCTGGATGTGCAGCCCCGCCTCTTCATTGATTTTCCGGATCCGGTCCTGTAGGGTAGTGATGATCTCCTCGGGAATAGACTCATCCTTATATCTGCGCACGGAGTGCCGTGCAGCGATTGCTTCCAGCAAAGTCATATTTCTTTCCCTTTGTTATTCCTGTTCATCAGATTCGTGCCGGGATCCTGAAGTGGGTTTCCGGTTCGGTTCCACTCCGGCCCGTCTCAGCACACGGAAGACGCTCGTACGGCTCTTGTAGCCGCTGACCTTCCAGATGTCCTCGACCTGGTGACCGGCCTTGTACATGTTCACGATCATTCTCTCCTTGTCCATCCTGAGCTTGGTCTTGGGCGTTACGACCTGGTCTTTCCGAAGACGCAGCACTCTGGCGGAGGAGCGGCGGACGGATACCGTCTCTGCGGGGAGACTTCCGATTGCATCTAGGATAGCGACAGCAGTAGTATCGGGGAAGAGCTCGCCTGATGTATCGATCCTGTCGTGGATGCTGATAAGGCGGAGACCGTAGGCCTTCCGGAGATCCAGGAAAGCCCCGAGCTCCCTGAGGCCGCGGACCGCATTGCTGAGCTTGCTCACGACAATCGTGTCGCCCTTGCCGATCC
>CAYTXA010000250.1:0-1543 GCA_964440865.1 uncultured Muribaculaceae bacterium | reverse complement strand
ATATGGAAGACTTGATAACGAAGATTGAACAAATGCAGGCGGAAGCCCGTGACGGCATGAAGCGGGCCAGCCGTGACAGTGACCCGTATCTCTACCAGTACCTGGTCGGGAAGTTCCACGCCTTCGGGAAGGTGGCCGGGATACTGAAGAAACTGCCGATGGATGCAGACACCGCCGCCTTTCAGAAGGGGGTGCAGGAGGGCAGAAGATTAGAAAAGGAGGGATAGCCATGACAACGAAAGAACTGATACGCGAGAAAATTGACTCCTTCTATGCGGAGTATAAGGCAAAGTTTCATCAGAATGGAGAACCGTATAATTTGGGTATAATCGACGGTCTTGACATGGCAGAACGAATCCTCGACACCCTGCCGGATGAATCCGTGACGGATTGTCACGACTTGGAGGAGGCGGCAGAGAAGAGTGCGAGACAATACTATGTAGATGGAGGTTATTCACCTTTTCCGAATACGGAGATGGCATCACATATCGCTGGTTTCAAAGCCGGAGCAGAATGGATGAAGACAAAGATGATGGAGGGGGCGGTGGAAGGAGAGGTGTGTATTCTACCTGGCCATGTTGCTTATGTCAAGGAGAAAAACAATGAATCGCTTAAACAATACATTCTTGACAACTTCAAGGCTGGTGATGAGGTCCGAATAATCATTTTACCGAAGGAGGGATGAACAATGAAGAAGATAATGTTTAACGACAAGTACGGTCTTACGGAAGTTGTGTTGGAAGGGAGGAAGACGATGACGCGGAGAATCATACCAGTTGATGAAACGCGAGGAGGGCTTGTCCCCATTTCATTCTGGAACGGCAAGTGGGTAGGTGCACACGGAAGACCACTGAAAAGACAACCATATAAAATAGGCGAGGTCGTGGCCGTGGCCGAAAGATACAAAATATTGCCTCTTGCCGCAAAGGCCGGATATAGGAACAAGATGTTTGTCCGGGCAGACCTTATGCCCCACCAGATCCGCATAACCAACGTCCGGGTCGAAAGGCTGCAAGACATCAGCGACGAAGATTGTCTCTTGGAAGGCATCGAGAGAGTTTACTATGGTGACGAAGAATGGTTCAAGGCTTACGACACAAAGGACGGCTGCAAGTGCGCTCCAACGCCGAAGGAAGCCTTTGCCGCCCTCATTGATAAGGTGTCCGGTAAGGGAA
Organism: uncultured Muribaculaceae bacterium; assembly: GCA_964440865.1. GTDB lineage: Bacteria > Bacteroidota > Bacteroidia > Bacteroidales > UBA932 > Cryptobacteroides. Next base: position 368 of record CAYTXA010000250.1, on the reverse strand, counting down.
CCTGGAAATCAAATCCGTGGGTATTCGTGTATGAGTTTGAATTAGTGAAATAAGGAGGACGAACAATGAAACTCGTAATCCTATGCCTGTGGGTCATCATGATTGACCTCACGCTCATCTATTTGGAACTGATAAATCAGAGAAGAAAATGACGACTGAAGAACGTGAAAGAATAGCACGCAGCGCCGCATCGGATTGGTGCAGGTGCTTCAAGTGTGACGGGTTCATCAACGAAACCGGGGAGAAATGCGCGAAGCCAGGTGCAACTTGCTGGAAATGGTATGACGGGTACAAGACCGCGCTAATCGCTCTTGAAAAGGAGGACGCGGAACATTTGCGTGACGCCACGAAAAAGATATCCGAAGACT
>CAYTXA010000249.1:0-1616 GCA_964440865.1 uncultured Muribaculaceae bacterium | reverse complement strand
CGAAAGCGGAAGGTAATGGCAGGAAAGGTCTATACTGTCGCCCTTGCCGGCGGCATCGGCAGCGGCAAGACCGCCGTTGCGGACTATATCCGCTCGTGCGGCGTCCCTGTCTATGACAGCGATTCTGCCACGAAGGCGCTCTACGCCCGTGACCACAGGCTCGTCCGGAGAATCGGCGAGGCGATAGGGAAGGACATTTCCCTTCCGGACGGATCTCTCGACAAGGCAGCTCTCGCAAAGGAAATATTCTCCTCCCGGGAAGCGCTCGAAGCCGTCGAGGCAGTAGTCCATCCTGCTGTCCTGCAGGACTTTGACAGGTGGAAGGAAGAGAATTCCCGAAAAAGTTGGTGCGGGTTCGCCGGTCAGCCGCCCTTCGTAGTAATAGAGTCTGCGATAATCCTGGAGAAGCCGCTCTTCCGGGGAAGTTACGACGCCGCCGTGGTCGTCGATGCTCCGCTGGAGCTCAGGGTGGAGAGGGCTGCGGAAAGGGACGGTGTCCCAGCCGGCGCAATCCTTGCCCGCGTACGCAGCCAGAAGGTCCCCCTCGAGCTTGCCGACCAGGTCATTGTCAACGATTCGGACCTCGAAACGCTCCGGCACCGAACCGACATTGCATTTAAATTGCTAATTTTACAATCTGAATAAATTTGTTGAACTATAAAAACCAATTATCATGGCAAACACTGAGAAAACAGATCTTGCAAAGATCCTTTCGATATCCGGCCAGCATGGCCTTTTCAAGTTTGTGGCACAGGCTCGTGGCGGAGCCATCGTAGAGGCTCTTGACACCGGCGTGCGCACAGTATTCGGCTCCAGCAGCCGCCTCAGCACCCTCGAGGACATCTCCATCTACACCGACGAGGGAGAGATGAAGCTCCGCGAAGTCTTCACGAAGATGCATGAGGCTCTCGGCGACGCTGACGCTCCCGCCCCCAAGGCTTCCAACGACGATTTCAAGGCTCTCTTCGGCAAGGCTGTCCCGAACTACGACGCGGACCGCTTCTATGTCTCCCACATGAAGAAGATCGCCCTCTGGTACAACGAACTGAAGAACCACGCAAGCCTGGACTTCGTGGACCCGGACGCTGAGCAGAATGTCGAAGAGGAAGCTCCCGCAGAGGACAAGTCAAACGAATAATTGTTATGGCTGACCGGAAGACATTGCAGGTCATCACACTCGGCTGTTCGAAGAATACCGTCGACACCGAGCATCTCCTCTCGCGCGTCGAGGGCAAGTACGAAATTCTCCCTGAGGACTACGAAGGGCGGACGGACTACCTGCTTGTCAACACGTGCGGATTCATCGGGGATGCGAAGGAGGAGTCGATCGGGGTCATAATGGACGCCGTCGGGAGAAAGAACAGGGGAGATGTCGGAAAGCTGATTGTATTCGGCTGTCTGTCACAGAGATACAAGGATGAGATGCCCTCGCTGATTCCGGAAGTGGATTCATGGTTCGGCGCCCGTTCTCTCGATCCGCTCGTCAAGGCGCTTGGCGGAGAAAGCGGACATGAGGCGGAACGCATCATCGAAGGTCCGAAGGTGCCTTATGCGTACCTTAAGATAAGCGAAGGATGCGACAGGCGCTGCTCCTATTGCGCGATCCCGCTGATCAG
>CAYTXA010000248.1:0-1633 GCA_964440865.1 uncultured Muribaculaceae bacterium | reverse complement strand
AGAAGGATGTTCATAGCGATCCTCCTGTCAGCATTGCGTAGACCTCCTCGTTGGCCGCGTCAAAATCGTCCTGCGCTTTGAATTTTCCCTTTGCTACGCCAATGCGCTTTGAAACGGGGGTCTCTTCGACAAAGGTCATTTTGATCACGGGCTTTCCGTTCCTGGCTACAAAGATGGATTCTTCCTTTTTGGTTTCAAGCAGGCGCATCAGCTTGGAAAAATCCCTCTTCGCTTCAACTACATTCACTTGCATATGGTTCACCTCCTAAATGACCCTTATGACCACGGTGGTCTTCCTGACCATATTATAGTCCGGATGGGCGAAGATTGCAAGTTAAATTTTTGGAAAATGAAAGGAGGCAGCCCATATGGCAGGTTCGCGGATAAAGGGAATCACTGTCGAGATCGATGGTAATGTAACAGGTCTCGAAAAGGCCCTCAAATCGGTCAATTCGACCATCAAGAATACGCAATCCCAGCTGAAGGACGTGGAGCGCCTCCTGAAGCTGGACCCCTCGCATACGGAACTGCTGTCCCAGAAGCAGGGGTTACTCAAGGAAAAAATCAGCGCCACCAAGGAGAAGCTGGATGCCCTGAAACAGGCCCAGGAACAGGCAAAGCAGCAGATGGAGTCCGGGGATCTCGGCAAGGACAAGTACGATGCCCTGCAGAGGGAGATCATCGAGACGGAGCAGGAGCTTCAGAAGCTTGCCCGTGAAGCCGCGGAAGCGAATACGGCGCTGAACAAGATAGATTCTGTGGGCAAGACGCTGGAGAATGTTGGCGGCAAGATGTCCTCCGTCGGTTCTTCCCTGACGCGGTACGTGACGACCCCGATTGTGGCTCTCGGAACTGCGGCAGTCAAGACCACGGCAGATTTCGATGCCTCCATGAGCCAGGTGGCGGCTGTGTCCGGCGCGACAGGGAAGGAGTTTGATTCCCTGCGTGAGAAAGCCCGCGAGATGGGCGCGAAGACAAAGTTCTCCGCTTCCGAGGCGGCTGACGCATTCAACTACATGGCCATGGCGGGCTGGAAGACCGGGGACATGCTGGATGGTATCGAGGGCATCATGAACCTCGCGGCGGCTTCCGGCGAAGACCTGGCGACCACATCGGACATTGTTACTGACGCCCTGACCGCATTCGGTCTGCAGGCAAAGGACTCCGGGCATTTCGCGGACGTGCTGGCGGCGGCAAGCAGTAATGCGAACACAAACGTCAGTATGCTCGGCGAGTCGTTCAAGTACGCGGCTCCTGTGGCGGGCGCTTTGGGCATTTCCGCTGAGGACACGTCCATTGCCCTTGGCCTTATGGCGAATGCCGGCATCAAGGCTTCCCAGTCCGGTACGGCTCTTCGTACTGGCCTTACCAACCTGGCGAAGCCCACCAAGCAGATGCAGACGTACATGGACAAGTACAGCATCAGCCTGAAACAGAATGACGACGGCTCCATCAACCTCCGGGATACCATGATTGACCTGCGTGCGAAGATGGGGAACCTCTCCGAGTCCGAGCAGGCTGCGGCGGCATCGGCTATTTTCGGCAAAAACTCCATGGCGGGCTGGCTTGCTATCATCAATGCCTCGGATGAGGACTTTGAGAAGCTGACCAGCGCCATTGATAACTGCGACGG
>CAYTXA010000247.1:1299-1637 GCA_964440865.1 uncultured Muribaculaceae bacterium | reverse complement strand
AACGATGTCAATGGCACGGTCGTTGACGTGCAGATCTTCACCCGTGAAGGCGTGGAGAAGGACAAGCGCGCCAAAGAGATCGAAGAGATGCACATCGCCCAGGTCAAGAAAGACCTCGACGAGGAGTACTCATTCTTAACCTCCGGTCTGTTAAACCAGGTGCGCGCCTTGCTCGTGCGCAACGGTGTGGACAAGGACAAGGCCGCGGCCATCCCTGATGACAAGCTGCTGTCCCAGCGCCTTGACAATGACGCCGCTCAGCGCCAGCTCGAGGAGTTCTCCGTGCGCCTTGACGAATTTGCCAAGGAGTACAAAGAGACATTTGAGAACGAGAAGAA
>CAYTXA010000247.1:0-1289 GCA_964440865.1 uncultured Muribaculaceae bacterium | reverse complement strand
CCGCATTCAGCCTGGCGACAAGCTCGCCGGCCGCCACGGCAACAAGGGCGTTATTTCCCGCATCACTCCTATTGAGGACATGCCGTTTGATGAGAACGGCCATCCGGTCGACATGGTGTTAAACCCCCTGGGCGTGCCTTCCCGCATGAACATCGGCCAGGTTCTCGAAGTGCACCTGGGCCTTGCGGCCAAGGGCATCGGCGACATGATCAACCGTATGCTCAATGAGCACCGCGCCATGAAGGAACTGCGCAAGACGTTGCAGGAAGTCTACGATCTGGGCAATACCTCCCAGAAAGTGGACATCTCAGAGCTTAGCGACGATCAGGTGAACGTGCTGGCCCAGAATCTGCGCGACGGGCTGCCGGTTGCCACTCCGGTGTTCGACGGCGCTCAGGAGAAAGACATCAAAGCCATGCTGCGCATGGCCGGAATGCCTGAGAGCGGCCAGATGACCCTTTACGACGGCCGCACCGGCCGCGCCTTTGAGCGCAAGGTCACCGTGGGCATCATGTACATGCTCAAGCTCAACCATCTGGTCGATGACAAGATGCACGCCCGCTCCACCGGCTCTTACTCCCTGGTTACCCAGCAGCCGCTGGGCGGCAAGGCTCAGTTCGGCGGCCAGCGCTTCGGCGAAATGGAAGTCTGGGCTCTGGAAGCTTACGGCGCGGCATACACGCTGCGCGAGATGCTGACCGTCAAGTCAGACGACGTCAACGGCAGAACCAAGATGTATAAGAACATCGTGGACGGCGTTTACCGCATGGATGCCGGCATTCCTGAGTCCTTCAACGTGCTGCTCCGCGAGATCCGCTCGCTGGGCATCAACATTGAGCTCATCCGCAAGGTTTAATCGATTTTCTCTGCCGGGAGGCGACTCCCGGCCTGGCTACGACAATAGGAGATACTGTTGTGAGCATTCAGGAAAACAATCAGGACGAAGAGCTGCTTAAGGGGCTTGAGGCCGCAAGCAAGGCCTCGGAGTCCGCTCCGTCCGGGGATGATGCAGACCTCGATCTCGGGATCAGCGACAGCCTGGGCAAGCTGGCCAACCGCAGCAACGCTTTCAAACAGCGCCTGGAAGATTTCGACGCCATCAAGATCGGGCTGGCTTCCCCTGAGATGATCCATTCATGGTCTTACGGCGAGGTCAAAAAACCTGAGACCATTAATTACCGCACGTTCAAACCTGAGCGCGACGGCCTTTTCTGCTGCAAGATCTTCGGACCTATCTTTCCTGCTCTCCGAAGAGATTGGAGCACAGGCTTTGCCAGTGGTCAGTGTCG
>CAYTXA010000246.1:0-1639 GCA_964440865.1 uncultured Muribaculaceae bacterium | reverse complement strand
CCGTGATGTCCGTGAATTCCTTTTGATCCTCCGTCCCCGTTCCCCATGTCACGCTGAGGCTGGCCCCGCTCAGCGAAGTGCCGCCTGGGAGGGCGGTCACAAACGCCAGTCGGGTATAGGCGCCCAAATCCACGGCCTGTACGCTGGCGGCGGTGCCGTTTGCCTTGCCGTCGGCGCTGTAACCCGCTATATGTGGAGTGGCTATGGCAAGCAGGCTGAGAAGTTCCATGTCCACCTGTGGTTCACCTTCCCACACGTCCAGGACTGCGGCTTTGAGCGCTCCGGCCTTAAGGGAATCCTTCAGCGCATCGCCTTCGATCACGGCTCCCCGCGAGGAATTGATGAGAATCTGGTTTTCCCGCAGAAGGGCGATTCTGCCGGCGTCGAAAAGATGCCGGGTCTTGTCGGGCCCGTTTTCGATGAGGGGCACGTGGCAGGTGATGATGTCTGACTTCCGGATAATATCGTCAAGGCTGACGAATTCCCCGGGGCCTTCCCTTCGAGCTCGCGGAGGGTCGCACTGCAAGACGTTCATCCCGAGCGCCCTGGCGGCGGAGACCACTTTCGAGCCAACGTTCCCTACGCCCACTACGCCGAGTGTAAGGTCTTCGAAACGCAGGGAAAAGCGCTCTGCAAGTACGCACAGGACAGATACGATATACTGCATGACCGAGCCGGAATTGCAGCCGGGAGCATTGGTCCAGGCTACCTCGTGAGCGTCGCACCAGCGGGTGTCTATATGGTCGTAACCGATTGTGGCGGTTGCTATTATCTTTACTCCGGAACCTTCGAGGAGCTGCTTCCCGCAGGCCGTCCTGGTGCGGGTGATGATGGCGTCGGCGTCTTTTACGGTTTCGGCGTCAGTGTCCTTTCCGGGCAGATACACAACCTCGGCGTATGGCTCGAATACGCCCCTGAGGAAGGGAATCTTATCGTCGCATACGATTTTCATGGTCGCTTCAGCGGTATATCTCGGCGGTGATGTAGTCGCGCAGATCTTCCCGTTCGAGGATGTCCCTTGTCCGGAACCATACATGTCCGGAGGCGTACCAGCAGTCGCGGACCATCTCCACCTGCCGCCCGAACTCTTCCACGTTCCTGAATCCCGAATCGACCCTGCGCCTGTAGAATGAAGGATCGTGTTTGTAGGCCGCCAGTCCGATATACAGGGGTATTCCGTTCATGACGTTCTGCCATTCCCTGAGGACTTTCGGGAACGCTGCGAAATCGCCCCTGCCTATACTCCAGTACAACTGCGGGAGGATATAATCGACGCTTCCGTCACGCACCCACCTGCGCGGGTCGGCGTACAGGCGGCAGCTGTTGGAGACCCGTCCCTGCGGAGACACTCCGAAAACTGCGTCGGGGCGGACTGAATGCGTGGTTTCGTGAAGGGTCTTTACGATGTTGTCGATGTTGCTGTAACGCCATTCTTCGAGGGACTTTCCCTTGCCGTGCGCCGCATAGAGCGTGGAATCGTTCCATGCTCCGGGCTCGCTCCAGCCCCTGGTGTCCTCCTTGAGTCCGTCGGGGTAGAAGTAATCGTCGATGTGGAGCCCGTCAACGTCGTAACGGGAGAGGATTTCCCTTGCCACGTCCGACAGGAACTGCACCACCTCCGGATTTCCCGGATCCAGAT
>CAYTXA010000245.1:0-1663 GCA_964440865.1 uncultured Muribaculaceae bacterium | reverse complement strand
ATGTGCATATTTGTATGATTATGAACAGTAGCGAGAAAATGAGAATAAGGAAAATACTTGCCATCCTGATGTGCGGAGCGGTCATTGCCGGATCGTTCACCTCCTGCCGCAAGAACAATTCGTCGGAAGACGACACGCCATATCTCGAGGGCAACCTGCAGTTTTCCGTGCCAGATTTCGGCGCGAAGGGAGACAAGATAACGACCGGGGCGCCGCGCGGCTTGCACCGCTCGGGCGGGAAAGACGGCGTGGGGATCACCTATGCATGGTATGTGGCGCAGATAAGCTCAAAGAGGGATACGACAAAGCATGCTGAAGAAGACCCGGCAGTCGTCCCCGGAAACTACACCTTCACGATTCCGGATTCTCTTCTTACTACTCTGACAGTGACCTGCGTAGCGTCAAGCGAAGGCTACTACAGCACCACGAAGTCGACCTACCTTACCATCGTGGACCCGGAGAAATCGCTCGAAAGGTCTGCTTTCGGCGAGGACAGCAAGGTCTGGACCGACCCTGCCGACGGAAAGGAATACCGGTACATGAGCGTGGACACCCTGGACTGGATGCAGCAGAACTATGCCGGGGACAGCCGTGGCATCGCATATGCCGAGTATGATCCGCTGACAGAGCTCTATGGCAGATATCTTTCCTGGGACGATGCCGTTGCCATGTGCCCGGAGGGCTGGAGGCTGCCGACGGTCGAGGAATATGAAAAATTCTGCGGCTCCTTCTCCGGCACTGCAGGCTCTCTCATGGACAAGTACGCCGAGTTCAACGGAACCCGCATGTGGGAATACTGGCCCAAGGTCAACCCGGACAACTCCCGCCACTTCTACGCCCTTCCGACAGGTTTTGCGATGAAGCGCGACAGCGGATACGACTACATGGGGAACTATGACTACGCCATGTGGTGGACTGCTGACGAGGCAGGGGAGGGGCAGGCCGATGCCGTCTACATCAACGAGAAGGAGCCGGACGTGATGGTCGGGGCTTTCTCCAAGGACGGTGTGCTTGCAAATGTAAGATATGTTCGTGACAACCAATAACTTGAAATAAGATGAAAAAATCACTCGGATCCATTGTCATTGTACTGGCGGTCCTTGCAGCCCTTTTCCTCTGGGGCAAGAATGTCTATAACTCCTTGGTATCCAATGAGGAGAAAGTGAGCGCGCAGTGGGCGCAGGTCGAGAATGTCTACCAGAGGCGTGCGGACCTGATCCCGAATCTCGTAGCCACGGTCAAGGGCTATGCCGAGCACGAGAGCTCCACGCTCGAGGCTGTCGTTGCCGCCCGCGCGAAGGCTACCCAGACGACCGTAGCCGCCGACGACCTGACCGAGGAGAATATCGCGAAGTATCAGGCTGCCCAGGGCGAACTTTCCACTGCTCTCGGACGTCTGATCGGCATCGTGGAAAATTATCCCGACCTCAAGGCCAACCAGAACTTCCTTGAGCTCCAGGCTCAGCTGGAAGGCACCGAGAACCGCATTGCCGTGGAGCGCAACAAGTTCAACGATGTCGCCAGGGCCTACAATGTCCAGGTACGCCAGTTCCCCGCGAACATAATCGCAGGCCTCTTCCACTTCGAGAAGAAAGGCTATTTCCAGGCGGCGGAAGGCGCCGAGACAGCTCCCAAGGTAGAATTCTAGGGCATCACCCGCAAG
>CAYTXA010000244.1:0-1692 GCA_964440865.1 uncultured Muribaculaceae bacterium | reverse complement strand
TGGTCGAGGGCGCAAGGATAGACAAGAGCTGCCACTCCAACGACTACCCCTCCGAAGTAAAGGAAGTCCTGGATTTCGACAAGGCTGTGGAAGCTGCCATCCGTTTTGCCGAAAAGGACGGCCACACTCTCGTACTGATCTCCGCAGACCATGAGACCGGAGGACTCTCCCTCGGATACTGGGACAAGCCGGAAGAGGGCACAACCTATGGATATTTCGCCAGCGGGGACCATACTCCGATTCCCGTCCCCATCTTCGCCTATGGTCCTCACTCTCAGGACTTCACCGGCGTCCATGGCAACGACGAGGTATCTCGCATGATCCAGAAACTTCTAAGACTGAACTAGCAATAACACTAAAATAAGTTTTATGGCAAACAGAAAATACGACTTTGACAAGGTTGTGGACAGACGTGGAACCGGCTGCGTGAAGTGGGATGAGCCGACGCCCGTTCCGGTAGACCATCCGGAAGACATCATACCGATGTGGGTTGCCGACATGGATTTCCCGGCAATGCCGGAAATCACGGAGGCGCTTGCCGAGAGGGTTCGCCACGGCGTCTTCGGATACAACATCGTCCCCCGGAAATACTATGATTCCGTAGTGAACTGGTACGGAAAGCGTTACGGATGGAAGATCGATCCTTCGTGGATCGAGTACACGACAGGAATCGTGCCGGGCATGACAGTGGTCATCAAGGCTCTGACCGATCCCGGGGAGAAAGTCCTGATCCTGACTCCTGCCTACAACTGCTTCTTCTCTTCCACGAAAAATGACGAGAGGGAACTTGTCGAGTGCCCCCTCATCTTCGACCCGCAGACACGCCGCCACACGATCGACTTCGAGCTTTTCGAGCGCCAGTGCTCGGACCCGAAGGTAAAGCTTTTCCTGTTCTGCAACCCCCACAACCCGTCCGGAAGGGTCTGGAGCGTCGATGAGCTGACGAAGATCGGAGAAATCTGCCGCCGTCACGGAGTGATCGTGGCCAGCGACGAGATCCACTGCGAGATTGTCATGCCGGGACACAAGTTCACCCCATTCGCATCGGTAAGCCCCGAGAACCAGGCATGCTGCGTCACGATGAACGCTGCCAGCAAGTCCTTCAACATCGCCGGCCTGCAGATGGGAAACATCATCACATCGAATCCCGAATGGAGGAAGAAGATAAACAGGGTCATCAACGTCAACGAAGTATGCGACGTCAACGCATTCGGCCAGATAGCCCTTGAACAGGCCTACACGCCAGCGGGAGCCGAATGGTTGAAGGAGCTGAACGAGTACATCTACGGCAACTTCAAGTCCATGAAGGAGCTCTTCGGGAAATGGATTCCTCAGTGCACCGTCACAGAGCTCGAAGGAACCTACCTCGCATGGGTCGATGTCCGTCCGCTCGGAATGCCGTCCGTGGAGATACGCAACAGCTTGCTGCAGAACGAGAAAGTATGGATCAACGACGGAACCATGTACGGGAAGGACGGATTCATGAGAATCAACCTCGCGACCCCGAAGGCCCTTGCGGATGAAGGATTCCTCCGCATCGTCCGCGGGTTCCGCAGAATTCTTGGCGAGACAAAAGGACTGAAGGAAGCTAAAGGTTGAAAAGCTGGGAGGGAGTAGTCCTCGGAAGCGCGCAGAGCGTGAAACGAAAGCATGGGATTATTGAACGGGAGAATTATAACAAACCTAAGTCTG
>CAYTXA010000243.1:1258-1694 GCA_964440865.1 uncultured Muribaculaceae bacterium | reverse complement strand
ACTTCAACCCTTACGGGGGTGCAGGCTGCAAAGTAGCAGGAAACGGGGAAGTCGGCTCCGAGCAACTGAATGGTGCCGGCATCCTTCACGGTTCCCGTGAGGATGTTCGCCGTGCGTTCCTTCTTCATGACCTGGATATCCTCAGGCTTGATGAGCATATAAACCTTTTCTCCCACATCGAAGGGATTGTAGTCCTGGATGGTCATCTCGAATCCTTCGTCAGTATCCACCAGGATTTCGTTGTGGACCCCTTTGAAGATGCACGATTTCACCGTCCCGGAGAACTGGGTTCCGCTCTGGGAGCGGCGGATATAGACGTCTTCCGGGCGCACTACCACGTCAACGGGCGCATTCTCGCCGAAGCCTGTATCCACACATTCGAATTCTTTTCCTATGAACGACACGAGTCCGTCCTTGATGAAGGTGCCGTCCAGGA
>CAYTXA010000243.1:0-1248 GCA_964440865.1 uncultured Muribaculaceae bacterium | reverse complement strand
TTGCCGTCGCGCACGACTCCGATGGTGTCGGAGAGCGTGAGCGCCTCTACCTGATCGTGGGTCACGTAGATGAACGTGATGCCCAGTTTCTGATGCATTTCCTTGAGTTCGAGCTGCATGTCCTCGCGCATCTTGCGGTCGAGTGCGGCAAGCGGTTCGTCAAGGAGAAGTACGCGCGGTTCGTTCACGAGAGCCCTTGCGATGGCAACCCTCTGCTGCTGACCGCCGGAGAGGGAATCGACGTCGCGGTCTTCGTAATCGGACATCGCCACCATCTTGAGCGCTTTGCGCACGCGGCGGTCGATTTCGTTTGTGGGAGTCTTGCGCAGCTTGAGGCCGAAGGCTATGTTGTCGTAAACGTCGAGGTGGGGGAAAAGGGCATAGCGCTGGAATACGGTGTTGAGAGGCCTCTTGTAGGGAGGGACTCCAGCTATGTCGTTGCCGTCCAGCAGGATACGGCCTTCGTCGGGCTGGATGAAGCCGGCTATGAGGCGGAGCGTCGTGGTTTTACCGCATCCGGAGGGTCCCAGGAGGGTTACAAACTCGCCTTCCCTTATATAAAGATTGATGGTGTCGAGTACGCTTTTTCCGTCGTAGCGCTTGGAGATGTTCTCAAGCTTGATGATATTGTTCTCTCCTGCCATCTTCTTTACCTTGTGCTGAAGCAGAGGTTGTACATCACGCCGGCGAGTGCGGAGAAGCCGCCGAGGAGGTTGCTGTAACCGGCTGCGGCATGCAGCTGAAGGTTCTCAACCGGGGACCAGTTGACGAATCCGCCGGCGGTGTAGCCGGAGAGTGCATCTTTGAAAAGGGCCTGCCCGGTGTACTCGTAGCCGCCGCGTACGGCGATGCACAGACTCTCTGAGGGAGTCCAGGACAGCTCGCCATATCCGCTGTCGCCCTACACCAGTATTGACTCTTCATCACAGAGGGCGTTGGAATAATCAACGGAGAGCGTGAAGCTGTCGGAAATGCTGAAAGCCTGTCCGAGGCTGACAAGGGGATAGAAGCCGTCGCCCGTATCCATGCAGGAGACGCTCCATATATTGCTCAGCGGGCCGTATTCGCCTTTCCACTGAACACCATAGGAATAGAGGCCGCTGCTGAAAGGATCGCCGTACGGGGACGTGACCATCTGAACGGCGAGCGTGGTGTTCTCTGAAGCATTGTGCGATGATGCTCTGAAGCCGTATTGGTACATTCCGAAATTGTACCACCGGCTCGATGCAAGAATCGGGTGCACTTCCC
>CAYTXA010000242.1:0-1734 GCA_964440865.1 uncultured Muribaculaceae bacterium | reverse complement strand
TTTATTGCCTTGCCGACGCCAGGGATCATGGACGCAAGGTCCTTGATGTTTCCCAGCGTCTTGACCTGCTCGAGCTGCTTGTAGAAATCGTCGAACGTATACTGGTTCTTGGCAATTTTCTTCTTCAGCTCGCGGGCTTCCTTCTCGTCATACTGCTCCTGGGCCTTCTCGACGAGGGATACGACATCGCCCATCCCGAGGATACGGTCGGCGATACGGTCCGGGTGGAACACATCGAGAGCCTCGGGCTTTTCTCCGGTGGAGACGAACTTGATGGGCTTGCCAACTACGGCCTTGATGGACAGGGCAGCACCGCCTCTGGTGTCGCCGTCCATCTTTGTCAGGACAACTCCGTCGAAATCAAGCCTGTCGTTGAAGGCCTTGGCCGTCTCGACGGCATCCTGTCCGGTCATGGCATCGACCACAAATAGGGTCTCGGTCGGCTGGATGGCTTTGTGGAGGGCCGATATCTCGTTCATCAGCTCCTCGTCCACGGCAAGACGTCCGGCAGTATCTATGATCACTACGGGAATGCCCTCGTCCTTAGCCTTGCGGACGGCATTGCGGGCAATCTTGACGGGGTCTTTCTCCCCGTCCTCGGTATAGACAGGTACGCCGACCTGCTCGCCGAGCACTTTCAGCTGTTCGATGGCGGCAGGGCGGAAGGTATCGCATGCAGCAAGCAGCACGCCCATGCCCTTCTTGCTCTTGATGTTGAGGGCGAGCTTGGCAGAGAACGTGGTCTTTCCGGAACCGTTCAGTCCCGCTACCAGCACGATGCCGGGGTTGCCCTTGATGTTGATGTCGTAGGACTGGCTCCCCATGAAGGCGGCAAGCTCATCGTGGACGATCTTGACCATCATCTGCTGAGGCTTCACGGCAGTCAGGACATCCTGGCCCATGGCCTTGTCCTTGACCCTGTCGCAGAACTCCTTGGCGACCTTGTAGCTTACATCGGCGTCGAGAAGAGCCTTGCGGATATCCTTTACCGTCTCGGCGACATTGATTTCTGTTATCTTGCCTTCACCCTTGAGGATCTTGAACGACTTCTCAAGTCTTTCCTGTAGATTTTCGAACATGTTCTGTCTGTGTAATTGGATTGCAAAATTAGCAAATAGTCAGTAATTTTGCCAATGACCTGAACATCCAGAATCATGGATCTCGCCAACAAAGTCATCTGCCTCCTTTTCCTGGGGCGTGACACGGCACTCCACATAGAAAAGCCAGAACGCAGCTGCTCCGATGTCGGAGCGGCTCTCGACGCGTGGAATTCCGACTTCAGGAACATCAGCCGGGACCTGACACTGGGCGAGCTGTCGGAGGAAACGGGGATAGGCATGAAGCAGCTCCTGGAATATTTCCACTTCGACCTGAACAAGGATTTCCGGACATGGAAGGCGGAGTCGAAAGTACGCTGGTCCATGAGCATTATCCGCCACAATCCCGGGATCACCATCACCGATGCTGCCAGAATGTCTGGGTTCGGGAACCTTTCGAACTTCCGCCGTGCATTCAACAAAACAACCGGCATCTCCCCCAGCGAGTGGGCGGAAGATGCCGGCGAAAACTGGCAGAATCAGGGTCAGGCCTGATGCGCGGGCCTGAGCAGGTCGAGCACGACCTTGACAGGATTGAATGTCTCAAGGGGAACCTCCACAAACATGGTGTTCCAGTCGCTCATCGCCCCGTTCCACAGTCCCGGAAGCTCAAGTGACTTGAGCGGCATTCCCTCAT
>CAYTXA010000241.1:0-1737 GCA_964440865.1 uncultured Muribaculaceae bacterium | reverse complement strand
ACATTATTGTATTTTTTAAACTCTTCTTTTGAGGTTGAACCTGTTGTAACTCCTGCAAAATCAACGCCGGAATTCATGGCTGTTTGAGCATCTATAAAACTATCCCCTATGTACAGCACATCACACTTTTCCGCCCCAAAGCGTTCTATTATCAGTTCGAGCCCTTGTGGAGCGGGCTTAGGTTCTGTTACATCTTCACCACCGATTATCAAATCAACAGGGAAAGAGCTTGTATGACATTTAAATGTCTCAACTATTCTGTATCTAAACTTTGTTGATACTATTCCTACCTTAACGCCAGCACATTGTAAAACTTGAAGAATTGCAAGTGTGTCATCATAAAAGTAGGTCTCTTTTGCCATTATTTCATCAGCCTTTTTTACATATTCGACACGCATATCTTCTCTTTGAGGATTGTTTTCTATTCCTGTAAGAATATCGAAAGAATCAACAAGTGTTCTTCCGATAGTATTATAAATTGTCCTGTCATCAGGAATAGGATAGTCAAAAACACTAAGCACATGCTTAAAACACTTTAATATCGCTTTTGATGAATCGGCAAGAGTTAGATCAAAATCAAAAATGCAGTATTTATATTTACTCATATTTCCCTCCGCAAAAGCAAAAGGCAATCACAAGGATCGCCTTTTGATGTATTTACTCAACAGTTACAGATTTTGCAAGATTTCTCGGTTTATCAACATCAAGTCCCTTTGCAACAGAAACATAGTATCCCAAAAGCTGGAGCGGTACAACTGCAAGACTTGCTGCAAACAGCGGATCAGTCTTAGGAATATACGCTGTAAAGTCAGCAGTATCCTCAACACTGTAATTGCCATAATTAGTAAGCCCCATAATATACGCACCGCGGCTCTTACACTCAACCATGTTTGAAACAGTTTTTTCAAAGAGGTCTTGCTGTGTTAGGACACTAATAACAAGTGTACCATCCTCAATAAGGGATATTGGTCCGTGCTTTAACTCACCTGCAGCATATGCCTCCGAATGAATGTAGCTTATCTCCTTCATCTTTAGAGAACCCTCAAGACTAACTGCATAATCTATGCCTCTGCCGATAAAGAAAGCATCATGGATATTAGCAAACTTTGCAGCAAACCACTGAATTCTTTCCTTGTCTTCAAGAATCTTCTCAACCTTTTCCGGAAGAGTCTGTATCTCTGTCAGAAGTTCCGACAATCTGTCATCATTAATCTCTCCGCGCACCTTCGCAAACTGCATGGCAAGAAGATAACTTGCTATAAGCTGTGTGCTGTATGCCTTTGTTGTGGCAACAGAAATCTCCGGGCCTGCAAGAGTATAGAAAACATTATCCGCATCTCTTGCAATATTAGAGCCGATAACATTGACTATTCCAAGAGTCTTTACACCGTTTTCCTTTGCAAGTGTCAAAGCAGCACGGCTGTCAGCGGTTTCACCCGACTGGCTGATTATAATCGCAAGGCTGTTCTTTGCCAGGGGCATTTTTCTGTATCTGAACTCAGAGGCGAGCTCTACCCTGACAGGTATAGTTGTAAGAGCTTCGATGACATACTGTGCAGCAACACCGACATGATATGCCGAGCCACAGGCAACAATATAAATCTGTGTGAGCGCCTTCACCTCATCATCAGTAAGTCCAAACTCATCGAGAACTATTTTTCCGTCCTTTACAACGGAGTTTATGGTGTCTCGAATAACCTTAGGCTGCTCATGTATCTCTTTAAGCATAAAATGCTC
>CAYTXA010000240.1:0-1763 GCA_964440865.1 uncultured Muribaculaceae bacterium | reverse complement strand
ATTGACCTGGCCCAGGTACTTCCTGACAAGGTCGGCATTGATGTTTCCGCCTGCGGAAGCGGAATTCTCGACCCACGTCAGGAACACGTCTATCGTTCCCCTGACGAGCGAATCCGCAATCTTCCTGCGCACAAGCAGATCCTTGTCCTTCGGCAGAAGGCTGGATTTCAGGTTTATGTCGGCACTCTTGCCGTTGAGGGTCCTTATCTCCACGGTCAGGGACCCGCCTTCCAGTGCTGCCACGGCCTTGCCGTAGCCTGTCATTGACTTGATCATTTGATGATTCCTTCCTCTCTGAATACTTTCTCCAGGGCCTTTACCGCCCTCGCTACCTGTTCCTTGGTGTGGCTTGCCATCAGGGCGAAACGCACGAGCGTATCCTGCGGCGCGCATGCGGGCGGGATCACGGGATTTATGAAAACGCCCTCGTCGTAAGCCCTCTTTGTCACGACGAAAGTCTTCTCGAGGTCACGCACATAGAGCGGGATGATCGGGCTTTCCGTAGCCCCGATCTCGAACCCCGCCGCACGGAAACTTTCGAGCGCGAAATTCGTCACGTCCCAGAGGTTCTTTATGCGCTCAGGCTCGGACTGGATGATGTGCAGGGCCTCGCGTGCGCATGCTGTCGCTGCCGGCGTCGGGGACGCGCTGAAGATGAATGTCCTGGCAGTGTGGCGAATATAGTTCATCGTGACCGGGTCGGTGGCGATGAATCCTCCGATCGACGCGAGGGACTTGCTGAATGTGCCCATGATGAGGTCCACGTCGTCCGTCAGGCCGAAATGGTTGCACACTCCCCTGCCGTCCTTGCCGAAGACTCCGATTCCATGGGCCTCGTCGACCATTACCGCGACATTGTCGTAGCGATGCTTGAGGTCCACGATGGCGGGAAGGTTGGCAAGATCTCCTTCCATGGAAAACACCCCGTCGACGACTATGAGCTTGAGAGCTCCCTTCGGAAGTCTCCTCAGGTGCTTCTCGAGGTCGTCCATGTCGTTGTGCTTGTATTTCATCACCTTTGCCCAGGAAAGCCTGCGGCCCTCGACGATGGACGCATGGTCACGGTCGTCGCAGAGGATGTAGTCTCCCCTCTCGACAAGGCAGGGAATGACCCCGGAATTGACCGTGAAACCTGTGGAGAATATTATCGCCTGGGGCTTGCCGACGAACTCTGCGAGTTCCTTCTCCAGCTCGACGTGGATGTCCAGTGTTCCGTTTAGGAACCTCGACCCGGCGCATCCGGAGCCATATTTCCTCATGGCTTCGACGCCGGCCTCGATCACCCTGTCGTCGCCGGTCAGCCCCGTATAGGCATTGGAGCCGAACATCAGGATCTTGCGGCCGCCCATGTCGATTTCCGGGCCTTGCTTCCCGGTTATCTCTCTGAAATACGGGTAGATACCCTTCTTTATGAGTTCTTGCGGAATCGTATACTTGCTCATCCGCTCCTGCATCAGTGTCATTGGTCTAGGTTTATTTGACTTTGTTCATTTTGGCAAATTTACTAAATTTGGCAATTCATTGAAAAACAACCATGGACGAACAGAAAAATTTTCTTGAGGAGATTATCGAGAAAGATCTCGTTGAAGGCAAATACAAATCCATAAAGACCCGTTTCCCTCCGGAACCGAATGGCTATCTGCATCTTGGGCACGCCAAGAGCATCTGCCTCAATTTCGGTCTCGCCCAGAAATACGGCGGCACGACCAACCTCCGCTACGACGACACGAACCCCACGAAGGAGGACACCGAGTACGTGGACT
>CAYTXA010000239.1:0-1766 GCA_964440865.1 uncultured Muribaculaceae bacterium | reverse complement strand
TTGCCTTCACCCTCTCGATCGACGACTTCGCCGTGACCCTCTTCACTAAGGGGAACCAGGGCTTCGAGAACCTTTCGACCTACATCTACGCCGACGCCAGGAAGGGCGGCCTGACCCCGGAACTCCGTCCGGTCATGACCATAATCTTCCTGACCGTACTGCTCCTTCTCTTCGTCATAAACTTCCGCTCCACCAGAACCAGCAAACAGGCAAAATGAAAAAGATTTCGGCTTTTCCCTTGACCGCGAACACACCCTGAAGGTCTACAACTGGGCAGACTACATAGACGAGGACCTGATAGGGGAGTTCGAGCAGTGGTACGAGGAGCAGACCGGGGAACCGGTCAAGATCGTATACCAGCTCTTCGACATCAATGAGGTGATGCTGAGCAAGATAGAGATGGGCCACGAGGACTACGACGTCGTCTGTCCGAGTGATTACATCATCGAGAGGATGCTGCGGGGCGACCTGCTGCTGCCGATCCCGCGCGATTTCGGGAACGTGCCGGACTACACCTCCGGAGTATCCCCGTTCATGGTCGAGATGATGCGGAACACGGAGTCCTACGGCAAGGATATCTCCGACTACGCCGTGCCCTACATGTGGGGGACATGCGGCATTCTCTACAACACAAAGTACGTACCCGCCTCTGAGGCAAGCACCTGGGAGGTGCTGCGGGATCCCCGCTACGCCGGTAAGATCTACGTCAAGGACGCCTTCCGCGACGTCTACACTTCGCTCCTCATAGGCCTTAGGAAAGACGATATCGACTCCGGGAAGCTCACGCTGAACGAGGTCTGCAAGGACGCATCTGACTCTTCCATCGCCCTCGTGGAGAACTGGCTGAATTCCATGAAGACAGGCGTGCAGGGCTGGGAGGCGGACTTCGGGAAGGAGCTCATGACCAAGGAGAGGGGATGGCTGAACCTCAGCTGGAGCGGAGACGCGCAGTGGGCTATAGAGGAGGCGGAAAAGGTTGGAGTGAGCCTGGCATTCTCTGTCCCCGGGGAAGGTTCGACGGTCTGGTACGACGGCTGGGTCATCCCGCGCTACGCCGTCAATGTCAAGGCCGCGGCCTATTTCATCAACTTCATGTGCATGAGCAGCAATGCCTTGCGCAACATGGACGCCATAGGATACGTCTCCGCGGTCGCATCTCCGGAGATTCTCCGGGCCATGGAAGACAGCACCTCCTTCGCCCCGGAGGACGCATCCTATTTCTTCGGCCCGGAGGACACCGCCGCATGCCTCAACCCCGTCATGTACCCCTCAAGAGCCACTGTTTCCCGCTGCGGTACGCTGCACGACAATCCCGAGCGCACGGAAGCGCTCCTTGCGATGTGGTCAAGAGTGAAGGGAGACAATGCCAACACGTTCTCCTACCTGCTGGTCCTTTCCGTTTTCACGGCAATGCTCATATTCATGATTGTCAGCAAGCGCAGCAAGCACCGCAGCCACCGTCAGAGGCGCTCGCGCAGGCGTCAGAACCTGTCCCAGTAGCTCGTGCTCTTCTTGAAGCGGAGAAGGTCCGCAAGGGCAGATGCGTTCGCCGCAATACGGAAGCTCCATGACTGCCAGTTTCCGGACGGCACCCATGAGACCGCTATGTTGAAGCAGTGCAGGTCGTATGTCGCGGAAAGCTGGGTCGTAGTCAGCTTCATCGCCATGATGTCGAATCCGGACGTTGCCTGGAGCGACATCCTCGGGGTCAGTTTGACGTAGAGGCGGTCGGTGCGGCCGTAGAGGCGCCAGTCGATGTTGCGCGT
>CAYTXA010000238.1:0-1794 GCA_964440865.1 uncultured Muribaculaceae bacterium | reverse complement strand
CAAACCCAAGCATTCTATTGATAAATCAAAAATCATTAAACTCCCCACTTTATATTGACCTTCTTCCCTCCCCATGCTATTATAATCAACGTTTATATCTCACTATAAACCAACACTCAATGTTGCTAATAA
The DNA here is from genome assembly GCA_964440865.1 of uncultured Muribaculaceae bacterium. Classification (GTDB taxonomy): domain Bacteria; phylum Bacteroidota; class Bacteroidia; order Bacteroidales; family UBA932; genus Cryptobacteroides. The sequence continues at coordinate 1,662 of CAYTXA010000238.1, read as the reverse complement.
CAACACTCAAAAAAACAATCGCACTACCATAAACCACCACCCCCAGGAGGTCACCCAATATATGAAAAAGCTGTCCATCCCCCTCCTTGCCGACACCGTCGTAAAAAGACGTAAAGCAATGAGCCTCACCCAATCCCAGCTTTCAAAACTCTCCGGAATCAACCGCTCAGTTCTTTCCAACCTTGAAAGCAGACAATACACTCCCTCGATCGATCAGCTGCAGGCTCTGGCAAGCGTCCTTGGTTTTGAGCCGACAGATATGTTCGTCGAGGAAACTGCTGTTTCCACAGATACTGAACCCACAACAGCAGCCCAATCAGACAAGGCATACAATATCGCAATCGCCGGGACCGGTTATGTCGGTCTTTCCCTAGCCGTCCTTCTTGCCCAGCACAACAACGTCACCGCTGTCGATATCATCCCCGAGAAGGTAGAAAAGATAAACAACTATATCTCCCCCATCCAGGATGAATATATCGAGAAGTATCTGGCTGAGGCCAAGGCCGGCAAGCGAGAGCTTCACCTCTCTGCAACAGTAGATGGTAAAGAAGCGTATGCAAATGCAGACTTCGTCGTCATCGCCGCCCCCACCAACTACGATCCGCACACGAACTATTTTGATTGTTCCGCTGTGGAATCAGTCATTCAGCTGGTCTTAGATGCGACATCAGACAGAGAGAAAAAGCCGACAATCGTCATCAAGTCAACCATCCCGGTCGGTTTTACCGAGAGCGTTCGTAAAAAATTTAACGCAAATAACATCATTTTCTCACCGGAATTCCTGAGAGAATCCAAAGCTCTTTACGATAATCTTTATCCCAGCCGAATTATTGTTGGATGTGATGACGAAAATATGGATGCGGCTCACACATTCGCCGAGCTGCTCCAGAAAGGTGCACTGAAGAATCCAATTGAAACTCTGTTCATGGGCTGCACAGAGGCGGAGGCAACCAAGCTCTTTGTAAACACATACCTGGCCCTCAGAGTCTCTTACTTCAATGAACTTGATACGTATGCGGAAGTGAAAGGTTTAAGCACAGCATCCATCATTAAGGGGGTCTGCCTTGACCCGCGCGTCGGTGATTACTACAACAATCCATCCTTCGGATATGGCGTTTACTGCCTGCCCAAGGACACAAAACAGCTTCTTGCTAACTACAGGGATGTACCCGAGAACCTGATCCAAGCTATCGTCGAGTCAAACCGCACAAGGAAAGATTTCATCGCTGATAGAGTCCTTGAGATAGCAGGAACCTACATTAATAGCGAAGGCTATTCCCAAACAAAGGAAGCTCAGCAGAATTCCGTAGTCGTCGGCATTTACAGACTGACAATGAAATCCAACTCTGATAACTTCAGACAGTCTTCCATTCAGGGCGTCATGAAGCGAATCAAGGGAAAAGGTGCCAAGGTCATCATTTATGAACCGACACTAAAAGACGGAACCACTTTCTTCGGTAGTCTTATCGTCAACGACCTGAAGAAATTCAAAAAGCAGTGTGGCTGCATCATAGCCAACCGTTATGATCCGGTACTTGACGATGTCAGCGAAAAAGTTTACACAAGAGATCTTTTCCGAAGGGATTGATTCTCAAAGGAATAGAAACAATGTATAAAACACGGAGGTCATTATGAAAATAACAGTTGCAGGAACCGGATACG
>CAYTXA010000237.1:0-1807 GCA_964440865.1 uncultured Muribaculaceae bacterium | reverse complement strand
GATTGTGAGCAGGAACTCGACACCCTTTTGCATGGTATCCAGATTCTCCTTCTGAAAGTAGACCCCGACTGGAGGATCCTGATGCAGAAGTTCGTTCACAATGGTCAGTCCGTCTACCGTGTTTCTGGTAAATCGGGAAATGGACTTTGTGATAATATAGTCGAACATTCCTGCTTTCGCGTCAGCAATCATCTGCTTGAAACCATCTCTGCCCTTGGTACTCATGCCGGAGATACCGTCATCTGCATAAATTCCAGCGAAGATCCAGTCTTTCTGCTCTGCAATGTACCGCTTGTAATAGTCCATCTGGTTCTGGTAGGAGTTTTCCTGATCTTCTTCATCTGTGGAAACTCTGCAGTAGGCGGCCACACGGACACCTTTGGATCGTTCTAGGGTATCGGCAGTCTGGAAGAATTTCTTGGTTGCCGGTAGTACGGTTACTTCACTCATCACATGGCCTCCTCTTCTCTGCGGAGTCTTTCTACTCTTGCCGCTTCCCGGTTCGCTCTCGTTCTCTCGAGAATCTTTGGCATGGCTCCGGCTTTCCAGGTTTCATACTGTTCTTTGCTTTTAAACCCTGTGTATCCGGTGAGATGGCGGTACAGCTGCTTTCGGTCTTCCTTGTATTCCGGTCCCGTCATGCCAAGACGCACCAGCCAGCTTCGAAGGATGAATTTGTCGCTTCCGTTCCGGTTCTCAAAGCTGCTTGCTTTTCTCTGGTTGATTGCTGCCGCGTTGATGAAATTGGTGAGCGTCTGGCAGGCATGAAGATCCACATCTCCATAACCGGTGTAGATCAGCTGATCTCCTTTTACCGTCAATCCCTGTATCGCCTGTCCGTGCTCTTTCTCGTAGTCTTCTGCTGCGGTGAGGAAATTCCGAACTCCATACACAGCTTCATCCTGCATGTTGATCCAGGCGAGAAAGTCGTCATCGATAGCGAAATGTCCAAGTGTGGCATGGTTGATGACGGTCTGATGTGCGCGGATCAGGTTGATAAGCCTTAGAAGACTGTTTCCGGTATGCTGATTGAGCGGAACTGCAATCCCGACCTCCGTTTCCCTTGCCTGTGGCATGACCGGCTTTTTCTCAGGCTTCTTCGTCTCTTCCGGCTCCAGTACCGGTGCGGTCTCCTCAAACACCTCATCTGTGAGGATCATCTTCTCCCGTGCGAGGGTGGGGACCACATTGTGCTCATCCTCTTCAAAGGACAAAGTCATGTTGCTGTCCACCGTGTAGTTTCCCACCTGGTAGGCCATGCTCGGAATGCCGAGATACTTTGATTTCTGACCGGTAAGATCCATCAGCCGTTTGATGATTTTTTTCTTATCGGTGATGATTGTGTATTCCATATTTGTACGTCTCCTTTCTGGTTACGTCTATTCATCACTCTGGAGCCTGTTTATAGCAACGAGAAAGCCCCGCAGAAACCACCAAACCTGACCCTTTCAATCGGGGCTTAAATTGGTGGATTTACGGGGTTATGCAGGCGCTATATCTTCGGTTATTTCATCCGGATCTTCCATCCCACCCGGATCAGGTTCGCATTTTTGATCAGGGATGCATTCAGCTTCTGAATAGCAGATACGCTGGTTCCATACCTTCTGGCAATTCCGGAGAGCGTGTCACCTCGCTGGATAGTGTAATAGACGGCCTGTGGTCTGCTCTGTGCATGGATCAGCTCATTCACCTTTGTCTGAACAGCAGCAGCGTCATATCCGGCAGAAGCAAGGCGCCTCCTCCGATCATCAACATTCCCCCACTTTCCTGCGAGCTCCTCGCGGGCAAGTTCATCCACAGTCTTATG
>CAYTXA010000236.1:0-1925 GCA_964440865.1 uncultured Muribaculaceae bacterium | reverse complement strand
ACCTTGTTCCCGAGACGCGGACCGTTCGGGATGAATATCTCGAGCTTCTCCTCCTTCTCCTTGACTCCTTCCTCCAGGAGCTTGTTGTAGCTGTTGAGGCGGGCCTTTCCCTTGGCCTGGCGGGCCTTGGGCGCCATGTGGATCCAGTCGAGTTCCCTCTGGAGGGTCTTGCGGCGCTTGCTCTCAGTCTTCTCCTCAAGCGCAAGCCTCTGGGTCTTCTGCTCCAGCCAGCTGGAATAGTTCCCTTTCCACGGGATGCCCTCTCCCCTGTCCAGCTCCAGGATCCACCCGGCGACATGGTCGAGGAAATAGCGGTCGTGGGTCACGGCTATCACCGTCCCCTCGTACTGCTGGAGATGCTGCTCGAGCCAGTCGATGGACTCGGCGTCGAGGTGGTTCGTGGGCTCGTCGAGGAGCAGCACGTCAGGCTTCTGCAGCAGCAGGCGGCACAGCGCCACGCGGCGCCTCTCTCCTCCGCTGAGGTGATCTGCCTTCTGGTCGTCGGGAGGGCACCTGAGGGCATCCATGGCCCTTTCCAGCTTGGAGTCCAGGTTCCAGGCGTCGACTGCGTCGATTTTCGCCTGCAGCTCCGCCTGGCGGGCGAAGAGCTTGTCCATCTTGTCCTGGTCCTCGTAGTATTCCGGGAGGGCGAACTTGGCGTTGATCTCCTCGTATTCCTTGAGGAGGTCTACCGTGCCCTGCACTCCTTCCTGGACTATCTCCTTGACCGTCTTTGTTGGGTCGAGGTAGGGGTCCTGCTCGAGGTATCCCACGGAATATCCCGGAGCGAACACGACTTCTCCCTCGTAACTTGTGTCGATGCCTGCGATGATCTTCATCAGGGTGGACTTTCCTGCCCCGTTGAGGCCTATGATTCCGATCTTGGCCCCATAGAAGAATGATAGGTAGATGTTCTTGAGCAGCTGACGGTTGTTCTGCGGTATGGTCTTGCTCACTCCGACCATTGAGAAGATGATCTTGTTGTCAGTAGGTGTTGCCATTTTCGTGCTGTCCAGTGTTAGGCACGCAATTTACGTATTTTTTCTTCAATAATTTTCACATATTTGCAGGCAGCAACAACAAAAGGATGAAAAGGATCGCTATTATCGCACTGCTTCTCGCAGCGCCCCTGGCCTGCCGTGCACAGCTGGTCGACGACTTGTTCGTGGACATAATCGGGGAGGAACAGTTCAACACCCGCAACGGCCGCTGGAACTTCTCTTCGATGCTCGAATACGGGATTGATTTCAACCTCTGGGAAGGCGCGCAGCTGAACGTGGACGCTACGGCTTCCTACATGCAGAGGGAAATGGGCTATGTCAGCCAGGACCCGCTGCTTTTCTCCAACATTGATGCGGAATCGGGCTGGCTGCGCTTCGCGGTGCTCGGGCTGTCACAGCAGATCGGGAACGTGACCCTTTTCGCTGGCGTGCGGAACACGGACTCGGACTATTTCGCCGAGGACGAGCTGTGGTATTTCCTGGGAACAATGCACGGGGTCCAGCACGTAGTCTTCGGGAACACGGACATACCGACGTTCCCGACGTCGGCGCTCTCGCTCCACGGGAGCTGGGAGATAAATGACCATGTCCTTCTCAAGACTACGCTGTTCAACGGCCGGAGCGGCGAAAAGGCCGGCGACGAGTTCCGTCTCGGGGACGGCATCACGAACATAACTGCCGTGAACTGGCACCCCGGCAAACGCTCCGCGGAACTGGGATTCGCGACCGGGAAGGACTGGGAGGGGGAGAAGGTCAGTTTCAACATGTATGCCTATGACATAGAGCGTCTTACGGACAAGCTTTCCCTTATAGGGGAATTCGGATATTCCTTCACGGACAACTGGACCTATGCGTCCAACGCGGCGCTCGGGGCCCTCTATAATTTCAGCGAAAAGCACAGCCTCGGGGCAATCGTGTCGACCG
>CAYTXA010000235.1:0-1934 GCA_964440865.1 uncultured Muribaculaceae bacterium | reverse complement strand
TTTCTGCGGGCGAGGGCGGTGCGGAGTCAGGGCAGGGAACGCGAAAAGGTGCGATTTTGGCGGATTGGGGTGCGGAAATGTTGGAGATAGATCATAAAAGGTTATATTTGTGTACACGATTGGAACGACAAGATAACAGATGTCAACAGAGAACAACCCGGAGAAGCTTTCCGGAAAGACAATCAAGGAAGCCCTGATCTTCCTTGGCATCGCTGGCCTGATCTTCGGAGGACTGGGCTACAAGATGGGAGGGCAGAACCTCGTCAACACGCTATTCCACACGGCGGATGATCTCCTGATCAACACCTGCTTCTACCTCATGGCAGTCATGGTGCTAGCCGGAGCGATCTCCAGCATGCTCTCGGAATTCGGGGTCGTGGCCCTGATCGAGAAGATACTCCGCCCGCTGATGAAGCCTCTCTACAATCTGCCCGGCGTAGCGGCTCTCGGAGCGGTCATAAACTTCCTCTCCGACAATCCGGCAATCATGTCGCTGGCAAAGAACAAGAAGTTCGCATCGTATTTCCGCAAGTATCAGCTTGTTTCCCTGACGAACTTCGGAACGGCATTCGGAATGGGATTCATCGTCGTGCTGACGATGGTGGGGTATGGCCATGTCAAGGGTGCGCTCATCGGCCTTTTCGGGGCAATCTGCGGCTCGATCATCTCCACGCGCCTGATGCAGCATCTCGTGCTGAAATCCAACCCTGAGCTTGACGCGCCTGTCCTGACGGCGGACATGGTGGACGAGGTCGAGGCGAAGGCCGAAGAACGCAAGGACGAGGGAATATTCATGAGGGTCCTCAACTCGATCCTGGACGGAGGAAAGAACGGAGTGGAACTCGGGCTTACGATCATCCCCGGAGTGCTGATTATCACTACATTGGTCATCCTCCTGACATTCGGGCCGGGCGCAAGCGGCGTCTACAACGGAAGCGCCGGACAGGGCGTGCCCATCCTTCCATGGCTTGCCGACAAGATCCACTGGGTATTCGAATGGCTCTTCGGCTTCAAGAGCATGGAGCTCATCGCCTTCCCGATGACTGCGCTCGGAGCTGTCGGAGCGGCGCTGGGACTGCTGACCACGTTCGACGCGGCGGGCATCCTCGACGGGAATGCAATAGCCGTGTGCACGGCCATCGGAATGTGCTGGAGCGGATTCCTCTCCACGCACACCGCCATGCTGGACGCTTTCGGCTACCGCAAGCTTATCTCAAAGGGAATACTTTCCCACACTATCGCCGGCCTTTGCGCTGGTGTGATCGCCCACTATTCCTGGCTCCTCCTTTCCTTGATCTAGAGCCTTTCTCGGCGCGGGCCTTTTCGAGGGCTTCCTTCTCCTCCGGGGTCAAGGGAGCCTTCTCTCTTGTTTCGAGGTCATTCTCAATGAGTTCATAGTCGAGAATCCTCTGGTCGAGATTCGTCGCCTTTACCTTGATCCTGACCTTGTCGCCGAGATGGTAGACAACCCTCGTGCGGCGCCCGACGAGCCTGTAGTGCTCCTCGTCGAAGTCGAAGAAATCGCTCTTTATCTCGCGCAGGGAGACCATGCCCTCGATCTTGGTCGGCTCAATCTCCACGTACATGCCCCATGTGGTGAGACCGGAAATGGCACCGTCGTACTCGTTGCCGATCTTGTCCCCCATGAACTCGATCATCTTGTACTTGACGCTGTCCCTCTCGGCATTTGCCGCGATCACCTCCCTCTGGGACGCATGCTGGCACTGCTCCTCGTAGTAGACCTTGTCCTGAGACTTCGCCCCGTCGAGATAGAGGGCAAGGAGACGGTGGACCATGGTGTCCGGGTAGCGGCGGATAGGCGATGTGAAGTGCGTATAGAACTTGAAGGCCAGTCCGAAATGACCGATGTTGTCGGTGCTGTAGCAGGCCTTTGCCATGGAACGCAGGGCAAGGGTCTGTAGAGCTGCGAACTC
>CAYTXA010000234.1:0-1935 GCA_964440865.1 uncultured Muribaculaceae bacterium | reverse complement strand
TGCAGCCCTGGACCTGAGTCGCGCCGGCATCGACCGCCGCCAGCGAGTTCGCGACCGCCAGATCGCAGTCGTTGTGGCAGTGGATCCCGACCGGAATATTCATCTCCGAAACGACTTTTTGGACGATTTCGTAGATCTCGCCCCAGTCCGGCAGTCCGCCCAGGTTGCGGTCGTCGATGTAAACGTCGGCGACCAGCTTCTTGGAGGTTGTCTTGTCTGCGAATACGAGGCTTCCTGCCGGAGTGTCGCTGTTGATGGCGTAGAAGGTCAGGCCCCGGTCCTTGCAAAAGAGGATGGCGTCTTCCAGCAGTTCGCCTTCGCGCGATGTCCAGAGAATCAGTTTGTGCCCCTCGGCCGCCAGGCGGCGCAGGGTGTCGATGGCAAAGGGTTTTTCCCTGCCGATTTTCGGGTACTTGTGCTCTACGATAGTCCCGTCAAAATCTACTGCGATAGTCATTTAGTCGTCTTTTTCTCCGTATCCGTAACCATAGCCGTAGCCATAACCATAGCCATAGCCATAGCCGTAACCATAACCGTAGCCGTAACCATAGCCGTATCCAGAGCGGAATTCGCCGCCGTTGAGGATGATGCTGGGATGGTTCAGGCGGCCGCTCTGATAGACTGTTTCCAGCTCCGGTAGGGCCCTGCGGTCAACTTTGCCGCTGCGCAGGATGAACAGGTTCATGTCCACAAGGCGCTGGACCACCATCATGTCGGCCACGGCATTCACCGGTACGCCGTCAAGAAGGATGAAGTCGTATTCTTCCCGCAGTTCCTTGATGAGGTCGTCAAAACGGGCGCGGCCCAGCAGTTCGGCCGGGTTGGGCGGGATGTGTCCGCCGGGAATGAAGTCCACGCCGGGCAGGACATCCTTGTGGAGAATCTCCGCCAGACGCATGTGCTCGTTGAAAATGTAGTTGGAAAGGCCGGGGACGCCGTGCTTGAGCGAGAAGAAATTCGACGCGGTGCGTTTCCTGAGGTCCATGTCCACAAGCACCACTTTTTTCTTGGCGTCGGCAAGGCAGGCGGCCATGTTCGTGGTGAGGAAGGTCTTGCCTGCCGATGCCGAGAAGGACGTGGTGGCAATCACCGGATGGGCGCAGCCTTCCGGCCGCATGTAGTCCAGGTTGGTGCACATCAGGCGCATCGCCTCGGTGAAGACCTTTGACCTGGAATTCTTGTACGCCGTCGTAATCGAGGTGTCTCCTTTTTCACGCTTCTTCTCCCGGGCGTAGGGAATGTCGGCCAGGAAAGGCATTGTGGTGCCTTCCTCGATATCCTTGCGGGAATAGACGCGGTTGTCGATGAGGATGCGGAGGATGAGCACCAGCGCCGGCAGCAGGAGGCCGATGAGGAATGCCACCATCAGCATCTTGTTGCGGGACGGATAGACGGGATGCCAGCTGGAGGTGGCCGAGTCTATCATGCGGGCGTTGTTGTCGGCCATGGCCTGGGTGAGGGAGTTCTCCTCGCGCTTGTTCAGCAGGAACATGTACAGGGTTTCCTTGATTTTCTGCTGCCTCTCGATGGACAGGAACCGGCGTGCCTTGGTAGGCATGGATGTGAACTTGCGCAGGGAGTGCTGTTCCTGTTCGGCCAGGGCCTGACGCTGGGAAATAATCATTGAAATGCGGCTGTCGATGAAGCCGTTGACATCGGCCTTGAGGTCTTTGATGCCGTCCTCGACACCGCTGACGGCCAGGCTGTATTCACCGCCGCTATTGAGGAGACTCTCCCTATTGCTCACGGCGGCGTTGTAGATAAGGATGGAGTCCTCGATGTAGGCGTCCTCCGAGACAAGGTTTGCCGGTATCACTTCGTAGCCCTGGAAGGCAGAGCGGACGTAATCCTTGAGATAGCGCATGGTGCTGAGTTTGGTTTCCAGCTCCACAATCTGCTTGTTCAGGGCGTTGTTCTGGTTCAGATAATCGGCGG
>CAYTXA010000233.1:0-1935 GCA_964440865.1 uncultured Muribaculaceae bacterium | reverse complement strand
AAAAGCGTCGAGGGGCCATACCTCGACAGGACGGGCAAAGACATGGCTGAAGGCGGCGGCACTCTCGTCGCCCATGACAACGCCACCTATGTAGCCTCCGGCCACAACTCCGTCTACAATTTCGACGGCAAGGACTACTACGTGAGCCATGGCTACCGCAGGGACGACGGATCGTTCCACCTCATCCTCAAGGAGATGGACTGGGACTGGGAAGGATGGCCCATTGTGGACATCGACAAGCCCAAGCCTGCTCCCCTGTCCAAGGTCATAGACAACGGAGGAAGCGGTGACTACCCCGCGATTGCCATCAGCCAGCCGCCGATGGAGGACTATGTGATCTATCGTCCGGGAGATCTCGCCTACGCCGCCAAGACCGAAGGCAAGCTTCCCGTCATGATCTTCGCGAACGGAGGCTGCAACAACACCTCCCTCACCCACGAAAGAGTTCTCAGCGAGATCGCATCCCAGGGCTACATCGTGATTGCTCTCGGGCCGATGCAGCGCAAGCTAACGGACCGCAAGATCGTAAAGGCGCCGGATTCCATGATGACGGAAGCTCTCGACTGGATTCTCAAGGAGAACGCGGATCCCGAGAGCGAATACTACCAGACAATTGACACAGAGGCAATTGCATTCGGCGGACAGTCCTGTGGAGGAGCCCAGGTGATCAACATGTCTAAGGACCCGAGGGTCAAGACAAGCGTCATGTTCAATTCCGGAATCGGAGACATGTCCATGGACGGGGCCACAAAGGCTGACCTGACGAATTTCCATGGTCCCGTGCTCTACATAATCGGGGACGACGAGGACGTTGCCTACCAGAATGCGCTTAAGGACTATGACAACATCACTTCCGTGCCTGTGGCATTCGCAAATCTCACGGACGGCGGCCATATGGGGACTTTCGCGGAGCCCAACGGCGGCTCATTCGCGCGCATGTGCCTGGACTGGCTGGACTGGCAGCTCAAGGGCCGCAAGAGCCATTCGGTAGTGTTTCTGAACTACCAGCTGGACAATTATCCTGGCTGGACCATGAAGAGCAAGGGCTTCAGGCCACTCTACAAGATAACAGAGTACACGAAGAAGCCGCTCGAAGTCACTTCCTCAGGAAAGAAGCTCTGGGGAGAGGTCTATATGCCTGAGTGTGAGGGCAAGAGGCCGCTCGTAATCCTCTGCCATGGATACAATTCCTGGGAAGGTGAGACGAGGCCCTATGCCGATGCTCTCGCCAAGAGAGGGATAGCCTGCGTAACCTTCGAATTCTGCGGAGGTTCAACGAGGAGCCGCAGCGAGGGAGAATCCGTGGACATGTCTGTCTTCACGGAGGCTTCCGACGTGGAAGCTATCATGGCAGCCGCAAAAGGCTGGGATTTCGTGGACCAGGACAAGATCACGGTCCTCGGCTGCAGCCAGGGAGGTCTCGTAGCGTCCATCGTTGGTGCCCAGAATCCGTCCAGGGTACATTCCCTCATCCTTGTCTATCCGGCGCTGCAGATCGGGTATGACGCAGTGAACCGCCACCCGAAGGAGGCGATCCACTCCGAGAGATTCAATCTCATGGGGCTGGACATCAGCCACGTATTCTATGACAAGTTGATCGGATACGATATCTACAAGGCTGTAGAGGCCTACAAGGGCCCGGCAACGTTCATCTACGGAGACAGGGATGACGTGACAGCACACAACATGGTAGGCCGTGCCAAGGAGGCATTCACAAATCCTGAATTCCACGTCATTGCGCGGGGAACACATGGTTTTGGCGAGCCGAGCAGGCTACAGAAAGCTATTGCCTTCGCCGTAGACTTCATGGGCGAATAGACTATACCGACATACTGGATACAATAAAAGAGCCCGGGCATCAGAAATGATGTCCGGGCTCTCGAAGAACGGCGGCTGCCTACTCTCCCACCTTGCGTGGCAGTACCATCGGCGATG
>CAYTXA010000232.1:0-1946 GCA_964440865.1 uncultured Muribaculaceae bacterium | reverse complement strand
GAGGTCCACTACGAGGCTGCCGACATGAAGTCGGACATAGAATTCCTGAAGATGAAGGTGGATGCAGGCGCGGACTACATTGTGACCCAGATGTTTTTCGACAATTCTGTCTATTACCGTTTCGTGGACGAGTGCTGCAAGGCAGGGATTTCAGTCCCGATCATCCCGGGACTCAAGCCGCTTTCCACATTGCGCCAGATGACGCTCCTCCCCGAGCGCTTCCACATCCGCATGCCATCCGAGCTGCAGGACCAGATCCGCCGCGCGGAACTCTCTCCCGGGCCAGACCTCAAGGACCGTATCTACAGGATCGGCACCGAGTGGTGCATACGACAGAGCCAGGACCTCATGAGGCAGGGCTCCCCTCTGATCCACTACTACACCATGGGACGCGGAAAGAACATCGCGGAGATCATCAGCGAGTGCTTCGCCTGAATGATGGAAAAGAAGGATAAATTTCTGCCTCATGTCTGCATGCTGGGCGCATGCATAATCTGGGGGCTCATGTCCCCGCTCGGGAAAGATGCCATGAACCATGGCATCACCGGTATCGACATGGTTTCGTTCCGCACTGCCGGAGCTGCTCTGCTTTTCTGGGGGCTGTCATTGTTCACGCCAAGGGAGCGCCTGACTCTCAAGGAGATAGCAGTGTTCATTCCTGCCGCTGTCTTCGGTGTCCTGCTGAACCAGTGCGGCTTCACCATAGGCCTCAGCATCACATCCCCCGGCAATGCCAGCATCGCTACCACGACGATGCCGATTTTCGCCATGATTCTGTCGTTCCTGATCCTGCATGAGCCGATATCGCTGAAGAAGGCTGGCGGCGTTGCCCTCGGCTGCGCCGGAGCGATTCTCCTCGTCTCGATGTCCGCTTCCGCCGGGAACGAGATGGTCGGCAACATCAAGGGCGACCTCATCGTGATGTTCGCCCAGGTTTCATATGCCTTCTTCCTCTCAATGTTCAACCCCACGGTCAGGAAATACAGCGTCGTGACCGTGAACAAGTGGATGTTCCTCTTCGCAGCCCTCATGCTCTGGCCATTTACGGGGAAGTCGGTTGCTGCGATTCCGTGGTCCGAAGTTCCCGTCTCTGCATGGCTCGAGACCGGCTTTGTCATTGTTTTCGGAACATTCATCGCATATATCCTCCTCATTCGCGCCCAGAAGTCACTCCGTCCGACCGTCGTGGCCGTCTACAACTACATCCAGCCGATCGTGTCCCTGACTGTCAGCGTTGCCACAGGTCTGGGCATATTCAACTGGGCTCAGGGCGTCGCCATCATCCTGATTTTCTGCGGAGTAATGCTCGTAAACAAGTCAAGGGCGAAGGACAGCGTCCCGAGGTAGCCTGACACTTTGACAAGCGGCACACAGTTTGTTCGTATGGGGAGAAACATGAAAAGAATGGCAAGATTACTGTTCGCAATAGTCCGCATCATGATAGGCCTCGTTGCAGGCTCGATATTTTCTCTTGTAGGTCTGGTTCTCTTCGGGCCTCTCGGCGCGTTGCTTGGATTCATCCTTGGCGGGGCCATAGCTTTCCGCCCCAGGATCCGTGTCTATGACAATAGAAGCCAGCGTCAGTGGAGCGAGGAGCAGTGGCGCCAGGCACAGCAGCAGGCGTGGCAGTACTGGGAGCAGGCCCAGCGCAACGGGCAATGGGAGCAGTGGACAAGGCAGGGAGGATATTCCTACGGGCAGCAGGCTGCACCCCAGAGCAGGAAATCTGACTATGAAGTCCTTGGTGTCTCCCCTTCCGCAACGGATGCAGATGTCAAGGCGGCTTACAGAAGCCTTGCGCTGAAGTACCATCCTGACAGGTATGTGGGGAAAAGCGATGCCGAGCGGAACGCCGCCGAGGAAAAGTTCAAGGAAATCAATGCGGCTTACGAGAATATCAAGAAGTCGCGCAATCTCTAGGATTATAGCTATTTACGCTTGACGCC
>CAYTXA010000231.1:0-2000 GCA_964440865.1 uncultured Muribaculaceae bacterium | reverse complement strand
TATAGAATCTATAAGATCTTTGGATAACTTAAACACGGAACTTTGCAGGTGAGCCGTTTTATTTTGTATTTTTGTATTGATACAAACCAAAACATTTTTTCGATGAAACGTATCTGCACTATTCTGATTCCCCTCTTGCTTCTCGTCTCCCAGGCTGCCTCCGCGCAGGTTTCCTTCGGGAATGCAAGCCTCTTTGACAACGGCTGGAAATTCAGCCTGAAAGCCGACTCCTCGGCAGTTGCGCCCGGATTCGACGATGCCAGGTGGCGCACTCTCGACCTCCCCCACGACTGGTCCGTGGAAGGAAGGCTCTCCCCTTCCCTTGCCAGCTGCACGGGATACCTCCCCGGCGGAATCGGCTGGTATAGAAAACATTTCGAATATTCTCCCGCGAAGGGACGCAAGACCTATATCTACTTTGAGGGCGTCTATAACCGCAGCACTGTCTGGCTCAACGGCCACAAGCTGGGCTACAGGCCGAACGGCTATGTTTCCTTCCTCTATGACATGACCCCGTGGCTCAAGGACGGAGAGAACATCCTGACCGTGGAGGTGGACCACAGCAGATATGCCGATTCCCGCTGGTACACAGGATCTGGAATCTACAGGGATGTATGGATCGTGGACGCTCCCGAAACGCATCTTTCCCAGTGGGGCGACAAGTACGAGCTGGTCTCCCTGTCAAAAGGAACAGCAACCGTCAAGACAAGCTGGTCCGTCGACAAGGCAGAGGGCGAGAGCGGAAAGCTCGAAGTCAGGACGACGCTCTGCGATGCCTCCGGAAAGACTGTCTCCTCGGGAAAGGCGAAAGTCGGAGATTCCTCCGAAGGCAGCATGATGCTGAAAGTCAAGGGTGCCCATCTTTGGAATCTCGACGACCCATACCTCTATACCCTGACCACGGAGCTGTGGCGCAGCGGATCGAAAATCGACGAGACTTCCTGCAAGGCGGGGCTCAGGGAAACTCGCTTCGATCCCGACCATGGGTTCTTCCTCAACGGCAAGAACATGAAAATCAAGGGACTCTGTATCCATCATGATGCAGGAGTTCTCGGGGCTGTTGTCCCGAAGGACGTCTGGGTACGCAGGCTCATGAATCTCAAGTCCCTGGGAGCAAACGCATTGCGCATGTCCCACAATCCGCAGGCCCCGGACCTCTATGACCTCTGCGACAGCCTTGGCTTCCTCGTGATGGACGAGATTTCCGACGAATGGGAATTCCCGAAGCGGAAGTGGGTCGAGGGATGGAATGTCGGAACGCCCAGCTATCAGGGAAGCTACGACTTCTTCGAGGAGTGGATAGACCGTGACGCAACCGACATGGTGCGCCGCGACATGCGCCATCCGTCCATAATCCTCTGGAGCATAGGCAACGAGGTGGACTACCCGAACGACCCGTACTCGCACCCAATCCTGAACGGCACGAAGATAAATCAGCCCATGTACGGCGGCTACAAGCCAGACGCTCCTGACGCAAGGAGGATCGGCGTGATAGCCAAGAGGATAGCAGCGGATGTACGTGCCGTCGACACTTCCCGTCCGACGACCGGAGCGCTTGCCGGAGTCGTAATGTCCAACGAGACGGAGTATCCGAATGCCGTAGACGTCATAGGCTACAACTACACGGAAGACCGCTACGACCTCGACCATGAGAAATATCCTTCCCGCATAATCTACGGATCAGAGAACAGTGTAGGCTACGACCAGTGGAAGGCCGTGACAGACAGGGACTTCATCGCAGGCCAGTTCCTCTGGACCGGAATAGACTACCTCGGAGAGTCCCATGCGTGGCCGTCAAGGGGCATGGGCACCGGACTGCTCGATCTTGCAGGATTCCGCAAGCCGCGCGGCTGGTTCAGGGCATCGCTCTGGAGCCCGTCTCCCGTGACCTACATCGGCACATATCCTGTTCCGGCCGAAACGCGCTGGGGCAATGGTCTTTCCATCGAGGCGCAAGACAACTGGAACTACGAACCCGGACAGATAATCCGCGTCGTCTG
>CAYTXA010000230.1:0-2098 GCA_964440865.1 uncultured Muribaculaceae bacterium | reverse complement strand
GAACTTCTACTCAAGCTTTTCCTCGTCTTCAGCAAGATAGGAATCTTCAATTTCGGCGGGGGATACGCGATGATCTCCCTGATCCAGAACGAGACAGTCGTCCGCAACCAGTGGCTGACCAACTCCGAGTTCACGGACATCGTCGCCATCAGCCAGTAGACTCCGGGTCCGATCGGCATCAACTGCGCCACATACGTAGGCTACACCTCCATGATAAACGCCGGCTACTCCGTATGGGCAGGCATCATCGGCAGCTTCGTCTCCTCGCTTTCGATCATGTGGCTTCCGTTCATCCTGATGATCTGCGTGAGCCACTACCTCCTTGCCCACAAGGATTCTCCCGTCGTAAAGAGCGTATTCGCCTTCCTCCGTCCGGTCATCATCGGACTGATCGGCGCGGCAGCCGTCCTGCTCATGACCCCGGAGAACTTCGGCACCCCGTCGGAGAATCTTCCGCTCTTTATCCTCAGCGTCGTCCTCTTCCTCGCCGCCTTCGCCGCCACAAGCAAGTTCAAGGCGAATCCGATCCTGGTTCTTCTTGTCAGCGGAATCGTCGGGCTGATTGCCTATTAGTCAGCCTTTTCCCGCAGATCGTGGTCGGTCATTATCGCCACCGAGGAGTCTGACCAGACATTCTCGGCGGTCTCGACCATGTCGATTATCGTGTAGATCGGAAGCAGCACTCCCATGATGCCGACATTCGCCCCGATCCCGGTCATCAGGGACACGGTCAGGAAGAAGCAGCCCATCGGGACGCCTGCGTTTCCTATTGCAGCCACGACGGACAGCAGCACCCAGAGGAGCATAGTCCCTGCCGAAAGCGGCATGCCGCTGTTCTGCATGACAAAGAGCGATGTGACAAGGATGAATGCCGCGCAGCCGTTCATGTTTATGGTAGTGCAGATCGGGAGCACGAAGCGGGAAACCTTGGGAGACACGCCCATACGCTTCTCGGCTGTTTCCATGGTGAGGGGCAAGGTTGCGGCGGAGCTCTTGGTGAAGAATGCCGTCAGCAGCGCCGGGCTCATCCGGCCGAAAGCCCTGACGGGGTTGATCCCGCGGGACAGGAGAAAGAGCGGCAGTATCAGGAAGATCTGCAGGAAGTTGCCGAGCAGGATCACGGCGGTGTACTGCCCAAGCGAGGCAAGGGCCATCCCGGCGCTGACCTGCGAGACGAGCTGGGCGGAAAAGGCCATGATGCCAAGCGGCAGGGACCAGATCAGCCAGCGGATAAGCATGAAAAGGATATCCTGCAGCCCGAGCAGGAAATTCATTACCGTAGTTTTCCTGTCTGACTGCGGAAGGTGCGAGAGCGCTAGTCCTATGGCGAAGGACAACAGCAAGATAGACAGCACGTTGCCCTCAAGGAAGGGGCGTACGATATTGTTCGGGATCACTCCCGTGAAATAGTCCAGATAGCTTCCGCCGCCTTGCAGCTTGCTGACCTCTTCGCTGCCTTCGCCGGAGGCCAGTCCAGCCGGAAGGTCCGAAGGACTTATGAGAAGATAAAGTCCGAGCCCAACCAGAGATGCGACAAGGGTCGTCAGGAGCGTGTATGAAAGCGCGTGGCGGAAGATGACGCCGGAGCTTTTCTCTCCTCCCATGGATGCAAGAGTCACCGTGACGGCAAGCGCGATCGTGGGGACTGCAAGCAGCTGGAACAGACGGGTGTATACGGTCGCAATGAAGCTCATGACGGAGTCGATTCCGTCGATTCCGAGCAGCCCGATCCCTGCGCCCGCTGCCAGCGCGCCAAGCCATATTATTGTCTGCTTTCCCTGTGCTTTCATATTAAGGATTGTCAGATCGCGGCAAAGATGAAGGTGCGGAGGAGCCAGTAGCAGAGGATGCCGCCGAGGTAGCCGGCAAAGGCAATCCAGCTGGAATGCTTCAGGTACCAGCCGAAGGAAATCTTCTCGAAGCCCATGATCACGACACCGGCTGCGGAACCGATGATGAGCATGGATCCGCCGACACCTGCGCAGTAGGCGAGAAGCTGCCAGAAAATGCCGTCTGTCGCAAAATCTCCCACTGCGGCGACAGGATACATACCCATGCTTCCGGCAACGAGCGGCACATTGTCTATGATGCTGGAAAG
>CAYTXA010000229.1:0-2116 GCA_964440865.1 uncultured Muribaculaceae bacterium | reverse complement strand
CTTGCAGAGCCCGTATCCGCTTTCGAGAGGCGTCACGTAGAAGAGCGTCTTCCCGTCTTCAGTCAGGTAGTGGTCTCCGAGGAGGGCTGAGCTCCGTGTGAGCCTGACGATCCTGTTCTCCCTGCCTTCAAGGTTGAGTTTCAGCTTCTCCGGCTTTTTGTCCTTTTTCTTTGTCGTGTCGGCTTCGTCCTTCTTTTTGGAATCCCTGAGCCCGGCTATGTATCTGTCCTCCTTGTCCTGGTTCATCTTGGTCATCGCCTCAGTGTCGAAGAACATGATGTAGATGTCGTCCTCGGCGCCCCAGCTTCCGTGGCTGCGGTATCCATTCTTGTCGGATTCCCATGTCATTGCCTTTCCGCCGAGAGCCCAGCGGAACGAGCCGTCGCTGTAGCCGCTTTCGGTCAGGTCCGTGAGATCGCCGCTCTCCACGTCGATCAGGGCCACGTCTGTGTTGTTCCACCTTCCGTCACCCATGTACTGGGTCAGGAGGTAGCGGCTGTCAGGACTCCATGCAAAGTACTGGTCTCCATCGGAATAGGAGTAGTTGGCCCCTTTTAGCAGGGACTTTGCGGGGCCGCCCTTTGCCGGCTTTACCACGATTTCCGTGCGGTCGCGAAGGTATGCCACGTATTTTCCGTCGGGTGATACTACCGGCTGGAAGCAGGTCTCGTCGCTATCGGAGAATTGCTCCTCTTTCATCTCACGCGCATACGTGAAGTACTTGTCTTTCTTGTCCGTGAGGGTAGTGCGCCATATGCCCCAGTGCCCGTTCCTTTCGGAGGAATAGTAGAGCGTCCTGCCGTCCTCGGAGAAGCTCAGGTTCCGCTCCTGTTCGGGCGTGTCGGTGATGCGGCGCGTAGTGCTGTAGTCCACGCTCGTCGTGTAGACATCGCCTCGTATTATCAGGGCGATTTCCTTTCCGTCGGGAGATACTGCCATGTCCGTCGCGTTTCCACGTACAGTCATTTTGGTCTCCTCTTTCTCGGAATTGTCCCTCAAGATGTTGATTTCCACCTTTCTGGGCTCGCTCCCTTCCCTGACTGTCCAGAGTTCGCCGTTGTATGAGTAGGAAATCGTGCCGTTGTCGGATACCGAAATGTACCTGGCTGGGTTGTCCGTGTAGTGGGTCAACTGGACAGGATGCGACGGGTCGGCAGTGCTGCTCCTATATATATTGAGCGTCTTCCCGTCCTGCTCGCTGAGGTAGTAGAATGTCACTCCGTCGCTGGCGAATACCGGCTGGCGGTCTTCGCCGTAGTATGGCGAGAGTCTCCTGAACGAGCTCTTCTCGCTGAGAGAGAATTTTCCGCCGTTGTCGGTTCCGGTCGCGAGCCAGATGTCGCGCGTTACCGACGAGGTGTGGTGCTTGCGGAAGTCATCCTCGTATCCCTTCCAGTCCTCGTAGATGACGTCTCCGTTGGCATTGACGCTGACCTGCTCGACCGGAAGGCTCGTCACGAGCTGCGGCCGTCCGCCTTCCTGGCCGATGATCCAGAGCTGGGGTTGTCCGGGGAAGCCGTCGTAGAGCGGGTCCTGCCCCATATTTGCCGAGAAGAGGATCCTTCCGTCCGGAAGTGCGGCGAGGGGAGTCTCCGCTTCAGGAATGTCCGTGAGCCTTGTCGGCGATCCTCCCGCCGGCGTAGTTATATATATGTCTTTTCCTCCGTCTCTGTAGGAGGCGAACACGATCTTGCCGTTCCTTGTCCATATCGGGTCCGTGTCGTAGGCGTCGTTGGTTGTTATCTGGTGTGCCGTCCCCCCTTCGGCAGGCACGGTCCAGATGTCGCCTTTGTAGCAGAAGGCTATCGAGGATCCGTCCGGGGAGATGGCGTTCCGGCGGATCCAGAGTGGTGTTTCCTGTGCAAAAAGTGTCGTTGCCGCTATGGTTGCGGAAAAAGTCAGCGTCAGGAGTCGTCTCATGTCTAGAATTTTTGGTTTTTCCTATTCTGTAAATATAGCATTTTGCCATGGATTTTCCGCCTTTCGGGAGGCTTGATTCGGCTTTTGGAGGCACTTTAGGGGCGTTTTCGCGAACTTTTTTGCCGGATAAACGTTTTTCTTAAAAATTTTCCGGGAAAAGTTTGGAAGAAAGGAAAAAGTGCGTACCTTTGCAATC
>CAYTXA010000228.1:0-2157 GCA_964440865.1 uncultured Muribaculaceae bacterium | reverse complement strand
AGGATGCGAGCATGTCAGACGCAGATCCTGCGCTGACCTTATCCACCCCCTGGGAAACCAGAATGTCCGAAAGCGTCTGCTGGGCGGCACCAAGTCCGGGGGTGTTCGTGACGGCACCGGACATGACACCGGTCATCGTGGTGAGCTGTTCGCCGGTTATGGCGGAGATCGCTATCGCAAGTCCGCCGGCAAGAAGCACATTCAGCACCGCCATAAGGTTCATGGACACTCCGCCCTTGCGGAAGGAACGGAAGAAGCCCGGTCCCACGGAAAGGCCGATCGCAAATACGAACAGGATAAGTCCGAAGTTCTTCATGAAATTGAGGACAACCGGGTCTGCCCTGAAACCGAAATGGCTAAGCAAGATGCCGATGAAAAGAATCCAGGTCGAGCCGATGCTGATGCCCTTGACCTTGTACTTTCCAAGCCAGAGTCCGGAAGCAATCACAACCGAAAAGAGAAGAATAGTGTGCGCTATACCGGTCCCGGTAAATAGTTCAATCATATGTATCGCTTGTTTGTTTGGGGGCAAATTACGCTCTAATCTCATATATTTCCAAATTTTTCGTATTTTTATGCTATCAGATAATTCAAGTTATCTTAACTAAAATTATCCAGAAACGATACCAAGAAGATAACTGTCAGATACACAGCGTAGAATGGATCTATATAGCAGGAATGCCGAAAACGAGCTGCTGAGGCGGCAGAAATGGTTGTCCAAGGAGCAGTTCAGCCAGATGACCATCATAACAGGGCCTCGGATGTCAGGGAAGACTTCCCTGGCGGCGAGCCTCAGGCAGCAGTGCGTCAAGGACGGAGACGGGTTCCTCTACTTCGACCTCAGGGACAAGAGCGAGCCGCTGATGGTGTATGAATGCACAAGGCAGGCCGAGAAGGCGCTGGACGCCTTTGTCCCGAAGACGACTCTGACGATGGGGCTGATGCTGGAGTTCCTGTTCGGACTCTCGGAGCTCCGTGCTTTCACCCTTGTGCTCGATGACTTCGACGACTTCGTCCGGAAGAATCCAGGATTCCAGGAATCGCTCCATTCGCTGTGGAAGAGCAAGCGCCGCCGCACGCACATGAACCTGGTCATAATCTCCTGCAGTCCGAAAGTAGCCGAGTCTCTTCCTGGCACCCGGATCGATCTTGACTACCTCTCCGGCAAGGAGATTTCCAGCATCCTCGGGATGGCGGACCAGAAAGCTGGAAAGGAAGACCTGCTGGCGATGTACATGGTCACGGGAGGATGCCCGTCCTTTGTCTCTGAGGAGATACGATGCGGGGCAACAAGGCGTGACACTATCTTCCGCTGGGTCTTCTCGGCTGATTCGAATTTCAACGGGGACATCAAGGGAGCGCTGGCAGACATCCTCGGACACAATCCGGAAGCCTACCTGTCCATCCTCCAGCTTATTTCGCTGGGATTCAGGACATTGCCTGAGCTCGAGGAGAAGCTGGGAGGCATATCTCTCGGCGGGTATCTCGCAAAGCTGGAGAACGAATATTGTCTGGTGACTAAACAGAGGCCGATACTTGCGAGCCCGTCGAGCAGGAACACTGTCAGCTATTACATGAAGGGGCAGCAGATGGAGTTCTGGTTCAGGTACTTCTTCTCATGGCCCGACGAGGCAGCACTTGGGAGCTGGGAAAGCATGAGACAAAGGGCGGAGCAGGATTTCAGGTCATACAGCAAGCAGGTGATGGTCAGATTCCTGCGGAGGAAGTTTCTGATGGAGAACGGGATCACTGAACTTGGCGGCGACTGGAAGAGCACACAGTTGCCAAGGAAGAAGAGCGGAAGGTATCTCCAGAAGGACAAGCTGGCGCAGAAAAGCAAAAGGCCGGAAGCAGTCTTCGAGACTGACATCATAGCGCTCGACAGGAAGCACAGGAATGCGCTCATAGCGGACGTTGAGTACGATACAGCGGCGTTCCGCAAGGATGAATTCAAGGAAAGGGTTGCAGAGTTTGCCAAGGGGCCTCTCCGCGGCTACACGCTCGACACCCGCCTCTTCACCCTCGATGACCTGTAGGCATGGCGGCAAGGAGTGCCGCATCAGGCAAAAGAAAAAGGACCGGCTCGGAAAAGTCGGTCCTTTGGAGCGGAAAACGAGACTTGAACTCGCGACCCCGACCTTGGCAAGGTCGTGCTCT
>CAYTXA010000227.1:0-2164 GCA_964440865.1 uncultured Muribaculaceae bacterium | reverse complement strand
CTTCACAGGCAAGATCCAGTCGGGATGGCACGTCTACGACCTCAAGAATGAACAGACTGCCACCTATGTAGAATATAATGGGTCCGAAGGCTGGGCTCCGGTCGGAGAGCCATACGAAATCTCTGAGTCACGCCTCTTCGACGGAACATCGGTTTTCTTCGACGAAATGGTTTTCGCCCAGAAAATCTCCGCCGAAGGAAACGCTACCATATCCGGGACCCTGACCTACCAGGCATGCAACGACAGGATGTGCACACCGCCTATCGACTGGGACTTCAGCATAGAAGTGGCTCCTGCAGCCGCGACAGCGGACAGCACTCCGGCTCCTTCGGAAGAACTTCCGGAAGAATATGTCGCGAGCCACAGCACAGCGATTTCGGATCCCGAGGAAGGCGCATCCGGAAAGACCAGCCTCTGGGCACTCATTATTGAGGCAATCCTGTGGGGCTTCGCCATGTTCCTGACTCCCTGCGTGTTCCCGATGGTCCCGATGACGATCTCCTTCTTTGTCAAGGGATCCTCCTCCGCAGCTGAAGGAAGATTCAAGGCCTTCATGTACGGCCTGTTCATCGTGCTTCTCTACACTGTCCCGATCAGCATAATCATAGGACTGACATGGATAATAGGGGGAAATGCAGTCACTGCCGACATATTCAACTGGCTCTCGACCCATTGGCTCCCGAACATCATCTTCTTTGTCGTATTCATGATCTTCGCCGCATCCCTCTTCGGGGCTTTCGAGATCACGATGCCCTCGAAGATGGTCAATGACAGCGACCGCAAGTCCAGCAGGAAAGGCCTCGGCGGAATCTTCTTCCTGGCCCTCACCCTCGTACTGGTTTCCTTCTCATGCACAGGTCCAATCGTCGGCACGGTGCTGATAAAGTCGACGGAAGGCGAATTCTGGACGCCCATGGTCACGATGCTCGCATTCTCCGTGGCCTTTGCACTCCCCTTCACCGTGCTCGCCCTCTTCCCGTCCCTTCTCAAGAAGATGAAAAGCGGAAGCTGGCTGAACAGCGTGAAAGTGGTGCTCGGATTCATCGAAATCGCACTAGGCTTCAAGTTCCTGTCCGTCGCCGACCAGACCTACCACTGGGGGCTCCTCAACAGGCCCATATATCTTGCAATATGGATCGTAACATTCTCATTGCTTGGATTTTACCTTCTCGGGAAACTCCGCTTCAAGAATGACGACAAGGTCGAATACATCGGCGTAGGCCGCCTCGCCCTTGCAATAGCTGTCTTCAGTTTCGTCGTCTGGATGATTCCCGGGATGTTCGGTGCCCCGCTGAAGGCCCTGTCCGGATACCTTCCTCCGATGGAGACGCAGGACTTTGTGGTATACAGCCACTCGGACGGCCCTCTTGCCACGGCAGGAGCCAGCTCAGAGCCGGGCTCCCCTACAGGAAAATACGGGCTGAAGATGCCTCTCGGCCTCAACGGCTATTTCACCCTCGAAGAAGGACTGGCGGCATCAAAGGCGGCAGGCAAACCTGTCTTCGTGGACATCACGGGCCACGGATGCGTAAACTGCCGCGAGATGGAGCAGAGGGTATGGAGCGACCCGAAAGTGCTTGACATTCTGCGGAATGACTACATCCTCGTGGCGCTCTACACCGACGACAAGACCCGTCTGGACGAGGCCGACTGGGTCACAACGGAGAGCGGAAAGGTCCTCAAGGACCTGGGCCGCGCAAACGCTTACCTCGTACGCGAGCGCTTCGGAGTCAATGCGCAGCCCAACTACGCGCTGCTGGACTCCGACGGGAACCAGATGGTTCCTGTCCGCGGGTACAATCTCGACGTGGACGCATTCGTGGAATTCTTGCAGAAGGGATTGGATGAATATAGAAAGAAATGACTGAGAGAGAAGCTGAGATCATTGGACTGATCCATCGTGAAGTGAAACCGGCGCTTGGCTGCACGGAACCGATAGCGGTTGCCCTTGCAGTAGCCAAGGCTGTGGAGATTCTTGCAGAAAAGGCGTCAGGCTGCGAGCCGAAATGTCCCCTGTGGAGGCGCACGGAGCCTTTCAAGGTAGATGTGGCCGTCAGCGGCAACATCCTCAAGAACGGGATGGGAGTGGGACTGCCCGGGACCGGCATGGTAGGGCTTTCCATAGCGGCAGCGCTCGGAGCGGTCTGCGGAGAATCCTCCTTCG
>CAYTXA010000226.1:0-2174 GCA_964440865.1 uncultured Muribaculaceae bacterium | reverse complement strand
ATCTCTGATGTTCTGGAGGAAGGCAATGACGCGAACGGCGGTTACCTTGTTCCGGAGGAATGGGATTCCCGTCTCATCGATAAGCTGGAGGAAGAGAACATCTTCCGTGGACTTGCGACCACCATTACCACTTCCGGTGAGCACAAGATCAACATCGCAGCCACCAAACCTGCAGCAGCGTGGATTGAGGAAGGTCAGGAGCTTACCTTCGGTGATGCCACCTTCGATCAGGTGATCCTCGATGCCCACAAGCTGCACGTAGCCATCAAGGTAACGGAGGAGCTGCTCTACGACAACGCCTTCAATCTTGAGAACTATATCATCGATACCTTCGGAAAGGCCATCGGCAATGCCGAAGAGGATGCTTTCTTGAACGGTGACGGCAAGGGCAAGCCGACCGGCATCTTCGCTGAGACCGGTGGCGGCCAGACTGGTGTGACCATCTCCGGCACTAAGATTACTGCCGATGATGTGATCTCCCTCATCTACGCCCTCAAGCGTCCGTACAGAAAGAATGCCCTTTTCATTCTGAACGACTCCACTCTTGCAGTTCTCCGCAAGCTCAAGGATTCGAACGGTGCGTACATCTGGCAGCCTTCCTACACTGCCGGTGAGCCGGATCGTCTCTGCGGATATTCCGTTCTGACCTCTGCTTATGCTCCGGCGCTGGAAGCTGGAAAGCCTGCCATCGCATTCGGCGACTTCTCCTACTACAACATCGGAGACCGTGGCACTCGTTCCGTTCAGGAACTCCGTGAGCTTTTCGCAGGCAACGGAATGATCGGCTACGTCGCCAAGGAGCGTGTTGACGGCAAGCTCGTTCTTCCGGAGGCTGTACAGATTCTGAAGGCTGGAGCATCCGCCTGACGGATTCCCTCTTAACTAGTAACGGGGCCGGAGCCAATCACTCCGGTCCATATCATTATGGAGGTGCTTATGGTAAAGCTTGAGGACGCCAAGAAATATCTCCGGATTGATTATTCGGATGAAGATGCACTCCTGCAAAGCGAGATCTCCGCAGCAGAACGTCTGGTAGCTGATGTGCTGAGGAAGGACTCGCTCGACGACAGTGACAGCCCTCTCGTCATGGCTGCTGTTCTCTATGCCCTCGCTTACTTAAATGAGCACCGGGAGGAAGCAGACCATCACGCACTGATTCTTAACCTCCGCGCCATTCTGTTTGGAGAAAGGAGCCCTGGATTCTGATGAACATTGCAGGCATGAACATCCGCATCACGATTCAGAAAAATGAAATCGTGAAGGACAAGTACGGAAACCACACCAATGCGTGGACGGACTTTTTCACCTGCTGGGCAACGCCAGTTCAAAGCGGCGGCTCAGAGAAACAGGAAGCCGGAACCACGAACAGTACGGAGGCACTTGATTTCACGGTCCGGTATGCGGAATGCCTCGAAGGGCTCGACTCCACGAAGCTCAGGATCCGACACGGCGATGATCTCTACAACGTGACGGCGATAGACCCGATGGGATTCCATCACCGAAGTCTGAAATTCCGATGTGAGAAGGTGAAGCGATGAAGATAAAAGCAGACGATCTTGCTGCAACGGTTGAGAAGACACTCTCCGACTACGTGGAGGATGTAAACGATGTTGTAAAGCAGGAAATCAAGGATGCCGGCAAGGAAGCTGTAAAGGAACTGAAGGAAAAATCACCCAAGCGCAGAGGCAAGTACGCCAAGAGTTGGCGATCCACAGTTCAGAAGGAAACGGCTGTCGGCGCTGAAGTCGTCGTTCATAACAAGATCTATGGACTCACCCATCTTCTGGAAAAAGGTCATGCCAAGCGTGGCGGAGGTCGCGTTGATGGGATCCCGCATATCTCGACCGTGGAGGAAGACATCACCGGAAAGCTATCCGACGAGATTGAGAAGGAGTTGAAAAGCTGATGGACAAGATCATCACCATTCTGGAGGAGCTGGGTCTTCCCTTTGCCTACGATCACTTTACCGAGGGTGAAGGACCGGATCCACCTTTTCTCTGCTATCGCTGTCCGAACAGTGATAACTTCGCTGCGGATGGAACCGTGTATTACCCGATTACCGAGATCGATATCGAGCTCTACACGGATAAGAAGGATCCAAAGATCGAAAAGAAACTGGAAGATCTGCTCGTGAAAAGCGGAATCTTCTTTGACAAAACAGAGACCTGGATAGA
>CAYTXA010000225.1:0-2177 GCA_964440865.1 uncultured Muribaculaceae bacterium | reverse complement strand
GAAGACGGATCGGTCTCGGCGTCAAGCGCACGCAGGTAGCCGAAGATCTTGTCCATCAGCTCCAGGGCCTTGCCAATCAGGACTTTATTGTACTTTGCAGTGACAGGTAGAAGTCTCTCATAGGAGACGTAGTCTATATTCTTGATGGATACAAGTTCTGCGTCGACATTGTCGAGATTGTGGATCAGGGCTCCATGTCCGCCGGGGCGGAAGAGAAGCTTCCCTTCGGAAGTGCGGAACGGGCGGTTCTTGTCGTCAGCGGCAATCGTGTCCGTTGCCTTGTCCTGGTAGGTGAATGTCACATTGTACTTCACCCCATACCTCTTTTCATATTCATCCTTGACCTCGGAGAGGGCAGCCTCGAACAGGGCCCGGTGTTCCGGGGAGATTGTCACGACGAGGTTGCAGGTGCCGTCGGCGTTGCGCATGTATTCCTGTGCCTCGACAAGATGCTCGGCAAGAGCAGTCCTGCATTCGGAGGCGTAGCGGTGGAAACGGATGACACCCTTCGGCTTGTGGCCATAGCCGAGTCCGCTGTCCTTCAGCACCTTGTCCGCTACCGAGAGCCTGTACTCCTTCGTATCCTCCGGTTTTCCGAAAAGCTCGGGAGTATAGAAGGCAAACTTCTCGATTCCGGCTGCGAGGCGTGCCACGGCGCTTCCTTCCGGCACGTCTTCTCCGTCCTGGAGAGTGGAGAGACCGGCGAAAATGTCCTTGAACATACGTGAAGCGGCTCCGGAAGCAGGCACGAACTTGCACTTTCCGGCCACCTTGGCGGAGCAATAATACTCCACAGCCTTGTCCTCTTCTTCCGGGGAAAGCTTCTTTATGCCTCTCTCAGGTGTGGCGGCACCCACGATAGTCATCCATGGGAAGCCTTTCTTGATGTGGTCCAGCTGCTGGCGGACAACTTTCGGGTCAGATCCGCGCTCTTCGATCTGGCTGATGTCTTGTGATGATAACATGATTATCTGGTCATTGGTTATTTGTCAGAAATACACTTCGCGGCGGTACTTGTAGCCGGCACGGAGGCTCTCGAAATTCTCCGGATGCATGCGGAACATGAAATCGTCCGTGAAGATCGGGTAATTGTACTGGAAGACTGAAGCGATCTCGCCCTGGCTCTTGTCGTGGAGATCCAGCTTTACTGCCTCAAGCTCAGACACATCCGTCTCGGGGAAAAACTCGTTCAGGGAAGGAATCCCGAAGAAACGGGCAATGCCGCGGACAGCCGTAGCAGTAGCATTCTGCTTTCCCTGGTAGGAGAACCCGGCGATGTGCGGAGTCGCGACAGTCACCATGGAAAGCAGTTCCCTGTCCACGTCCGGCTCATGATTCCATGTGTCGATGATCACCGGTCCGAGCGAAGGAATCGCCTTTTTCAGCGCCTCGTCGTCCACAAGTTCGCCCCTTGCCGCGTTGATGAAGAACGAGCCTTTTTTCATGGAAGAGAAGAACTTACGCCCGACCATCCCGCGCGTGGACTCTCCGAGCGGCACGAGCATTATGACAATGTCCGAATGGGCAAGCAGATAGTCCAGGCTGCAGAACTCGTAGTGGCCTTCCGCAGCTTCCCGGGGAGGATCATTCTTCAGCACCTTGAAGCCAAGGTTCATGCCCATGGCCTCGACCCTCTTGCCGATGTTCCCTGCCCCGATTATGCCTATCACCTTGCCTCTGAGGTCAATGGACCCGCGAGATGCAGTAGCGTAGATTCCGGAGAAGATGTACTCCATCACGCCTCCCGCGTTGCATCCCGGCGCATTCCGCACTTCGATGCCATGCGTTCCGCACCATTCAGTGTCGATGTGGTTGACTCCGCTGGTGGCAGAGGCAATCAGTTTTATGGATGAGCCTTCGAGAAGGGAGGCATCGCACCTCGTCGTAGTTGTCACGACGAGGGCGTCCGCGTTCCGGACATCGTCAGGCCCGATTTCCGGCCCTTCGATGTACACGACATCGGCCCAGGGCTCGAACACGCCCCGGAAAAACGGGACCGAAGTATCGGCTACAATCCTTATCTTGCTGCCACTGGTCATGGTCATTTCAGTACTATGTCGCGGACAAAACCTTCCGACCGGTCGTAGAGCTCATCCTTCTTCAGCTCCTCGTTCACAAGCCTCACGAGTGTCGCCCGCTGCATCCAGAGTTGGCTGCGGACAACGGACGAAGAGATT
>CAYTXA010000224.1:0-2183 GCA_964440865.1 uncultured Muribaculaceae bacterium | reverse complement strand
AAAGAACCGGAGAATCCGAAACTCTGGCTATCCTTCGGAAGCGGGTTCTCGATGTATTCGTTGCTGATCTCACGGATGAACCGGCTTGGCGGATTGGACTCGTGGCGTCCATTGCGCATCCTTGTGTCGGCAAATGACAGATTCACAGCCTTTTCCGCCCTGGTAAGCGCGACATAGAACAGGCGCCTTTCCTCTTCGACATCCTTGGGGGATGCCGTAAACCCGCCGACCGGGAAAAGGTTTTCCTCCATGCCGGCGACATAGACATACGGGAACTCCAGTCCCTTGGCGGAATGGACAGTCATCATGGCGATCTTGTTGCCCGATTCCTCGTCATCCACGTCCACTGCGCTGAGCAGCGAGACGTTCTCCAGCCAGTCGGCGAGCGAAACCTGCGGATAGTCGGAGTCCTTCAGCTCATCGGCCGAAGAGATCGTCCCGTCCGCCATCATCTCCTCGGCATACTCATTGTCCCGTTCCTCGATATAGGACTGGACACTGTTCAGGAGCTCGGCGATGTTCCCGGCGCGGGACTGGCTCTCGACCGTGTTGTCCTCCTTGTACATCCGGTAGAGCCCGCATTCCTCGGACAGTCCGGCGACAACCTCGAACGCATTGGCGTTCTTCTGCTTTTCGCAGTACTTGCTTATCATCTGGACGAAGCCGTCAAGCTTCCCGGCAGTGCCGCTGCGGATTCCGTACAGCTCAAGCCTGCCCTTCGCCACAAGCCCATAGAGGGAGCAGTGCTGGCTGGCAGCCGCGGCGACAAGCGCTTCGACGGTGGTGTTGCCTATACCTCTCGCGGGAGTGTTCACGACCCTACGGAAGGACTCGTCGTCGTCTGGATTCACGGCCAGCTTGAAGTAGGCCATCATGTCCCGCACTTCCGCCCTGTCGTAGAAGGAGTTGCCAGAGTAGATGATGTACGGGAGGTTGCGGCGGCGCAGGGCCTCCTCCAGCGAACGCGACTGGGAATTGGTGCGGTACAGGATCGCAAAGTCCTTGTACTCGCACTTGTCCCTGCCCATCCGCTCTATGATCGAGGAAGCGATGAGAAGTCCTTCCTCCTGTTCCGAGAATGCTTCCGTAAGGCGGATCTTCTCGCCCTCGTCCCCGGAAGAGTAGCAATGCTTCGGGATTCTGTCTTCATTCTTGGCTATCAGCGAGTTGGCCGCCTCGACTATATTCTTCGTGGAGCGGTAGTTCTCCTCCAGGCGGAATATCCTGGCGTCAGGATAGTCCTTCCTGAAGTTCAGTATGTTCTCGATCCTTGCGCCACGGAATGCGTAGATCGACTGGGAGTCGTCGCCCACTACGCACAGGTTGCGGTGGACGGCTGCAAGGCCTTTCAGTATCACGTACTGGGCACGGTTCGTGTCCTGGTATTCGTCCACGAGGATGTACTGGAACGAGTCCGATATTTTCCTGGCGATGTCGGGGAAATCGTGCAGCAGACGGGCCATGTTCACGAGAATGTCGTCGAAGTCCATGACGCCTGACTGCCTCATATGTTCCTGATAGGCAGCGTAAAGGTCCACGATGCGGGGCCTCCTGGCGGCGGCATCGTTCTTCTGGGCATTGAGGTTCGCCCTGTAGCCGGCGACCGAGACGAGGTTGTTCTTCGCCGCTGAAATCCTGGACAGCACGTCCTTGGGCTTGTAGGTCTTGTCGTCCAGCTTGAGCTCCTTTATGCAGCGTTTGATTGCACTCTGGCTGTCGGATGTGTCGTAGATCGTGAAGTTCGAGGGGTAGCCAAGCTGTCCGGCGTATTCCCTGAGGAAACGCACAAACACGGAGTGGAAGGTTCCCATGCGGATCTTCCACGCCTTCCTGCCCCCTACCATGGCGGCCACTCTCTCCTTCATCTCGCCTGCCGCCTTCTTCGTGAAAGTCAGCGCCAGGATCCTGCCCGGGTCACACCCCCTCTCCAGCAGATACGCTATCCTGCTGGTCAGCACTCTTGTCTTGCCGGAGCCCGCTCCAGCCACGATCAGCACGGGGCCGTCGACACATTTCGCCGCGTCCAGCTGCCGGGGATCCAGGCCACTGAGCGCGGGGCTTGTTTTGTCCATATTCATGATGCGAAAATAGAAAAAAATTGAGTAACTTCGCCGTTGAATTAAAAGGAACATCGCCAATTCAATTTTTACCTATAAAATGTCAAACAACATCGTACTGAAACG
>CAYTXA010000223.1:0-2197 GCA_964440865.1 uncultured Muribaculaceae bacterium | reverse complement strand
ATAGCAGAGTTCCTGTATGGAGCGGTCGGAATGGACGAGCATGTTGGCGACATAGTCGAGCCGCTTCATGTTCACGTACTGGGTAGGGGTGAGTCCCAGATACTTCTTGAAGGAGCGGCAGACATATTCCTTGCTTAGGCCCGTCATATGGATGATGCCGGGAAGTCCCTGCGCGAGCGAATCGACACGTGAGAAACACTGCATGGTCTCTTGGAGCCATCGGGGGATGATGAGCGTCGTTTCCTTGTCCGCCTTCTTCTGGGGGGCGAGGATCTGGAAGACGATGTAGACGAGCAGCTGCCGCATGTAGGTCCGTTTCTCTTCCCGGCACGCATCCGGCATCAGACTGATGAATTCCATCTCCGAGCGGAGCATCGAGCTCTCGTGCTTGGCAAGCGAGAGAAGTTCCGCACCACAGGGAAGCACCTCGTCCGGACGTCTTCCGTACAGGTACCTGCACAAGTCGTCCATGGTGGAGGAAAGGAAGGCAAGATTGATATGGCTGCTGGGAGATTCCGGAATCTCGTATTTCGCATGGATGGTGCCCGGAGTCAACATGCAGAAATCATCCTGCCGGACTATCCGTTGCCTTCCATCCGCAACAAACTGAAACGCCCCTGAGGTCACAAGGAAGAACTCGTAGAAGTCATGACGCTGTGGATATTCTTTCTTTGGTATGAAGTTACGGAAACTGTAGTGGATCTCGCTATCCATATCGATGAGATTCTCGGCGTTGATTTCATGAAGCATCGTTCCTTTTCTCCTTTTTCCATATGTCAATATAGAGCAATAAAACAGCATCTGCAAGGAATGACAGCCGCGTGATCTTTCTTACAATAAAGGCCAGTACAGGAGGTTGCGATGTTCCTTGGACTCGGGCTTTACCGGCATCAATTGAACGAGGATGAGTTTACCTTTGCCGAGCAACTCGGTTGCACCCATCTCATCATCCATCTTGCAAACTATTACACGAAGGAAATCGTGACAGCGACGGATACCCGCAAAAACTATGGAGAGGCCGAGCAGGAGGACTCCATCTGGAGCGAGGCCCACCTGAGGGAACTCCAGGAGATGGCTGCCAGGCACCATCTTTCTATCGCGGGCATCGAGAACTTCAACCCGGCTGACTGGTATGACGTGTTGCTCGCCGGTCCGAGACGTGATGCGCAGCTCGAGCATCTTTGCTCGATCATCAAGACCGTAGGGAAGGTGGGGATCCCTTCGTTCGGCTATAACTTCTCCCTTGCTGGAGTGTGGGGCCATCAGCGAGGGCCCAGGGCCAGGGGAGGAGCGAATACCGTCTTTTTCGATGCGTCCACGCTTGACATCGATGCTCCCGTCCCGAACGGGCAAATCTGGAACATGACCTATGACGAGCATGCGGCACCCGGCTTTCTGCCTTCCATCTCCTCCGACGAGCTCTGGGCCCGGCTCAAGTATTTCCGTGATGCCGTGCTTCCTGTGGCGGATGCCTCTGGCGTCGAGCTCGCGTTGCATCCGGACGATCCTCCGATGCCACGGTTGAGAGGCACTCCCCGGCTCGTCTACGAACCTCGGCTGTACCAGAAACTCCTGGACCTGCACAAAAGTCCATCGAACAAGATCGAGTTTTGCATGGGAAGCATCCAGGAAATGAGCGAAGGAAGCTTGTACGAGGCGATCAGGCAGTATGCCCGTTCTATCAGCTACATCCACTTCAGGAACGTCCGTGGCAAGGTTCCCAGCTATGACGAGGTCTTTGTCGACGAAGGTGACATCGACATGGTCAAGGCCTTGAGACTGCTTCGAGAGAACGGGTTCCATGGCGTCCTGATTCCGGACCATACCCCGTTTGTCACCGCGACGAACGACGGCTGGCACACCGGCATGGCGTTCGCGCTCGGATACATGCGGGCTGCGTTGACCTGCATAGGAGGTTGAGGAACATGGCGGAATGGAAGAACGATGACGAGCTGTTCGCGCTTTTCAGAAAGGAGCTTTAGACCCCGGTAGTCGGAGACATTTTGGCCGGAATGGGGTTCTGGCATCAGTTCCTACCCCAGGAAATCCAGGCCCAGACGGAATACAAGCTGGTCGGATATGCGATGCCGGTCTTGATGATTGACGTGTACGGGCCCCAGAAGAAGCCGTTTGGGTATCTCACCGAAGCCTTGGACCAATTGGAAAAGGGCGAGATTTACCTCTGCTCAGGCGGAGC
>CAYTXA010000222.1:0-2198 GCA_964440865.1 uncultured Muribaculaceae bacterium | reverse complement strand
CAGAACGGAAGACACCTCCTTCATCATCGACAATGCCGAAGCTCTCGGAGTGGACCCCTCCAATATCGTAGTGAGCGGATCTTCCGCCGGTGCCATGATCGCGATGCAGGCGGAGTGGCACATCTGCAACCGCAGCGGCCATGCCGGAATGCTCCCCCAGGAATTCAACTACGCGGGCGTAATGCCTTTCTCGGGAGCGATACTGTCGCGCGAGGGGAAGATAAAATATGCGAAGGAACCCGCCCCCACCCTCTTCTTCCATGGAACCGCCGACCGCATAGTCACCTACAAGAGCATCAAGTTCTTCAAGAACCGTTTCATGGGTGCCGACCCGCTTTCGGAGATCTTCGCCGACAACGGCTACAATTACAATATTTACCGCTTTGAGGGCAGCCAGCACGAGATCGCCAGCGCCTTCCTCACCACCTTCCCCGAGCAGATCCGCTTCCTGGAGACCAATGTGATCAGGGGACAAAAAAGGATCGTCGACGCAATCGTCAGCGATCCTTCCATCAAGGTCTGGGAGATCAACTCCACGAAGGAACTCTACAAGAACAACTAGGCCGTCAGCTTGTCCAGCACCAGTTTCACCAGTTCGTTGACGCGGGATTTGTAATCCGTGTTGGCATCCTTCAGGTAACGATGGGCGATGGCGGCGCACACCGTGATGGCTTCGTGGCCAAGTTTGCGGGCCATTCCGGCAAGGGCTGAGCCTTCCATCTCGAAGTTGGTGATACGATATCCCTTGTATTCGAATTTTTCAAAATCCTCGAGCATGTTCGGCATAGCCAGTCCCTGGCGGACGACGCGTCCCTGGGGGCCGTAGAAGCCGGAGGCGGAAACGGTCATGCCCTTCACCGTGCAGTCTTCGAAGAGCTTTATAAGCTTCTCGGACCCGCGCACGAAATAGGGATCGGGCAGATGCTTGTTCCATTTCACGGCCTTCTTGAAAGCCTCCTCGAAATCGAGAAGAGCGATCTCGTCGCGACCTTCGTACCAGTTCATGAGGCCGTCGCAGCCCACGGAAATATGGCTGAGGATGAAGGATCCCAAGGGAATATCCGGCTGGATGGCGCCGCAGGTGCCAATACGCACGATTGTGAGCGTCCTGTGCTCGGGCTTGACTTCGCGTGTCTTGAAATCCACGTTCGCAAGGGCGTCGAGCTCGGTCATCACGATGTCGATGTTGTCGCACCCGATACCGTGCGAAAGGGCGGTCACCCTCTTGCCGTGGTAAAGACCGGTTGCAAATGCGAATTCGCGGGACTGTCCCCTGGCCTCTATGCTATCGAAAAGGGGTTCGAACATCTTAACCCTGCCGGGGTCGCCGAAAACTATGACGGTGTCCGCAAGTTCTTCGGGTTTGATGTGAATGTGGAATGCCGAGCCGTCGGCATAGATAATGAGTTCTGATTCCGGTATTCTCATAAATATCATTGTTATTTATTACGTTTGGCAGCGCGCAGGCGAGATGCGCTGCGCACCAGCAGTTCGTCTCTGAGTATGGCCCTGGCCGCAAGGAAGTCCAGGATGGCGGCTACTATAGGGAAGATGGCCGTGAAGCTGAGCGCAGGACGGGGATCCGCCGAAAAATAAGCGACGCACATCCAAATCTGGAGTCCAAGGAGCAAAAGCCCTGCAAGATTGGAAAGGCGCATCTGCAACGTGCGGGACTTGAGCGCCACCACCGCCAACAGCTGGCAGGCAAGCGCAAGGCTGAAAAGCACGATGATCCATGTGCCGTAGGGCTGGAAATACATTGCGACGAGAAGCCCCGACGCAATCAGCAAATAAAGAGTCTGTATCCTCTGCCACATAATCAATGTCTTGAATTGTATTTCTGGAGCACCATCGGTTCGTAAGTCTTCGAAACCGGCACCGCTCCTATGCTGTCGACGCCAAGATCTATCTGATAGCCGTCCTTTTCCTTGCTGAGCACCTGGATCCTGGAAATATTGATTATGTATTTCCTGTGGCAGCGCACAAGGTCGCTTTCCGCGAAACTCTCTTCGACCGTCTTCAAGCGGCAGCGCAGCATATATTGTTTCACGCGTCCGGTGTGGTCGTCGTACCACACCTTAATGTAATTGTCGTCCGCTTCGATGTAATAAATGTTCTTCATGCGGACGCTGAATTTCATGACGCCCTCGTTGTCGGCCAGAGTGATCACCTTGTCGTCCTGCGCGGGAGTCATGTAA
>CAYTXA010000221.1:0-2258 GCA_964440865.1 uncultured Muribaculaceae bacterium | reverse complement strand
ATGGACCTTCCGTCGGGAAATGCGGGGGAGAAACGTCCAACGGTACAAGGCGATGGACCTTCCGTCGGGAAATGCGGGGGAGAAACGTCCAACGGTACAAGGCGATGTGCCTTCCGCCGTGAAATGCCGGGGAAAGCCGCCCCAGGGACAAGGGGTTTGTCCCTTCCGCCGGGAAACGTCGGGAAAAGAGGCGGAAACCAGCCCGGACCGAAAGGAGGCATCTTCTGACGGAGAGGAAATTTTCTTTTTCGTGCGGAATATGATAAATTTGGGAAGGTAAACGAACTGAAAAATCCGACTATGATCATATCGCTGACGGGATTCATGGGATGTGGCAAATCCAGCGTGGGGAGGGAACTCCGCCTCCAGCTCGGCATTCCCCTCATAGACCTTGACGACTACATTGTCGAGGCAACAGGACGAACCATCCCCGACATATTCTCATCCATGGGCGAAAAAGCCTTCCGCTCCCTGGAACACCTCGCACTGCAGGCCCTTTTCGGGCTGCCCGCAGACGACATGGAATGCCCTGCCGGAATACGCCCGCATTTCGCCCCGGCACCTGGAGCCGACTTCATCCTCTCCCTTGGCGGAGGCACTCTCACTACGCCTGCATGCGCTGACCTTGTAAAGACCAATACGAGCTGCATTTACCTCCGTGCCACAATAGACACCCTGGTGGATAATCTCCTCATTGACGGAACATCCGGGAGGCCAATGCTAAGCGGTGCGGACAATGCCGCTGCCCTACGCGCCAAGGTAGAAGGCCTTATGAGCAAGCGGGAGGCTATCTATGAGTCCGCGTCATGTCTGACACTGGATATAGACGGCATGTCCTATTCTGAGATTGCCCACGAAATAATTTCCAGCATTCATCAGGCTTGACGGTCCGGAGCGGTCGGGAAGCCGTGCCGGAG
This sequence comes from uncultured Muribaculaceae bacterium, assembly GCA_964440865.1. GTDB lineage: Bacteria > Bacteroidota > Bacteroidia > Bacteroidales > UBA932 > Cryptobacteroides. Next base: position 1,341 of record CAYTXA010000221.1, on the reverse strand, counting down.
CCAGGAGGAAGGCAGACGAAAAAGCCCGCCCTAGATGTTGTCGAAGAGATTCGGCTCGTTCTCGTCGCCAGGGTCATCCGGAATGTCATCGCTGCCGAGCTCGACTATGTCGCCGGCACTTGCGCCATTGCCGGACGGCCCGGAATTCTCGGAAGAATCCGGCTCTTCGTCCTCAGGCTCATCGGGAAGGTCATCTTCGGGATAGTGGAGCGGCTCGCCGAACTCTACAGAGGCAACCTCCCTGAGCGAACATTTCTTCCCCTTCGCGGCAATGCCCTTCTGGCCGATGAAATTCTCTGCATCGATGGTTTCCGGATCACGCCCCTCATCCTTTCCTCCGAACTTCACCACGAATGTCGGGTGCAGGTCCGAGGAAATGTCCACGAGGTATGAACCCTTCCCCTCGGAGATGAAGGATGTCGGGGTATTGTCTGCCTGCTGGAAAGAGAACCGCTTGACATAGAATGCCTTGGCTCCATCGTCCCAGTACAGGGCCGTGTAGACCTTTTCCGGATCCAGCTTCTCTATACGGAGCACCTCGCCCTGGTAGCGGCTGCTCAGGTCGAAAGTCGTCGTGTAGTAGGTGCCGTCCTTGAAGACAGCAAGAATGCGGTCCCCATCCACGAAATTGCCGAGGCAAACGCCCCTTCCGTCCTCGTTAAGTCTCTGGACATCAGCATCAAACCAGATATCCTTCCCTCCGATCGTGGAAATCCCACGGGTATGGAGTGCAACCCTCATGACAGGATTCTTCGTCACGAGGTTGCCCCTGGCGGCCTTCCCCTTTATGGCAAGGGAAGCGAAATCATAGTCCAGCGACGACTTCTTCAGCCTGGCCTTTGGGCGCAGATAGACCCTGACGCTGCCGGCCTCGCCGTTGTGGTTTGCAGTGAACCAGTAGATCGTGGACCCGGGATTTCCCATGGTCATGTCATACTCCTTGTCCCTGGTAACGGAAGTCACTGCGAAACGCTTCGCGTAGCAGGCGCCTTGCTTGCCGTCGCGGTAGATCACATTGTAGATTGTCCTCTCGTCCCCGCGGGTGAATACCCCCACGTAGAGCAGATTCTCGCCGAAGAAAGCCTTGTCCGTGACCTTCGTGACGGAGTACTTTCCGTCCTTCCGGAACACGATGATCTCCGACAGGTCGGAACAGTCGCATACGAATTCGCCCCCATCGTCCTTCTTCAGCCCGATGCCTACGAAGCCCGCCTTCATGTTGGCGTAGAGCTTGGCATTCTTGCTGGCGACCTTCTGTACCATGATGGTCTCGAAGGAAGTGATCTCGGTCAGACGGGGATGGTCCTTGGTGTCATAGCATGCCCAGTAGATGTTCTTGCT
>CAYTXA010000220.1:0-2258 GCA_964440865.1 uncultured Muribaculaceae bacterium | reverse complement strand
TCTTCAGGGACGTGATCCTCAAGGATGACGAATTCCCCAAGAAGCTTACCGCCTACACTCCGTGCTTCCGTCGCGAAGCTGGATCCTACGGCAAGGATGTCCGCGGTCTCAACCGTCTGCATCAGTTCGACAAGGTCGAGATTGTCCGCGTCGAGAAGCCGGAGAATTCCTATGCTGCTCTTGACGAGATGATCGCGCATGTCGAGAGTCTCGTGAATGCCCTCGGCCTGAAGTACAGGATCCTCCGTCTCTGCGGCGGAGACCTCAGCTTCACCTCTGCCATCACTTATGACTTCGAACTCTGGTCCGCTGCCCAGGGCCGCTGGCTCGAGATCTCGTCCGTTTCCAACTTCGAGACCTACCAGGCCAACCGCCTGCACCTGCGCTACCGTGATGCAGAAGGCAAGATGCAGCTCTGCCACACCCTCAATGGAAGCTCCCTTGCTCTCCCGAGAGTCGTAGCAGCCCTCCTCGAGGATAACCAGACTCCCGACGGAATCATCATCCCCGAAGTCCTGCGCCCCTACACCCACTTCGACAAGATCGACTAGTGGAAAAGGGACGGACCATAATCGGAATAGACCCCGGAACCAATCTGCTTGGCTTCGGGGTCATTCATGTTGTCGGGAAAAAGGCGGAATTCGTGGACATGGGCGTGCTTGACATCCGGAAGGAGAAGAATGCATACACAAAGCTGCGCCAGATCTATGAGACTGTCTCCGAGGTGTGCAAGACCTACCATGCGGACGAGATGGCCCTCGAATCCCCGTTCTACGGCAAGAACGCACAGGTCATCCTGAAGCTTGGGCGTGCCCAGGGAGCCGCGATACTGGCCGCCATGGAATATGGGCTCCCGGAAGTGTTCGAGTATGCGCCCCGAAAGGCCAAGGAAGCGATTACCGGGAACGGAGCCGCTTCGAAGGAGCAGGTAAGCCTGATACTGCAGAAGACGCTCGGATTCAATATCAGCGACAAGCCGCTTGATGCCACCGATGCCTTGGCAATCGCGATGTGCCATTTCTACGAGACTACAAATCCGCTTGCCGCCACGAAGGGTAAGGGAACGTGGGAACAGTTCATCCATGACCATCCCGACAGGCTCGCCTGAACAATCCGGAATATTTTCCGGAAAATCGATTTTGTGGAAAACGTCAGTTTAAACCTGACGCCGATTTTTCTGTCTTATTAGATGTGACGCCCGGAAGAAGGGCGTCATTTTGCAACAATAACGGAAAATCCGACAGATTATGCGCAGGATCATAACTCTTGCAATGGCTTTTATGGCGGCGGCAGCGGTAAGTGCCGCCCAGGTGCCGGGCCCCGCACCCGCACGTCCTGACAACAAGGAACCGGAAACGGTAGCTGAACCGCAGAGGGTGGTTACAGCTCTGCTGGTGGATTCTTCTACGGGAGAGCCCATATCTTTCGCGACGGTTTCCCTGACGAAGGCGGGGGAGAAGTCTCCCTCGAACTATGTCCTCAGCGACGACAAGGGAAACGTGAACATTACCAAGGTAGCGCGCGGAAAATACACGTTCAAGGTCGAACTGCTTGGCTATAAGACATATACTAAAGAAATTACGACCGACGGCACCCCGCTCAAGCTCGGAGAGATCAAGATCGAACCCGACAAGGAAATGCTCGATGCCGCATCCGTCTCCGCGACCGGAAACCCGATCGTGGTGAAGAAAGACACGGTCGAGTACAATGCGTCGTCTTTCAAGACGACGGACAACGACATGCTCGTCGACCTGCTCAAGAAACTTCCGGGCGTCGAGGTGTCCGACGACGGTACGATCACTGCCAACGGACAGTCTATCTCGAAGATCACCATCGACGGGAAGACCTTCTTCCTGAACGACCCGTCGCTGGCTTCCAGCAACATACCTGCGAAAGTCATAGAGAAGGTGAAGGTTGTCCAGAAGAAGTCTGAACAGTCTGAATTCACGGGAATCGACGACGGCAATGAGGAAACGGTCATCGACCTGAGCATCCAGAAGGGCATGATGAACGGAACATTCGGCAACCTGATGGGAGGCCTGGGCCATGACTACCTTGACGCGTCGACCAGAGATGCCGGGGAGAATGGAGACTACCGCTACCAGGGAGCTGGATTTGTCGGCAAGTTCACCAAGGAAAACCAGTTCAGTGTCATCCTCAACGCCAACAACACCAACAACCGCGGATTCAACGACGTTGCAGGCGGAATGATGGGCGGAATGATGGGTGGAGGCGGCTTCCGCGGACAGAACGGAGGC
>CAYTXA010000219.1:2039-2266 GCA_964440865.1 uncultured Muribaculaceae bacterium | reverse complement strand
TGAAGTGTTCAGCACCGTCTGTTTTCTCCCGCTCCGAGGAAATGATCTCGTGCAACTCTTCCAGCCGATTGCGGAGCTTTGCCTGCTCCTCCTCGTAGGTCTCAAGCATCCGGTTGAAGCGGTCTGCCGAAAGCTCACCGGCCACCTTGTCTTCGTAGAGCTGGTTGATGATCCGGTCGATGTCTTCTAAACGCTTCTGGCCGTCAGACTGCTCTTTCTGGAGCTTA
>CAYTXA010000219.1:0-2029 GCA_964440865.1 uncultured Muribaculaceae bacterium | reverse complement strand
GCCCTCTTTTTGACCTGAGCCATGAAGTCCGACTCGTGCTCCCGTACCATTGTCGTCACGGCCTGCAGGTCAGCCAGAACAGCTTCCTCGACCACGTTCCGGTGGATGTAGTGCCGATTAGGGCAAATCTTGTAGCTGGTGTGGTAAAAGCAATCGAAGTAGCCATTGGTGCGTTTCAGTCGTTCACAGGCGTGGAAATGGAGCTTGTTATGGCAATCGGAGCAGTAAAGAAAGCCGTTGAGCGGTCCCTTGTCATGGGCCTTAGCAGGCCTGCGCCGACCGGATTCCCGGATGCGGTGCGCTGTCTGCCAAGTCTCCTCGTCGATGATGGGCTCCCGCGTGTCGCGGGTGATCAGCCAGTCTTCCTTCGGAATCCGTGCATGCTTCTTCGTCTTGTATGAAGTGCTGACCGACTTGCAGCTTACCGTGTGGCCGCAGTATTCATACCGATCCAAAATACCGAGCACCGTGGTGTTTCTCCATACGACCGGAGGGTTGTCCATCTTCAGGTATTTCCCATAAGCCGGACGGCCATGCTTGGTCTCGCTGTACTCTCTGGGCGGCAGCAGCTTTCGCTCGTTCATCTGCCGCGCAATCTCCGCAGCGGATTCTCCCGCGATGAACTTGGTGAAAATCTCCCGGACGATGGTGGCGGCTTCTTCGTCGATCAGCCAGACGTTTTTGTCTTCTGCGGACTTGATGTACCCGTAAGGAGCGAATCCCGTCAAGTGCTGTCCGGCCTGTGCGCGAGCCCTCATGCTGGCCTTGATCTTCTTGGAGACATCGCGGCAGTACCACTCGTTGATGATGTTCCGAAATGGAGTGAAGTCGTTTCCTGAATCGTCCTCGCTGTCCACTCCGTCGCTCATGGCAATGAAGCGGATACCCATTTCAGGGAACCGTATTTCTGTGTAGAGGCCGACGTTCAGGTAGTCTCTGCCGAATCGGGACATGTCCTTACAGATAATCGTACCGATCTTCCCAGCCTCGGCATCGGCCAGCATACGCTTGAATCCCGGCCTGTCGAAATTCGCTCCTGTGTACCCGTCATCCACATAATACTGGATATTCGGGAATCCGTGATCCTGCGCGTATTTGGCGAGGATCATTTTTTGTGTCCCGATGCTGTTCGATTCGGCATCGGTTCCGTCGTCGCGTGACAGTCTGCAATAAAGCGCCGTCAGCTTATCCGGTTGTACCGTTTGTTTCCTCAAGTGAAGCACCTCCTTTGGTGGTCGTATATTCGCTCTGTTCCGGCAGAATAGCAAGTTCTTTTTCGGGTATATTCTCGACAAATTCAGGGTCGAAAACATGTTGAAGAATTAGCTTTCTGGCCTTGTCCACAGCGGTTTCCGAAGAGGTGCTGCTGAACACACGATGAACTGTTATGTGAAGATTTCCAAATGACATCTCAGTCGGCGTCGTTTCTAATCTCATTGCTCTTTCCTCCTATCGTGGGAAGGCTTGAACTGTGACCCTTCCTCATGTACTTGGGAAAAAGAGCAACCCCCATAAAAGAAAAAGGCCTGCCGAAATCTCCGAAGAGACCTCGACAGGCTGTATGATTGCAATATGAATATCGTCAGGTGGTAAGGAGCGCCGTCCATGTATCGGAGCCGATGATCCCATCGGTATCCAGCTTCTTCAGGCTCTGATAGCTCTTTACGGATTTTTCTGTTGTTGGTCCAAAGTCACCATCAGGAACCTCGCTGCCTTGCACGATCCGTCCGCCACAGGCATAGCCGTTGGATATGAGCAATGCCTGAGCATTCTTCACTGCATTCCCGGTATCACCCTTCTTGAGAAGAGGCGCTTTCGCATCGCAGGTCTTCAAAGAAGGTGCAGGAGCGGGTGACGGAGTCGGGGTGGCAGCAGCGTCGTCCGTATCACTGTAGAGCGGATGACCATATCCGGCGATATAGCTGTTGGAGCGGTTGTAGGTGTTCTTTTTGACCTGATTGGAGCTGTTGCCCTCGACGGTCACGATAGTGGAGGAGGTTACCTCTACCACGATTCCCGTATGGCCAAT
>CAYTXA010000218.1:0-2293 GCA_964440865.1 uncultured Muribaculaceae bacterium | reverse complement strand
ATTCCGCTACCGACGGCGGACGTACCCTTGCCGACGAGATCTGGTTCCAGCGCAGGGTCGAGCTCTGGGGCGAAGGCTTCGGAATCCTCGACATCAAGCGTCTGAACAAACCTCTTGTCCGCTTCCACGATGCCGCCAGCACCAACTATCCTGCAGCATTCCGCTTCAACATGGCTGCCGACGATCCCTGGCTGCTCATGAGGTTCCCGCAGGGCGAGATCAACACCAACTTCGGAGTAGTCCAGAATGAGGGCGGAAATCTTCCCAAGACCGACCAGAATCCGGCACTCCGTGACGGCGTCACTGACTAACCTTAATCACAGATCATTATGAAGACAATAAGCAAATTCCTATATGCTTTGGCAGCTCTTTCCCTGCTCGCCTTCACTGGCTGCAGCGATGAGAAAGAGTATGAGCCTGGTGTTCCTGACGCGGACGGATGCTATGGCGTCTACTTCCCGTCTCAGGCAGCTGCCGGGTACCATGTCATGACTCCGAGCGATGAGCCGGTTGTCCACCTGACTGCTGCCCGTACCAACAGCAATGGGGCTATTACGGTTCCTGTAGCCGTGAAGAACTCCGAGGATGGCGTTTTCACTGTCGGCGACATCAACTTTGCCGACGGCCAGTCCGAGACGACATTCGACCTTTCCCTCGCGAACATCAAGGATGGAAAGACCTATTCCACTTCCATCACGATCGAGGACGAGAAATATGCTTCCAGGTACAACAATAATCCCATCAGCATCGACTACTCTTTCATGAGGGTCAAGATGGAGAATTTCTCCAACGCTGACGGCAAGCCCGTCGACGTCACCTTCTCTACTGCATGGAGCGGCTTCACCGTTGTGGCCAATATCCAGTACTACGAGATTGATGGTGTGCGCCACTGCGTTACCTACAACGAGAGGGTCTATGACGGCGGCCAGCCTGCTGTCGACGAATCCGGCAACCCCGTCCAGGGCTACTTCGGAAACGGCGCAGACGACCATCTGAGCTTCAACTGGTACACCAAGAACCAGAATCCCGACGGATATGACTACGTTGAGGTTCCTATCCATGTCGTAGGCTACAACTCAGATAGAGCTGCCGACATCTATGCTTGTGACAACTTCCACTACTATGTGGACGTCAGGGGCAACACCAGCGGCGGATCAGACTTCCTGACCTTTACCAAGGCTGCCGCAGCAAACAACATCAACCTTTCCTACTATGACGGAAACGGCGGATTCTACATCGTCCTCGCTTATCCTATCGGAAACACCGGCTACTGGTATGGCGAGTACACCGATGAGGGTATCGCTGAGGGCTTCGTCAGGGTTGACTACAGCCTCGACATCGTTGCCGGACAGTCCGAAAAGGGTGTCCTGCCCGTACAGTTCGAGGGTGGCGCTGACGTTGCCAATGTCAAGTACAGCGTACTTGCCGGCGCACTCACTCCTATCCAGGTTACCAATGCTGTCGCTGCCATCACTGAAGGTTCCGATGCTTCTGCAAAGGAGGTTTCCCTTGCCGACACTAATGTCGTTGCAGTTGGCGTAAGCCCCGAGAATAGCGGCGAATACACTCTCGTCGGCGTGCCTTTTGACAAGGATGGAAAGGCTCATGGCGACTTTGCCGCATCCGCTGGCTTCAAGTATGTTGCCGCCGGCGATGAGGACAGCCTCGCTGTAGTGCTCAACGCCTCGATGACAGCTACAAGGAAGTATGAGAAAGAGGGCTACTCCTCCGACACTTCCCTTGAGTTCTGGCTTTCCGGATCGGATCTCGAGTCCGTAAGGGTTGGCGTATTCTCGCAGGCCCAGGTTGAGTCCGGCGCCCAGAAGTGCATTGCCGCCGTACAGGCCAGCAAGGCAGTCAGCGACTCCCTGCTCAACCTCATCAATACGACAGGCTGGACAAGCGTAGTCAGCGGACTTTCTCCCGGCACTATGTATTACCTGATCGCAGTTGCCGACAATGGCTACGAGACTGACCTCGCTACCGCTACGGCTACCACGACCGGCGATCCTGACCCGATCTATGCCAGCTATTCCGAGAACGATTTCGCTCCGGATTATCTCAAGGCTGACGAGAAGGGCTTCTACGGAAAGTGGAACCTCTACGCTACTGCTTTCGGCGGCTCGACGCTCAGGTCCAAGATTGCTGTTTCCGAGATCACGGACAGCAAAACTCCGAACGAGGGCCCGGACAAGAACGGCGCATATGACGAGTATGTCTATGCTACCGGCTTCGGCGGTCCCGAGTCTGCAAAGGCTGGGCTCGACGACAAGATCGAGCTGGATTACTATGG
>CAYTXA010000217.1:0-2300 GCA_964440865.1 uncultured Muribaculaceae bacterium | reverse complement strand
CCTAAGATGGCTCCGTATATCTTCGACCAGAAGAACGGTATCCACATCATCGACCTGCACAAGAGCGTCGTAAAGATAGACGAGGCTGCGGATGCAATGAAGGAACTCGCCCGTTCCGGACGCAAGATCCTGTTCGTAGCCACCAAGAAACAGGCTAAGGAAGTTATCGCCAATCTCGCCTCATCCGTCGAGATGCCGTATGTCACCGAAAGGTGGGCAGGCGGAATGCTGACCAACTTCCCGACCATCCGCAAGGCCGTCAAGAAAATGGCCTCCATCGACAAGATGAAGGAGGACGGAACCTACGATAAGCTCGCCAAGAGGGAGCGTCTCCAGATAGACCGTCTGAGGGCAAAGCTCGAGAAGAATCTCGGTTCAATCAAGGACATGAACCGTCTTCCCTCCGCTCTCTTCGTCGTAGACGTACAGAAAGAGGCTAATGCAGTCAAAGAGGCCAATCGTCTCAACATACCGGTAATCGCAATGGTTGATACTTGTTGCGATCCCACCCCGATTGATTATGTGATTCCGGCCAATGACGATGCCGAAAAGAGCATCGAGGTAATCACCTCCGCTCTCTGCACAGCCATCAAGGAAGGTCTCGAGGAGCGCAAGCTCGCGAAGGAGAAGGAGGCACAGGAGGCTGAGGCCGCCGGGAAGCAGGTTTCCGAGCGCAAGCTCCGTTCCCGCAAGGGCGCAAAGCCCGTCGACGTGGAGGCTGAGGCTGCCGCCGAGAAGGTTGCAGATGCAACTCCCGAAGCTGCTCCCGCCGCAGAAGAAGAGGCCCCCAAGGCTGAGTAAGCTCTGTATCATAACTTTATAAAGAAAGGATCAACAATGAACATCACAGCTCAGGACGTAATGAAATTACGCAAGATGACTTCTGCCGGTATGATGGATTGCAAGAAGGCCCTTATCGAGGCTGACGGCGATTTCCAGAAGGCCGTCGACATCATCCGTGAGAAAGGAAAGCTTGTTGCCGCCAAGAGGGCTGACCGCGAGACCACCGAAGGCGCCGTCGTTACCCGCATCGAGGGTGGCAAGGCTGTCATCGCATGCCTTGGCTGCGAGACTGACTTCGTCAGCGCAACTCCTGATTTCAAGGCTCTTGCCGCCGAGATCGGAGATGCCGCCATCGCCGCATTCCCCGCGGATGCCGAAGGCCTCAAGGCTGCGAAGTGCTCCAACGGCCTCCCCGTCGAGGAGGAGATTTCCGCCCAGACTGGCAAGACCGGTGAGAAGCATGTGCTCGCATACTACGGCTCTCTCGAGGCTCCGTACATTTCCAGCTACGTCCACTTCAACAACAAGCTCGGCGCTATCGTTGCCTTCAGCAAGGAGGTTCCCGCCGAACTCGGAAAGGCCATCGCGCAGCAGGTAACCGCAATGAATCCTGTCTCCGTCTCCGAGGCTGACTGCCCGAAGGAGGTCATCGACAAGGAGATTGCAATGTACAAGCAGCAGATGAGCGAGGACCCGAAGATGGCTGGCAAGCCCGAGGCTATGCTCGAGAACATCGCGAAGGGCAAGCTCCAGAAGTTCTTCAAGGAGCACACTCTCGAGGACCAGGATTTCATCCAGGCCGACGAGAAGATCAGCGTGAAGCAGTACATCAAGTCCTTCGACAAGGACGCGAAGGTAGTTGCTTTCCGCCGCTATTCTCTCAGCGACTAGTCCCGCAAGACATTATCCTTCAAGGGGATGGCCGAATCGCTCGGCCGTCCCCTTTTTCGTTGCCCTGCCTTCTCTCCGCCTCCCTCCGCCTCTCTCCGCCTCCCACTCCCAGCGCCCTGCTCCTCCCTTCTCCACCCCCGCGCTCTGCCATCCTCTGCTCGCCTCCCCACGTCCTGCCACCCTCTGCCACCCTCTGCTCGCTTCCCCGCCGAGACTGTTCTCGACCACTCCCTATCTTTGCCCTTCTCTGCACCATCGTCTCCGCTCCCTTCGCCGCTGCCGTATTCGCCGCTGCCGTATTCGCCGCCTAGTGCCGCCTCCTCCCGCTCGAATGTACTCTGCTTTGTACCTTCGAACAGCTTTCCCCTGCGTTTCCCGCGCGAACATGCGCCGTCTCGTACCTTGTCGCGGCTTTCCCCGACATTTCCCGCGCGAACGTGCGCCGTCTCGTACCTTGGCGCGGCTTTCCCCGTCGTTTCCCGTGGAAGGTACATTCTCCTGCGCCTTTGGGTTGCCTTGGGTCGGAGCAGGGAGCGCGAAAAGGTTTTAAACGAGTATTCCTACTACCCTTGGGTCGGACCAGGGAGCGCGAAAAGGTTTTAGGTGCTACTTCCTCTGACCTATCG
>CAYTXA010000216.1:0-2325 GCA_964440865.1 uncultured Muribaculaceae bacterium | reverse complement strand
AGACATTGAAGGTCCCGTCCTTCTTCGGGGTGGACATATCGCAGAAAATGAGCTGGGTCTGTTTTTCACCGCTCCCCTTCTCCCATATGCCGAAGACGATGCGGACACAGGCGTTCAGCTTACTGTCCGGATCGTCCGGCAGGAGCGGGTTCATGAGCCTCTGGTCGAGCCCGATCTTCCTTCCGTCCGACGTGATCTTCAGCATATTGTCGACGGACGGGTCCACGTTCCCGCTGTGGACCGCAGCCGCACGCTCGGAAAGGGATGCGACCATCTCTTTCTGGATTTCGGAAGGTTTCACGACGATCGTCTCATAGTGCGCCTCCGGGACCGGCAGGTCCAGCTGGTCACTGGTCTTTATGTCCGCCACCTCCTTGAACATTGTCATGAGTTCCGGAAGGTTGAAGAACTTCGCGAACCTTGTCCTCGCGCGGTAGCCCGTCCCTTCCGGGGCCAGTTCGATCGCGGTCGTCGTCTCCCCGAAGGTCGATGCCCAGCAGTCGAAATGCAGGAGCCCCTTCTCCCTCAGCTTATCATACTGTAGGTAGCGCATCAGGCTGTACATCTCCGTCATGGAGTTCGATACCGGCGTCCCGGTCGCAAATACGATCCCCTTCCCTCCCGTGACCTCGTCCATGTACTGGCACTTCATGAACATGTCGGAGGATTTCTGGGCCTCCGACGTGGACAGTCCCGCTACATTACGCATCTTCGTGTAGAGAAAAAGATTCTTGTAGGCCTGCGACTCGTCCACGTAGAGCCGGTCCACACCGAGCTGCTCGAAGGTGATGACGTCGTCCTTGCGCTCATTTGCCATGAGGCGGCTGAGCCTTGCCTGCAGGGTCTTCTTTGTCTTCTCCATCTGTTTGATGGTGAAATTCTCTCCCCGGTTGAACTTCAGCTCCCTGATCGCGTCTTCGATCTCTTCGATCTGCGCATTCAGCATCCTCTCCTGCCGCTCCGCCGAGATCGGGATTTTCTCGAACTGCGAATGGCCGATGATGACGGCATCATAATCGCCTGTGGCGATCCTGGCACAGAACTTCTTGCGGTTGGCCGTCTCGAAATCCTTCCTCGTCGCGACAAGGATGTTCGCGCTCGGGTAGAGGCGCATGAATTCATTTGCCCACTGGAGGGTCAGGTGGTTGGGGACGACGAACATGCTCTTCTGGCACAGCCCGAGGCGCTTGCTCTCCATGGCGGAAGCCGCCATCTCGAAGGTCTTGCCCGCCCCGACCTCATGGGCGAGGAGCGTGTTGCCGCCATACAGCACATGGGCGACCGCGTTCAGCTGGTGGGGGCGGAGCGAGATATCCGGGTTCATGCCGCCGAACGTGATATGGGAACCGTCGTATTCCCTCGGCCTCTCGGAATTGAATATCTCATTATAGCGGGACACCAGCATCTGCCGGCGCTCCGGGTCCTGCCATATCCAGTCCTGAAAGGCATCCTTTATGGACTGCTGCCTCTGCTGGGCGAGCGTCGTCTCCTTCTTGTTGAGGACCCGGTGCTTTTTGCCGTCCGCATCCTCGACCGTGTCATAGATGCGAAGGTCCTTGAGGTTCAGGGTCTCTTCCAGGATGCGGTAGGCATTTGCCCGCTCCGTCCCATAGGTCACATAGGCAGGAACGTCATAGCGGCTCGGCTGGCTCTTCCCGCTGATCCGCCATTCCGCCGTATATTCGGAAAAGCTGATCCTGATGCCGCGGCGCAGGTAGAAGGGTGTCTTGAAAGTCTCGTACATGAACTGCTCGAAGACCCGGGGCGGGATCCATGTCGCACCGAGGCGCACGTCGATCTCCGATGCGTCAAGGTCCTTCGGCTGCGCCTTCTCGAGCGCCCTGACATTGACGGAGTACTGCGCGCCTGTCTGCTCCGCCACACGGGCAACGCGCAGCTTCTCCCGCACATTTCCGGACAGATATTCATCGGCAGTCTGCCATCCTTCCTCCGCTCCCCCGCCATAGAGCGGATCCCGGAAAATGACGCCGGAGAGCTCATCCGTTATCTTTCCATACTCTCCGGGCTCGCCCAGAAGGTCCGCCATATACGGCAGGTCGACCGCGCCTTTCTCCCCGATCGATACCGCCAGGGCCTCGATCGGCGTGTCCACATGGTCCACCTTCCTCTCCGGGCGGATCGTCCTCTTCGTGAACATGTCCGCCTTGCTCATGAACCTCCCGTTCTGGTCAAGGTTCTCAAGGGAGCACAGCAGATAGTAGGACGAATCATCTTCGAATGCCTGCGCGTTCGCCCTCGAATTGATCCGCCCGAACTGTTCTGCAAATGCGTCATAAGCCGCATCCAGCTCCCTCTGCTTCGCCT
>CAYTXA010000215.1:0-2330 GCA_964440865.1 uncultured Muribaculaceae bacterium | reverse complement strand
GGAGAAGGCAGCAACTATCGGAGAGTCAGGTCTTTATCTTGGCCTTGACGGGATACGCGATCCCGGAAACATGGGGACGATACTTCGCTCAGCCGACTGGTTCGGTTTCGACGGGGTCTTCGCCTCGCCTGATTCCGTCGACATCTACAACCAGAAAGTGATTCAGGCGACAATGGGCGCGATTTTCCGCGTCAGGTTCAGCTATACGCCTATCCCGGAGCTTTGCAGGGAGTTCAGGCAGGCCCATGGCGAGGCATACGGGACTCTTCTCGACGGCGAAGACATCTACCGTGCAGAAATAAAAACGGGGGAAAACTCCCCCGTCCTTCTTGTAATCGGCAATGAATCAAGGGGAATTTCTCCCGAAGTCCGTGGCGAAGTGACAGGCCGTCTGAAAATTCCCTCATGGAAGGGAAACGGGAGCGAATCGCTCAACGCCGCCGTCGCCGCCACGGTAACCATGGCCGAATTCCGCAGACGCTCAAGGCTTTAGCCTGGTCACGCTGCCGTCGTATGCCCTTACATGGACCATCACGGTCATGTCATCGTGGGCTATGCCCATCCACTCGAATGCCTTTGCCGGTATCAGTACCGATATGTTCGCGTCGGATGCCGAAAAGTTTGCCGCGACCAGCAGGATCTCGTCCCTGAAATGCCTGAGGAAGAGGTAGTGCCTGTTCTGGTCGAACCCGTCGGAGGGCAGGTTGCAGAACCCCAGGTCGTAGGTTCCGCCTTCGGTCACAGCCTCCGAAGCGGAAGCGCTGGAAGTCAGATGGCTGAACCGTTCGATTCTCGCCCGCACATCCTCCGGAACCGGAAGACCATGGACATAGTTCCATAGGTGCCTGAGCGACAATGGATTCCACCAGTCGTATATCGTTGTCCTGCCGTCCTTTCCGCTGAATCCTTCCTCGTCCATCCCGTCGTCTCCGGCCTCTTCGCCGGCGTAGAGCATGAATGCAGACGTGTTGAAGAGAAGTGCCGTGTGGAGGGCTGCGAATGCCTTCTCCGCCGATCCGGCGAAGAACGGGGACGCGACTCTCTGCTCGTCATGGTTTTCGAGGAAAGTCAGCATTGCCGGCTGAAGGCTGCCGAGCTCCTGCCAGTTCCATGTCAGCTTCATGGCAGACTGCCACTGCTCCACGGGCATGCCGCTGTCGTAGACATTCTTCTGCACGATGGCGCGGAGCGTGTCATACATCCCGGACTTGTCGTAGAGATAGTCGAAGCCGACCTCCCGGATGTACTTTCGGTAGTTCTGCTTCTGGTAGACCTCGGCTATGAAGATTATTCCGGGATATTCTTCCTTAATGCTGGAAATCAGCCACTTGAAGAACTCCGGCGGAACAAGTTCGACCATGTCGCAGCGGAAGCCGTCCACTCCCTTTCCCGCCCAGAACCTGACGATGGAACGCATCTTGTCCCACGTCGGAGTGTGGAAGTCGCAGTAGTTCAGCTTGATGGTGTCGTACCAGTCGTTCTGCCCGGGGGAAGGCCCGAAAAAGTTTCCGGAGGCTTTCGCGGGGAATTCCCTGTAGGTCTGCCCTTCGACGGGGAGACGCAGCTCCTCGCCCGGATAATAGAAGAAATCATTCTCCGGCCTCCAGTGGACAGAGGTGTCGTCGTTTGCCCCGAGATCGTCCGGTCCGTGGCGGAATTTCTGGTAATCCCTCGACACATGGTTGGGCACGAAGTCGATGACCGCCTTGAGCCCATGGGCATGGATCCTCTTCAACAATTGCTCGAACTCATCCATTCTTTCTTCCGGATTGTCAGCAAGATATGGATTGACGTCGTAGTAATCGGTTATGGCGTATGGCGACCCTGCCCTGCCCTTGACGAAGTCGGACGAAGACGGGACGCATCCCCCGCCGTCCTCCCTGGTGGCATGCCGGATCACTCCCGTCAGCCAGACGTGGGTGTAGCCGCTTTCCGAGAGATAGCGGAGCGTCTCGTCGTCGACCGACGAGAACTTCCCGCAGCCGTTCTCCGAGAGCGTCCCTCCCGGCACATTACGAAAAACCAGATTCCCCCACAGACGTGGGAGAATCTGATAGACAATAGGTTTCGACACTACCAGTTGAGGATTTTCTTGAAGTCGAAGACGGAAGGATCAGGCACATATGCCTTCGCCGCCTCGTAGTCGGCGGGCGTGATGAAGTGGCAGATGTGGTCGTAGTAGTTCCTTACGGTGCCGCTTGTCACGTTGACTCTGCGGGGAGGAATCTTGCCGGATGCATCCTGCAGATCCTTCAGGTAGAGAGGATGGTCTTCGCCGTTCTTGTCCACGTAGACCATGCATCCCGTATCGCCCTTCTTGAAGAGCTCAT
>CAYTXA010000214.1:0-2354 GCA_964440865.1 uncultured Muribaculaceae bacterium | reverse complement strand
GCATATCTAAAGAGTCCGAGTGACCGGCTCCGGACACACTCGATGAAACACTACCCTTCGTGTCCATCCCGACAGACTGTCCGCAGCGCAACGAGCGCCTGGGGTGGGCGGGAGACATCTCTGTCTTCTCTCCAACGGCGACCTATCTCACGCAGGCATCTTCCCTGCTGAGCCGTTACCTCATGTCCATGCGCGATGTCCAGAGCAGTGACGGCCGTTTCCCTGACATTGCGCCGCTCGGCGGAGGTTTCGGGGGATTCCTCTGGGGTTCGGCCGGCATCACGGTGCCCTGGGAAATGTACCAGCAGTGGGCAGACACATCGGTGCTCAGGAATAGCTATGATGCCATGAAGAGGTACGTCAAGTATGTGGAAGACAACTATATAGACAAAGAGAGCGGCCTGATGGTCCAGAGCCATGGCTGGGGCGACCTTGCTGACTGGCTGAGCCCTGTCTATGAGCAGGACGACAAGAGCCTCATCTGGGAGGCGTACCTCATCCACGACTATGACATAATGTCCGAAGTGGCAAAAGTGCTTGGCCATGACGAGGATGCCATGGCCTTCGGGCAGAAAGCTTCCGGCCGCCGTGCGTTCTTCAGGAAGATCTACATCAATCCATCCGATGGAGAATTGCGGAAGTCAGCATTTGTCGGAGAAAAAGCCGGTTCTGCGGTGACGACCCCCACTGGCTACGTCCTGGCCCTGGCTTTCAATATTGTGGAAGGAGCGGCCCGCGACAGCCTGGCGTCCAGCCTTCTCCGGATTCTCGAACGAGAGAACTCGATGGACAACGGAAAGACGGCTCCGCCCTATTCCTTGCTGACGGGTTTCATCGGGACGAGCTGGATCAGCAGGGCCCTGAGCGAGACCGGGAACGTAGCTGCGGCATACCGCCTGCTGACCCAGCACAGCTATCCCTCATGGCTCTATTCCGTCGACCAGGGCGCCACTACAATCTGGGAACGGCTCAACGGATATACCCTCGAGGATGGCTTTGGGGGCAACAACCACATGAACTCGTTCAACCACTATTCCTTCGGTGCGGTAGGCTATTGGATGATTGCGCATAGCCTCGGCATCCGCAGGGACACGGCACATCCCGGTTTCAGCCATTTCATCCTTTCTCCCGAGGCGGATCCCACCGGTGCGCTCACCTATGCCCGCGGATGGTACGACAGTATCCATGGGCGCATTGAGAGCAGTTGGCGGACGGAAGGCGGCAAGGTCGTCTACACATTCACGGTTCCCGACGGAACTTCGGCGACCCTCAAGCTCCCGGGGCGCAAGGCAAGAGAGCTGGGCCCCGGCCACTACGTATTCAAGGTAAAATGAGCCAGTTGCGCCGGATTGACTGAGGAAAAAAGTCAGTTCGCTGAATATTTTTGCAAGCCATGACCAGAGTCCCTATTTTCATGTCCGGATCAATAAAATATCAAGACGTATGAAAACTTTCGGAAATGGAATTGGCATATCATGCCTTGTCATGGCGGCAGCTGTCGTGCTGCTTGCCTCGTGCAGCGGTGACAGCGATCTGGACAATTCCGGGAATGGCTCGGGTGGCCAGCAGCAATGGAACGGAAACAATCCGGGAGGAGGAGGCCCCGACAATCCCGGAGGCGGCTCTTCAAGTATCAGCTCATCGACCGGCACTGAGCTTGATGACATGACCATCGCCATAGACAGCACGGCGCTCAGCGAATCTCTTGTCGAGCCTGCAGAAGACGCCGACGACTACGAGGACTATGTGGGCAGCTTCAAGGACAAGGCCACTGTCAGCATAGTCTATGATGGCTCGTCGGCTTCTGTCAGCGGGTCTGCAAAGGACGTCGAGGTAACCATAGACGGTGCCGATGTCACGGTGGTCTCTGCCGCGAAAGGCATAAACTATGAGCTCTCCGGTTCGAGCGACGAGGGCTCATTCAAGGTGGCGTCATCGGAGAAGAAGTTCAAGCTCACGCTCAACGGTGTATCTCTCAGGAATTCCGACGGGCCGGCAATAAACATCCAGTCCGGCAAACGGTGCTATGTCGTTGCCGCTGTCGGCACGCTGAACAGCTTCTCCGACGGCACGAGCTATGCCGATTCAGATGAAGACCAGAAGGGCACAATCTTCTCCGAAGGCGAGCTGCTCTTCTCGGGCAACGGCCTGATCCGTGTGTACGCAAACACGAAGGCGGGCATCGCATCGGATGACTACATCGTCACATGGCCGGGGACGAACATCTACGTGAAGTCTACTGCCGGCAATGGCATCAAGGCAAACGACGCCATAACCATCAACGGCGGAGTCATCAACGTGGAGACCTCAGCAACTGCGGCAAAAGGCCTGTCTAGCGATGGACTGTTCTCAGT
>CAYTXA010000213.1:0-2360 GCA_964440865.1 uncultured Muribaculaceae bacterium | reverse complement strand
ATCAGGCCGTAGACATCGTCGCTCTTCATGTCCAGGAGCTGGTACTTGATCGAAGAGCTGCCGCAGTTGATTACAAGAATTATCATTTTGTCGATATATATGTTCGAATCTCTCGCAAATTTAGCAAACAATGAGTACTTTAGCAAATGATATGACCGCCAGGGAAGATATTAGGACACTGTCCGTTCCCTTTGCGACGGGGATCGCGGCAGGTGTGTTCCTGCCGCTTGGTGAAGGCCTTCTGGTCCGGCTTTCAGTCCTGCTCCTTGCCGCAACAGCCTGTCTGGGGGCGGGCGCGTTACTTTTCCGCTCCAGATGCTGGGGAACTGTAATCCTCCTGCTAGCCCTGACCGGGCTTTTCGCCGGCACGTCGTCCAGGATCGCGGGCGTATTCCCTTCTTCAGGAGGCTCCGGCAGGGACCCCGTGACTGCAGCCGCCCTTGACGCGGCGGCCGGCATGAAGGAGGTGATCGGGGCCATCCCCTACTCCACTCCGCAGGCAAACGGGCTTGTCATGGCCCTCATAACAGGGGACAGGAGCGCCCTTTCCAAGGACACTGTCTCGACATTCCGCAAGGCGGGAGCGTCCCATATTCTAGCTCTTTCCGGCCTGCATCTGGGGATAATCTATGCCATCTTCCTTGCGCTCATGGCCCCAGCCGGCAACGGCCCGGGGACGCGGAAGCTTCGCAGCATCCTGATTGTCAGCATCATGGGCTTCTACGCAATCGCAACCGGGGCATCGCCTTCGATAATGAGGGCTTTTCTTTTCATACTGCTCGGAGAGCTGGCTGGCATCCTCCACAGGCAGAGGAGCGGGATGCTGACGTGGTGCGGGGCGCTGACAATCCAGCTGGCATCCGCCCCGATGATAGTAAAGTCAGTGGGTTTCCAGCTCTCATATCTCGCAATGGCCGGGATATTCATTCTCATGCCCAAGCTACAGAAGTTCTGGCCTCAGGAGCAAAAAGAAGACAAGACGGACATCCAGGTCTGGGCATCAAAACACCTCAACATTCCGCGCAAGATCTGGGACGCCGCCGCGCTCGCGATCTCATGCCAGGTATTCACAGCCCCGGCAGTCTGGGCCTATTTCGGGACTTTCCCGCGCTATTTCCTGATCACCAACCTCTTCGCCATGCCCCTCACGACGCTGACGATGGTCCTTGCCGTGGCGGCAATTGCCCTCTCCACAATAGGAATATGTCCGGAGCTGCTTGTCACAGCCTCGGACATATCCATAAAACTACTGCTTTTCGTGCTGGATACGATAGCCTCCCTGTAGAGGTCCTACCATGAGCCGGAAGCTCCGCCGCCTCCGAACGAGCCTCCCCCGAAGCCTCCGAACCCGCCTCCGAATGAGCCTCCACCACCTCCGAAGATGTCGCCGGAGCTGCTGGAAGAGCCTCCGCCCATGGGTCCGAAGAAGATGTATGGGCCGCCGCCTCCGCCCGATCCGCCATGACCGTCATGCTTGTCCGCCTTGAATGCCAGGAAAATAACAAAGAGGACGAATGCGAAGAATAGTATGGCGTTGATCGTGTCGAAAATTTCGTCCACCTTGTCCTCCCTCGGTTCGGAGATTTCTCCGCTTGCAAGTCCCATCAGCGTTTCGCACGCCGCGCAGACGCCTTCGAAGTAATTTCCGTCCTGGAACTCGGGGATCATCTCGTTCTCGATGATGCGCTTGCAGTATGCGTCAGGAATCGCGCCTTCGAGGCCATAGCCCACCTGTATCGAGACTTTTCCGCCGGAGGATTCCGTCTTCGGCACCACAAGCACCACGACGCCGTTGTCGAACTGTCCGTTGCCGACCTTCCAGCTTTCTCCGATATGGTAGGCATATTCCGCTGACTCATAGCCCTCCAGGTCAGTGACGGTCACGACAGCGATCTGGTTCGAAGTCGAATCGTCGAAGGCCACAAGCCTTGCCTCCAGCTCCTCAGTCTGGTCCGACGTGAAGATGCCGGCGAAATCGTTGACAAGTCTCTGCGGGACAGGCCTGTCCGGAATGGCAGAAGCCGCGAGCGGACAGAGCAGGACAAGGACAAGAAGTATGTGCCTAAGCTTACTCATCTGTCTTGTCGTCTTCTTCGCCGAAAGAGATGTCGTCCGGAAGTTCATTCTTGTCGTCAGCCTCATAGGGGAAACTCTCACGGAGTTTCTCTCCGATCGCAGCTACGGCATCGCAAAGGCCGCGGACTCTCTCTCCCTTTCCGAAAGCCTCTGACAGGCAGGAACATATCCCTTTCCAGAAATCCCGCGGGACTGCCTCGTTTATACCCTTGTCTCCGATCACGGCCAGCTTGCGGGAATTCACGGCAACGTACAGCAGGACTCCGTTGCGTGCGGCAGTCCTG
>CAYTXA010000212.1:0-2402 GCA_964440865.1 uncultured Muribaculaceae bacterium | reverse complement strand
TTACTTTCGGATCCATCATCTTGCCACCTTTCTTACGACATCTTCGCCGTAGATCACGTTGAGGCCGGAGCCGTTGTCCCAGTTCACCAGAAGGCTCCCCGTATCATCGATTCCGATGACGGTTCCGAGGGTTCCTGCAGGCGGCGCCTGAATATCATCCATCTGCACCAGTTCGATTCGTGTGCCCTGCGGGTAATTCTTCCGCAGAGCCTTGAGTGCTGTCTCGCTTATCATTCTCATGCCTTTGCCTCCTTTGCCGGAGCTCCGTTTCGGAAGGCTGCGCTTCCGGTCAGGTTCTGAAGCAGGATCTTTCTTGCTTCCTTGTACTCCGGTCCGATAAAGCCGAGGCGGAGAAGGAAGCAGCGGAAGGCGTATTTCTCATTGTCCGTTTCTACCGGCCTGCTGCTGGCGTGTTTCAGCTCTTTTGAGAACTTGCAGAGCAGGGAAAGGAAAGTGGTGTAAGCTTTTGCTTCCTCGGCGGTAAGTTCCCGGGTAAACCATGGGAATTCAATCTTGTCCTCGGTGACGTTGATTCGAAGGTCTGTGACCCCGAGGGCGTGCCGGATCAGGTCTCCCTTGGAGGAGAGGATGTTCGTCAGGGTTCCGACGTTTGCGGCTGTGAGCGGGAGGCTCACCGTAAGCTCCGGCGCTTTCTCATCTGCTTCCGTCTTCTCGTCTGCGGCAGGTGTTTCTTCCTGTGGCTCAGCTTCCGGGGCGCCCTTGGCTTCAAGCAATTCATACCCCTGAGCTTTTAGGGCTTCGAGCAGGCTCCCGAGGTCCTTTCCGTCCGGAGCCGTCAGGGTTGCATCCCGGTTTACGGTCAGGTCGCCGATCTGGAAGGCGTAGGTCGGGGTGAACTGGTAGACTGCTTTTTCTCCGGTGATCTCTCCGATGGCCTTTGCGAAAGCCTTCTTGTTTTCCTTGGTAACGTTGAATGCAAGTTTCATGGTATGTACCTCCTTTGTTTTGGTAGTACATACATCACTCTGTGCCCGGAATATAGCAAGAGAATCTAAATGAAATAACTACCAAAGAGAAGCCGAAGAAACGCAGCAGTTTATGTGGTTTCGACTTCCTTTACGAGGTCGGAATAGGGGAGCTTCTTGCCGCCACGTTCTACATACACACCATCCGCATCACCGGTATCCTCGACATAGCGGCGGAGGATCACAGAGGCATATTTCGGATCAAGCTCAGACATGTAGCAGATACGATTCATCTGTTCACAGGCCATCATCGTGGAACCGGAGCCGCCGAAGGTATCGAGCACGATGGCGTTCTCCTGACTGGAATTCTTGATCGGGTAGGAGAGAAGATCGAGCGGCTTGCTGGTCGGGTGATCCTTGTTACGCTTCGGCTTATTGAAGTTCCAGATGGTCGTTTGCTTTCGGTCGGAATACCATGGATGCTTTCCATTCTGAAGGAAGCCGTAGAGGATCGGTTCATGCTGCCACTGGTAATCGGAACGACCGAGCACCAGAGAGTTTTTTACCCAGATACACACACCGGCCAGATGGAAGCCGGCATCAATGAAGGCTTTTCGGAAGTTAAGCCCCTCGGTATCTGCGTGGAAAACATAAGCCGCACCACCTTTCTCAAGGTGAGCGGCCATGTTGGTAAATGCAGAAAGCAGGAACTTATAGAATTCATCGCCCTTCAGGCTGTCGTTTTCAATCGTGAGCCCGTCGGATGCTTTGAAGGAAACTCCGTAAGGCGGATCTGTAAGGATCAGGTTTGCGGTCTTGCCTCCCATCAGGCGCTCGACGTCTTCAGGAGAAGTAGCATCGCCGCAGAGCAGTCGGTGCTTTCCGACCGTCCAGAGATCACCTTTTTCGACGAAGGATGCCTTCTCAAGGGCAGCGGAGAGATCAAAATCATCATCTTGTGCGCCGCCATCGTCTGGGCCTGCCATCAGCTTTTCCAGATCCTTTTCGTCAAAGCCGAGGAGGGAAAGATCAAAGGATTCATCTTTCAAATCGGACAGTTCCACAGAGAGCATCTCTTCATCCCATCCTGCATTCAGAGCCAGCTGATTGTCGGCAAGGATATAGGCACGCTTCTGAGCGTCGGTCAGGTTTTCGGCAAAGACGCAGGGGATAGTCTTATATCCTTCCTCGCGTGCGGCCTGCACACGTCCGTGGCCGACGAGGATGTTGTATTTACTGTCGATCACGGCAGGGGAGACAAAGCCAAATTCACGAAGGCTTGCTCTTAGCTGTGCGATCTGTTCCTTGGAATGTGTTCTGGCATTCCTTGCATAAGGCACCAGCTTATCAATTGGTACCTGCTCGAGTTTTACGGTATCCATTTATCGTCCTTTCCTTGAACGAAGAAGCTGCTCCATCGTGTCATTCGGATTTCCATCCTCAAACTCCTCGGTGCAGTTCTGTTTCACAATGTCG
>CAYTXA010000211.1:0-2426 GCA_964440865.1 uncultured Muribaculaceae bacterium | reverse complement strand
ATGCCTTCGGTGTCGGTGATGAACTCCATCTCCTTGACGTTCACCTCGCCGAGGATCAGGCTGCGGACCTTCTCGAGGCGGCTGCGGACCTTGTCGGAAATGACGGGGATCAGGACCTTTGCGAGGGGCTGGCGGACCTTGATGCTGACCTTGCGGCGGAGCGCCAGGATCATGCTGGTGGCCTTCTGTGCGAGGCTCATCCTCTCCTCGAGCTCATTGTCGATGGCAGACTCGTCGGCGTCAGGCATCATGACATAGTGGACGCTTTCCTCTCCGTCCGGAACGAGGGCAAGATAGAGGGCATCCATATAGAACGGAGCAATCGGGGCGGAAAGGACGGCGACGGTCTTGAGAACCTCATAGAGGGTCTCATATGCGCTGGTCTTGTCTTCGTCCATGTTCCCGCCCCAGAAACGCTTGCGTCCGAGACGGACATACCAGTTGCTGACATTGTCGCAGACGAAATCCTGGATCAGACGGCCGGCGGTAGTGACATCGTAGTCTTCATACGCCGCGCGTACGTTCTTCTTCAGGGTATTCAGCAGGGAGATGATCCAGCGGTCGAGCTCAGGCCTCTTTTCATAGGGGATCTTTTCGGCCTTGGATGCGTCGAAATGGTCCACGTTGGCGTACAGCGCGAAGAAAGCGTAGGTATTGTGCAGGGTGCCGAAGAACTTCCTGCGCACCTCGTCGACTCCTCCCTCGTCGAAACGGAGGTTGTCCCAGGGCTGGGCGTTGGTCAGCATGTACCAGCGGAGAGCGTCGGGACCGAACTTGTCGAGCTCGGCAAACGGATCCACGGCATTGCCGAGCCTCTTGCTCATCTTGTTGCCGTCCTTGTCGAGGACCAGGCCATTGGAAATCACCCTCTTGAACGCCGGGGTCCCGCTGACCATGGTATGGATGGCATGGAGGGTATAGAACCAGCCGCGCGTCTGGTCGACGCCTTCGGCAATGAAGTCCGCAGTCTGGCCGAACTTCTTCGACCCGAGGTTGCGGAGACCCTCCTGGGCATAAGGCATGGAGCCGGAATCGAACCACACGTCGATGAGGTCCGGCTCGCGGAACATCTTCCTGCCGCTGTCGGACACAAGGACAACATTGTCCACGTATGGACGGTGCAGGTCGATCTTATTGTAATTATCAAGGCTCATGTCAGAGGGATCAAAGCCCTTGTCCCTCAGAGGATTGGATTTCATGAATCCAGCATTGACCGCCTTGTCTATCTCGCTGTAGAGCTCGGCGACGCTGCCGATGCACTTCTCTTCCTTTCCGTCTTCCGTGCGCCAGATCGGGAGCGGAGTGCCCCAGTAGCGGCTGCGGGAGAGGTTCCAGTCCTGGATGTTCTCGAGCCACTGTCCGAAACGGCCGGTACCTGTGGATTCAGGCTTCCATCGGATGGTCTTGTTGAGAGAAACCATCTGGTCCTTGACGACCGTGGTCTTGATGAACCATGCGTCAAGGGGATAGTAGAGCACGGGCTTGTCGGTGCGCCAGCTGTGGGGATAGCTGTGGACATGCTTCTGGATCTTGAAGACGCGGCCGTCTTCCTTCATCATCATGCAGAGGTCGACGTCGAGCGTCGGAGCATCTTTGGGCAGGCTGTCGTCGAAGGCATTCTTGACGTAACGTCCTGCGTACTGGGCATATGCGGGATCCACATTTGCTGCAACATACTCGGGGTCAAGGTCTTCCATCCTGAAGAAACGGCCCTCGCGGTCAACCTGGGGCTGCCTGTTGCCGTCCCGGTCTATTACCATGAGCGCGGGGATGTCGTAGTCGGCAGCCACTTTCTTATCGTCCGCTCCGAAGGTCGGGGCGATGTGGACGATGCCGGTTCCTTCCTCCGTCGAGACATAGTCGCCGAGGATCACGCGGAACGCATCTCCGTCCGGCTTAAACCACGGGATCAGCTGGTGGTAGCGGATACCGAGGAGCTCCTTGCCGAGGTATGAGCCTTCAAGTACCTTGTACGGCACGACTTTGTCTCCCTTCTTGTAGTCTTCGAAGGATGCGTTTTCGCCCTTGGGGTTGAACCATGCGCCGACAAGGTCCTTGGCTACCACGTAGATTGCCTCCTGGCCGGTGTACGGGTTGAAGGAGTGCACGCGGACATACTCGATCTTCGGGCCGACGCAGAGCGCGGTGTTGGAAGGGAGAGTCCACGGCGTGGTGGTCCATGCTATGAAGTAGACCGGAATGGTCGACGAGTCATAGAGTTTCTGGGACTTTTCGTCCTTTATCACTTCGAACTGGCAGGTGCAGGTTGTATCGGTCACGTCCTTGTAGCATCCCGGCTGGTTCAGCTCGTGGCTGCTCAGTCCGGTGCCGTCGGAAGGAGAATAGGGCTGGATCGAATATCCCTTGTAGAGGAGGCCCTTGTCGTAGATCTTCCTAAGAAGATACCAGAGAGTCTCGATATAGCG
>CAYTXA010000210.1:614-2462 GCA_964440865.1 uncultured Muribaculaceae bacterium | reverse complement strand
GTAGTTCTGCTTCCAGCCGGTCTCGAAGTTGCGTGCCATATAGAGGCCGTCCTTGCCGAAGATCATGCCGGTGATGAAGTCTATCCATGTCTTGTAGTGCTCATGGTAGATCGGGGTCTTCGCGCCAGTCTCCACATTGACGGAATAGACGTCGAGATCGTGCTGGATACGGGGCTGACGGCTGATGAAGAGCTCCTTGGAGTCAGCTCCCCAGAATGGGGTTCCGAAATACTGGTCGTCCTTGGGGTTAAAGTCTGCCCAAGTAATCTTCGATGTAGCAATGTCTGCAATTCCGATCCTGACTTCAGGGTTGGGCTCCCCTACCTTCGGATAATGGGTCTCGCGAATGGATCCGTCCTGGCCCTTTCCGGAATAGATCGGGAACATCGGGACATTCGTGTCGTCGAAGCGGTAGAATGCCAGCTTCCTGGAATCGGGAGACCACCAGAATGCCTTGTAGCGGGTCGGGCGGCCGAGGATTTCCTCATAGTAGACCCATGAAGAATATCCGTTGAGGATTAGAGAGGTCCCGTCCGTTGTCAGGCGGGTCTCTTTTCCGCTTGCTATGTCGATGACATACAGGTCATTGGCCTTCGTGTATGCCAGCATGGTGGAGTCAGGGGAATACGTAAGGTTGACAGCTCCCTCCGGGTTGAGAGGGAACGTAGCGTATTTCTCGGGCGCGGGAACTCCTTCGCGTACCTTGTGGTTCTTCGCATTGACTGCGAAGGCATCCGTGAACGTGCCATCATACGTGAAAGCAGCTTCCTTGTTGTCCAGCCACTTCCAATCGTAAGGAATCCTTACGAAATCCTGCGCGCTGAGCGCGAAGGGCGCCGCGACAAGCGCGGCAGTGACGATAAGTTTTACCAGTTTCAGGTTATTGTTGTTGGAATAGATTGTCTCTGAAATTGACGAGATATACTTTTTCGACGCCTCGGGTTATGGCAGTGTAGAGCCACTTCAGGTCGTCCAAGGTCAGCTCCTCCTGCCAGAAGGGATTGTCTATGAATACGCATTTCCACTGTCCGCCCTGCGCCTTGTGGCATGTGATGGCATTCGCATATTTCAGCTGCAGGGCATTGTAGTAGTCATCCTCACGCACGGCGTCATAGCGCTTCTTCTTCGTGCTAAGGCCAGAATAATCCGCAAGCACGCCCTGATATAGCGCATTCTGCTCGTCGTAGGTCAGCGAGGGCGATTCGCTCGTCAGCGTGTCCAGGCAGACCTTCGCCGTGATCGTCTCGCCGTCGTAGTCCGGGAAGTTCAGCCTCGCCTCGGCGAAATGGAGCCCGTACCGGTCCTCGTAGTCAGATATGTGCTCGAGCACGGCAATGTCCCCGTTTGCTATGTAGTCCAGTTTCTCGGATTCTCCGCAGAACTTGTAGTTGTTCTTCACGATCATCAGCTTGTCGCCGCGGACCAGCTGTTCTTCCTTGTACTGGATCTGGGCCCTGATGCCGGCATTGTAGCGGTTTGCCATCTTGTTGGAACGGCATAGCACGATGGACTCTTCCTCCCCGTAAGTGTCAAAGGCAGAAGAGAGCGTGTCGACGAGTTCGGAGCCATGGAGCCGCACAATGTCATCATACCCTTCCGTCACGAGTCGGATATCAGTCGCCGGAAGCGCTTCAACACCGGAGAATATCAGTTCGCGCAGCCTTGTGGCAGCCTTGAGTATTCCGGATTCCTTCTGCTGCCTGACAACATCCTTCATCGTGACGAACCGCACTCCCCCGGCGACGGACATATAGTCCTCGCTGAGGGCAGGGCTGCGGTCAAGGCCGACGGGAGGAAGCTGGGCGGAATCTCCGACCAGGATCATCTTGTTTCCCGGGGCAGAGCGCA
>CAYTXA010000210.1:0-604 GCA_964440865.1 uncultured Muribaculaceae bacterium | reverse complement strand
CATTGCCGCTGCCGAAAACTGCGCCGCCCTTCCCGGTGTCGAATCCTATCAGAGACACCTCGTCCACGACGAAGAGCGTGCCTCGGGACTTGTTGGGGGAAACAGTGAATTTCCCGAATCCGTCGTCTCCCACGGAAGACTGGCGGTAGATGTGCTTGTGGATTGTGTAGGCCGGCAGGTTTGCATGACCGGAAAGCACCTTGGCCGAACGTCCGGTCGGCGCAAGCAGGACTGTCTTCATCCTGAGGCTGTTGACTACGGTAATCACCGCTGTCACGGCCGTGGTTTTTCCTGTGCCGGCATAGCCGTTGACTACCAGGATATCCCCTTCGTCGTCTGTAAGGAAACGGGCAGCCTGCTCGAAAAAGGCGTCCTGATCCGCGGTCGGCTCATAGCAGAGCGCCCTGGCGAAATCCTTATGCAATGTACCTGCTCTGTCCATATCCTAAGCCACTTTCTTGTTTCTGCTGAAAATCATCGACATGACCGCCAGCACAGGATATATTTCCACACGTCCTATGAACATGTCGAGCGTGTAGAAGATCTTCGCCATGACAGGTTCCGCGTTGTAGTTGCCGAATGTCCCGAGATCCCCGAAAGCAGG
>CAYTXA010000209.1:0-2517 GCA_964440865.1 uncultured Muribaculaceae bacterium | reverse complement strand
GGTTCAGGTAGTAGGTCTGGCCGGCGCGGATGTTGTCGGGCTGCTCGCCGTCGAACTTGAAATCGGCCTTGAACTTGCCGTCGCGCACCTCCGGATACACCTTGCGGATGCTGGTGGAATAGGTTTCGCCCTGGCGCTCGAAAGTGGCCTCCAGCCCCGCTACTACGCGGTCGATATAATGCTCATCTATTTGAGCCTCAACCTTATAGACGCCCACGCTGTTGATTTGGCCGATTTTGGTGCCGCTGGCGATGCTCTGTCCCAGGACTACGTCCAGCAGGCCCAGTTCACCGTCTATCGGCGCCTTCACAATCAGGTTGCTCTTGCGCTTGCGAATCATCTGCATGTTCAGGAGCATGTTCTCCAGGGACTCTTCCATACGGTCAATCTGGGTGCCGCGGTACAGGCTGTCCTGCCTGCTGCGCTCGCGTATCAGCGCATACTTCTGAAGTGCCAGACGATAGTCTTCCTCTGCCTTCAGGTAGTCTTCGCGAGCTATCAGCTTATCCTCATAGAGGGCCTTCTGCTGCTCATAAGCCCGGCGCAGACGCTCCACGTTGGTGCCGTACTCCAGCTCATTCTGGCGCACATCCAGCTTCTGCTGTTCCATCTGGATCTGGGTGTTACGGAGGATGTTCTCCTTCTCTGCCAGCTCGGCCTCTGAGTTCAGGATCTGCAGGTCAAGATTGTCATTGTTCAGAATCAGAATCGGCTCTCCGGCCTTCACCATCGACCCTTCTTCTATAAGAATCGACTGAACGATACCTCCCTCCTGGGGAGAAAGTTGAATCGTCGTCATCGGCTGCACACGTCCGCTGATGCGGATATAGTCGTTGAACTGTCCCTTCAAAGCGGCGCTCACCGTCAGGGAGTCCTTATCCACCCGCAGGGTCTTGCCCGCCGGCCTCGCAATCAGATACACTACAAACACAGCCAGCAACGCTCCCAGCCACCACGGCAGGGCCTTCTTTGTAAACGCCACCCGCCAACCTGTCTTCTTTTCAATTACTTTATCCATATTACTGATTTATATATTCTACGCCATTATAATAACGAACAATAGCCCGTTTTATTGCATACTTAAACATCGAATTCATCTCATCAGACTTAGCTTTCAGGTAATTAGCATTCGCCGTCTGGAACTCCAGAGGAGAGATAAGCCCCTGCTCCAACTTCTTGAGATTCAGGTTGTAAGCCTCTTCCTGAATCTCTGCCTTACGGCTTGCCTGCAGCCATGAAGCCTCACTACCCTCCATATCCTGAACAGCCCTGCGGACCTCCGATTCCACATCCCTGCGACTCTGGTCATACTGTGCCTGAGCCTGCGCAACCGCATTCTTCTTTCTGGAAATCTTTGAATGCCTTTGCAGCCTGTCCCACAGAGGAATTGAAACCCCAAGCTGTACGTACTCTCCCCCATTGTTTTTGAACTGCTGGCCGAACGATGCCGTTGCCGACCCCTGATAGGTATAATAACTGGTGCTCCATCCTGCATACAGGCCGATTTTTGGGAGAAACTGCCATTTGGCAGTGTTCAGTTCCCGTTTTGCATTGTCCAGCTGCCAACCGGCAATCTTCACCGATGGATTATTGTCGATGGCGAATTGGACGACAGATTCTTCGCTATCGCTCAGAATGACAGACTCTATCTCTATCTCCAGCTCCTCCTCCACCGGCCAGAACATCAGGTCCTTAAGCGTCATCAACTGGTCATTATACATATTGACGGCGTTGATATGGTCGTACTTCCGCTCTGCCAGTTCCGCCTCCATCTGGACAACATCGGCATGTCCCTTCTGTCCAATCTCCTCCTGCTTGCAAGCCTTCGTCAGGGCAAGCTCGGCAGTGGCAACCTGTTCCTCGTAAATATCGGCCAAACGCTTGTAATACAGGACATTATAGTATGCTTCCATCACCGCCAGGCAGATATCGGCCTCAGCCTGTTTCTCCTGCGACTGCGCAATGAGCAGACTCGTCTTGGATATCTTAAAGTTGTTCACAGCCTCGAAGCCGTCAAAGAGGTCGAAGCCCGCGCTGATACTGTAGTTGTTGTGGAACGATGTCGTTTTGAAATAGGTGTTTGTCTGCGGGTCGATGCTGCGGCCAAAATTGTAGTAGGCATATGTAGACGCCGTAATCGTAGGTGTCACAGCCGCAAGGATTGCATCGCGGCGGGCAATTCTGGCATCGCCGATCTCTGCTTCGCTGATACGGATTTTTGTCGAATTGGAGATGGCATACTCCATACAATCGTGCAAAGTCATTGTAGTTTTGCCGCTGGCGCTGACTGTCACAGCAAGCGCCAGGGCTGTCACTACACAACTTATGAAAAAGGTTTTCATATCTGTCAATTTGTTTAACCGCCCAAACAGTAACACCCTCCGTGCCAAACTGCGCAAATCGTTGGCCTACAGGTTTTTAACAAAAACTCAAGGAGTGTAAAGTCTGTAAAACTTTACACTCCCTTTACACTTGGCTTTACAGTCTTTTACAGTCCTTTACACCCCAAGACCTCGC
>CAYTXA010000208.1:0-2567 GCA_964440865.1 uncultured Muribaculaceae bacterium | reverse complement strand
CCCTGCAGAACTACTTCCGCATGTATCACAAGCTTGCCGGTATGACCGGTACCGCAGAGACTGAGGCAGGGGAGTTCTGGTCGATCTACAAGCTCGATGTCGTCGTGATCCCGACCAACAAGCCGGTCATCCGCGATGACCAGGACGACCTGATCTACAAGACGAAGAGGGCGAAGTACAAGGCTGTCGTGGCAAGGGTTCTGGATCTCCGCGCAAAGGGACGTCCGGTGCTTGTCGGAACGACAGATGTCGAGACATCCGAGCTGCTCCTCAGGATGATGGAACGTGCCGGAATCAGGGACGCCCAGCTGCTGAACGTAAAGCAGTATGCCCATGAGGCTGAGGTAGTTGCACGTGCCGGACAGTCCAGCACCGTGACCATCGCGACCAACATGGCCGGACGTGGAACCGATATCAAGCTTTCTCCCGAAGTGAAGAAGGCAGGCGGTCTTGCGATCATCGGAACAGAGCGTCATGACAGCCGCCGCGTGGACCGTCAGCTCCGCGGACGTGCCGGACGTCAGGGCGACCCGGGATCATCCACGTTCTACGTATCTCTCGAGGACAAGCTTATGAGGCTGTTCGGCTCCGAGAGGATTGCGTCCGTGGTCGACAAGCTCGGCATGACGGACGATGACGCCCTTGAGAGCAAGATGCTGTCAAAGAGTATCGAGAATGCCCAGCGCAAGGTCGAGGAGAACAACTTCGGCATCCGCAAGCGTCTTCTCGAGTACGACGACGTCATGAACTACCAGAGGGAGGCTGTCTATTCCCGCCGCCGCAACGCGATCTCCGGCGAAAGGGTCGAGATCGACGTGCGTAACATGATGCTCGACATGGCGAACATCTATGCCGACAGAGCTCAGGGCATGCCTTTCGCTGATTTCCAGGAATATATCATGGGACAGCTGTCCATAGATCCCGGTCTGGATGCCGAATTCTATGAGCATGCATCCGCAAAGGATATCGCAGAAAAGCTGCTCGCCCAGATGCAGGAAGTCTACAAGCGCCGCATGGATTCTCTCGTGGAGAAGACATGGCCTGTCATAAAGAGGGTCTATGAGACCAGGGGCCAGATGTACGAGAACATCGCCATCGCCATCCCGATCTCCGACGGCCGCAAGGCTCTGAAACTTCCGGTCAACCTCAAGAAGGCTTACGAGAGCGAGGGCCGCGAGCTGGTCAAGGCTCTCAGCAAGACCATTATCCTCTGGCAGATAGACGACCACTGGAAGGAGCATCTCCGTACCATGGATGACCTCAAGCAGAGTGTCCAGAATGCCGCCTACGAGCAGAAGGATCCTCTCGTCGTCTACAAGCTCGAGAGCTACAACCTCTTCTCCGCTATGCTCCAGTCGCTGAACAAGGATGTGCTTTCATTCCTGTTCCGCTCGTTCCTCAATATCCGTGAGGATGCTCCTGCCAGGGCTCCGCAGCGTGCTGAGGAAGCTCCGAAGACCGACATGAGCCGTATGCAGGCAGGCAGAGGTCTGACTACCAACGGGGAACAGAAGGCAAATACCCCCATTACGGTAGGCAAGAAAATCGGCCGCAATGATCCGTGCCCATGCGGAAGCGGACTGAAATACAAGAACTGCCATGGCAAAGGTCTGGTCTGAAAATGACGGGACGCCGGCAGCAGGCGTCAACGAGGTAAGCCGGATCTCCGGAGGATCTTTCTTCAAGGGAAGCATCAACACTCCCGGAGACATCCGTATCGATGGCTCTTTCGAAGGCAGGCTCATTGCCGGAGGAAGGGTCGTAGTGGGGGAGAAAGCCGTGATCAGCGGGGACATCATAGCCGGAGACGTGGATCTCTGGGGAAAGATGACAGGCGGGCTGTTCGTCCGCGGAACGCTCTCGCTTAAAGACGGTTGCGTGATCAAGGGCGACCTCCATGTCCGCAAGCTGGCAGTCGAGCTCGGTTCTGTCTATGACGGGAAATGCGACATGCTGTCCGAAGAGAATTTCGACGATGTCGTAGCTTCCGTCACGGGATCTGAAAATGCCGCCGGGACACCCAAGCCAGTGTCCGGCGGCACTATAATCAAGTAGCTAAGGACTCTAGATGATCCTGTAGAGTTCCTTGAGACTCATACCAAGCTGGTTTTTCACGGCCTTGTTCAGAGAACTTTCGCCTGAGAAACCGGCTTTTTTCGCGACATCCCCGATGGTCTCGTCCTCGTCCTCCCCGGACTTTCGGTTCTTGTAGCCGCGGAGCAGGGAAATCGCCGCCTTTATCCTCTGGCCGTCGATCCAGTCGAATACGGTCTTGCCTGAGGGCAGGACAGCTGCTGCCATGGAGTCGAGTCCTTTCTTGTCGGTTTTCAGGATCTCGGCGAGTTCGTCTTTCGTGACCTTCTCGCGAAGATAGATCTTGCGGTCTATGATTGCCTTCGACAGGGTCCTCCACTGCTGCCTTTCCGTGGGCCTCGGCGCTTCCACGACAGACGTCGCGCTTCCTGACGGGTTGAGCTTTGCCTTGAGCCCTTCGATCTGCTCTGCCTGCGTGCGTATCAGTTCCGCGCTGTCGTCAGCTTCTCCCAAGGCCTTCTCGAGCCTTGCCG
>CAYTXA010000207.1:0-2594 GCA_964440865.1 uncultured Muribaculaceae bacterium | reverse complement strand
TCATAGATACGGTGTGGATCCCACTCGAGGAGTACGTTTCCGAAATCGAAGATTATGGTATCTACGGTCATTTGCCGGAGCTTGTCTTAAAGCAGGTTGAGGACTTTGGCGCGCGACAGCAGGCAGTCGCCCTTTGCAGCGGCGCTGCGGCCGAGTTTGCTGAACTGGATTTTGGTGTCTGCCGATACTTTGCTGAGGGACAGTTTGTTGACGGCGGCCCTGATGGGGAGCATCAGGTAGTCGCGTCCGACAATGAGCCTTCCTCCTATGACCACGAGCCCGGGATTGAAGACATTGATGAGCCCGGCTATTCCCCTGCCGAGGGTCTCTCCCATCTGTCCTATCCCTTCGATGGCGAGCACATCCTCATTCTCTACTGCGTCGAGTACGTTCTGCAGGGTGATGTCGCCGTTGTCGCTGTAGGTCTGCCACAGGGATGAGCGGCGCCCCTCTTTCAGGCGGTCCTTTATCCATCGCGTGAGGGCGGAGCCGGACGCGCCGGTCTCCAGGCAGCCTATCTTGCCGCAGCGGCAGATTATGTTGTTGTCAAGCATGGGGAAGTGTCCTATTTCCCCCGAGAAGCCGGATTTGCCGTAGTAGAGGTGCCCGTCGAGTATCATTCCCATGCCCAGCCCCCAGCTGAGATTTATGAACAGCATGTCGGCGTCGCCGCTGCCGCCAAGGGACATGTATTCTCCATAGGTCATGGCGCGGGAGTCGTTTTCTATGGTAACGGGGGCTTCCAGTTCCCTCTGGAAGATATCCTTGAGGGGAATGTCGTCGGAGACGAAGTAGGAGAGGCTGAATCCTTTTTCGGGATTTACGCGTCCGGTGAGGCTGATGCCGACACCGAGAATCTTGGACCATTCGATTCCGGAGGATGCCACCTGTTCGCGGATCTTGCGGCACATTCCGCGGAAGCTGTCGGCGTTGGCTTCAAGCACGTACGGGATGTCCTGGATATAGAAGATAATCTCTCCCTTGAAATCGGAAATGGCGACGTGGAAGTGCTGGCGGGCAATATCGACGCCCACAAAATACCCGGCATCGGGATTGAGGCCGAACGTGCTCGGCCTTCTGCCTCCGCTGGTGCCGACTTTACCGCAATCCTGCAGGAAGCCGTCTTCTATGAGATTGGTCACCAACTTGGTGGCCGTAGGGACGCTTATGCCGAGATTCTTGCTGAAATCGGCAATGCTGCAAGCGCCTGAACTTATGCACAGTTTTATTATTCCCCTTTGTTCGTCGGTCATATTGGATGTGGTTTGCTTACAAATTTACGAATTAATTGCTATATTTGTAAATATTTATTGAATTATTTTAAAAATGAAACTGAATCTGCGTACAAAGCTTGACCTCAGTCTCAGCCTTATCGGGGTGGTGCTGCTGGTTTCCAGCATCATCTCGGTCATGGAATACAGGAGCATGAGCTCGTACGTATCGGATATGATAGCCGACAATATCCACAGCGTGAATGTCGCCCAGAAACTCGCCGACCAGGCGAATGAATACAATCTGGCCATACTCGCGCTGGTCGGAGACGAAAGCTCCGTGGCCTTGCCCGATTTCGACGGAGCGGCCTTCACCGCCCGTTGCGACAGCCTCCGCGCCTCGCTCTCTTCCAATGGCATTATGCCTCTGGCGGATTCGGTGGAGTATTCCTATTCGGCATACATGCTCACGAGCCTCGAACTGCAGGATGTCATTCTTTCCGATTTCATAGATACGCGTTCCTGGTATTTCGAAAGGCTCCAGCCCCGCTACAGGCGGCTCCGTCAGGATATAGCAAAACTCACGGAAGCCATCTACGTGGATCTGGAAGACAATTCACGCACTTTCGAGAGCACTTTCTACCGGAGCATCATTCCCGGAATCGTAGCGGTAGGGGTGGGACTCCTGCTTCTGCTCATGCTGCTGTTCTTCATTTCGGTTTATTATGTCCGTCCCATTTACAGGATGCTCGACTCAATACGGCTGTACCGTTCGAACAATGCTCCCTACAATTATGATTTCCCGGGAGACGACCAGCTGCACGAGCTGAATGAGAGCATTTCGGAAATTGCTACGGAAAATGGCATCCTGCGCAAGCGCATATCCGCAATGAGACGCGGTTCAGACAAATCTGACAAATGAACTGGAGTACTGTAAACCGTAATGTCGGGTACGCCCTCCTCGTGGACGCGCTCTTCATGTTCCTGTCTGCGGTCATAGCGCTTTTCGACCCTGCGGATACGGCTTTCGCTCCTCTGTCCATCAGTTTCCTGCTCACGTTCATCGTGGGCGTGTTCCCTTTCATATTCGTAAACAAGACCGCCGCCATTTCCCTCCGGGAGGGCTACGTGATAATTTTTCTCTCGTGGGTGCTGTCGTTCATATTCGGCATGCTGCCCTATGCGCTCTGGGGAGGTCCCTTTACCGTCATTAACGCATGGTTCGAGAGCGTGAGCGGCTTCACGACGACCGGAGCGTCCATCCTTTCTGATATCGAATCCCTTCCCAAGGCCCTTCTCTTCTGGCGGAGCAGGACCCATTTCATCGGCGGTTTGGGAGTAGTGGTGTTCCTTCTGCTCGTCATTCCCGGTACCAGCCAGATG
>CAYTXA010000206.1:0-2606 GCA_964440865.1 uncultured Muribaculaceae bacterium | reverse complement strand
AATCTGCTCGAGGGCCTACAAGCTGCTGACTGAGTCCGGAATACCTCCGACTGACCTGATATTCGACAACAATGTCCTGGCAGTCGGGACCGGCATTGCGGAGCATGCAAAGTACGCGATAGATTTCATAGAGGCTGTACGCTGGGAAAAGCAGAATCTGCCCGGAGCCCTCACTTCCGGAGGCATTTCCAACCTTTCATTCTCCTTCCGCGGGCAGAATGTCATCAGGGAGGCAATGCATTCCGTGTTCCTGTACTACGCAGTGCAGGCCGGACTCGACATGGGCATCGTGAATCCCGGAATGCTCGTTCCCTATGACGACATCGACCCGGAGCTCCGTTCCCGCGTCGAAGACCTGCTCTTCGACAAGAGGGAAGATGCGACGGAGAGGCTGCTGGAATGGGCATCGGAGGCTGCCGCAAAGGCCGAAAATACGGGCTCAGACTCATCGAAACCCTCCGGCAATGGAGCAGAAGGGCTGACTGTCGAGGAAAGGCTCTCGCGGGCTCTTCTCCGGGGTGGCAGCGACACGCTTTCCGACGACGTGATTGAATGCCTCCATGCCCATGGGGACAATGCCGTCTCGGTCATCGAAGGGCCGCTCATGGCAGGGATGGAGGAAGTCGGGCGCAGGTTCGGCGCTGGAAAGATGTTCCTCCCGCAGGTCGTCAAGTCCGCCAAGGTCATGAGGGAAGCTGTCGACGTGCTTGAGCCGTGGATGGATGCCTCAAAGGACAGCGGAGCTTCCTCGCGCCCTCTCGTCGTGATTGCGACGGTCAAGGGAGATGTTCATGACATCGGAAAGAACATTGTGGCCATGGTGCTGAGGTGCAACGGGTTCGATGTCCATGACCTGGGTGTCATGGTCGACAAGGAGACAATCCTCGACACTGCGCAGAAGGAAGGAGCCGACCTTGTCGCAGTCAGCGGTCTCATAACCCCGTCCCTGTTCCAGATGGAGGAAATATGCCGCGAGATGACGCGGCGAGGAATGGACCTGCCTCTTTTCATAGGCGGGGCTACCACATCCGCTCTCCACACGGCCGTAAAGCTCGCTCCCCTCTATCCGCATGTTTTCTATGGAGGAGATGCCTCCATGACAGCCGTGATGGCCAAGAAGGCTCTCTCCCCTGCCCGCGAGGAGTTCGAGAGGGAGCAGCATGAGGCCCAGCAGAAACTGCGGGAACTGCGGGACCTGCACGACAATCGGCCCGCTTCTTCGGGGCTGAAGAATACTGAAAGAAAGCCTTTCCCGGCAGAGAGTTTCCTGGGAAAGGAACTCTACCACAAGATTCCGGATTTTGACGGGAAAGAGATTGCAATAGAAGAACTCCGCCCTTTCATGGACTGGCGGATGTTCCTCCTGGTATGTGGTTTCAAGTACTCCGGCGAGATGCCTCCGGAGGCCCGGGAAACGCTCGAAGAGGGAAAGCGTCTCCTTTGCCAGTACGAGGAAAGCCATAGCGTAATAGTAAGAGTATCAGCAAAATACGCTGACTGCCATTCGGAAAATGACACTATTGTCTTCCGGGACAGGAAGCCTGGTGGAAAAGAATTCCTGCGTCTTCCGATGATGAGGCAGGAGGACGGTGCCCTGCAGTCGCTCTGCGATTTCGTGCCGGACGGGAGCACCGGAATCGAGTCTTTCGCCGGAATCTTTGCGATTTCCGTCCATGACAACGCCCCGTCTTCCTCCGAAAAGGATCTGGTGACGCATGCTCTCCAGGTCACGCTTGCGGAAGCCTGCTCGGAGTGGCTGGACAACTTCCTGAAGGAAATGATAGGCGACCCGAAAGTGAAGGTCATAAAGCCTGCGGCCGGATATGCCAGCTGTCCCGACCATACGCTCAAGCGGGAGATACTCTCCGCCCTGGATGCGGAAAATAGGCTCGGAATCAGGCTGACCGAAAGCTATGCCATGATTCCGGAGGCGAGTATCTGCGGACTCGTATTCGCCCATCCGGAAGCCTGCTATCCGGAGATCCATCATCTGAGCGAAGAAAATATCCGCTCCTATGCCAAGGTACGCGGCTTCTCCCCCGAGGAAACCCGCCGTTTCCTCGGCCATCTAATGCAGTAGAACAATGAAAGTCATAGATATAATCCGGCAGCACGCCGGCAAGCCTGGTTTTTCGATCGAGATAGTGCCTCCCGCCAAGGGACTGACGCAGGAGGAGCTGATCAGCAGCATAGACCCCTTCATGAAGTTCGGGCCTGCGTTCCTCAATGTCACGAGCCACCGCAACGAATACGTTTTCCGCACGGAACCGGACGGGACCCAGAGCCGCCACCTCATGATCCGGAACGTGAGCCAGAATGCGGTCTGCACCGCGATTCTGACGCGTTATCCCGATGTCGAGGTCGTTCCTCACATTATCTGCGGCGGATGGACTTCGGACGAGATCCAGCGTCAGCTCTATGACTTCAAGTTCATTGGCATAGACAATCTTCTGGCCCTGCGCGGCGACCCTGAACCGGGAGAATCGCATTTCGTGGCTACGCCGGGCGGATTCCTGCACACGGACGGGCTTGTACGCGCAATCCGTTCTTTCGGCAACGAGGACGACCCCAAGCGCTACTTCTGCATCGGAGTGGGCGCATATCCG
>CAYTXA010000205.1:0-2626 GCA_964440865.1 uncultured Muribaculaceae bacterium | reverse complement strand
GCGTGACCGTAGCAGTGCCTGTCCTTATGTAGCTATCGTTGCGTGCCATTTTCCCTTCGCGCGCAAAGTTATTGATTTCCCTTCAGTTTCTTGGTATCTTTGCCGTCAAATCACATGTCAATCATGAATCTCGACAAGCAACTGGACTCTATCCTTTCGGATATTTTCGACAATATCGAATTCCAGGCTGAACCTGAAGGTCTCTACGATCCGCTCCGCTACATGATTTCCATCGGAGGAAAGCGTATCCGCCCGAGACTCTGCCTTCTGACATACCTGCTCTACAGGCAGGATATCGACGAGAGCATCTGCCAGCCGGCGGCAGCCCTGGAAGTTTTCCACAACTTCACGCTGATCCACGACGACATCATGGACAGGTCCCCTCTCCGCAGAGGAAAGGAGACAGTGTGGAAGAAGTGGGGAGAGGACAGCGGCGTGCTTTCCGGAGATGCGATGTGCATTGACAGCTACCGCAGGATGGCGATGGCGCCGAAGGCGGTGCTCCCGCAGGTACTCGCCCTCTTCACGAAAACGGCTGCCCAGGTCTGCGACGGGCAGCAATACGACATGGATTTCGAACACACGAGGGAAATATCCATGGACCAGTATATCAACATGATAGGGCTGAAGACCGGTGTCCTGGTCGCATGCGCCGCGAAGCTCGGAGCCCTGATTGCCGGGGCAAGCGGGGAGGACTGCGACAACCTCTACCAGTACGGCTACAACGTCGGGCTCGCCTTCCAGATCTGCGACGACTATCTCGATGCATACGGAGAGGAGAAGACCCTCGGAAAGCCGATCGGAGGAGACATCTGCCTCGACAAGAAGTGCTGGCTGACTACAAAGGCCCTGGAGAAGGCTGACCCGGAAACCAAGGCTGCCCTGCTCGAGGCCCTGTCGATGCCCATTTCCACAGCTGAGGAGAGGGCTGCCAAGATAGAGAAAGTCAGGGGGTTCTATGACAAGTTGGACGTAGGCGAGGAGGCTCTCTCCGAGATCGTACGCTACAGCGACATAGCCCTCGGCTATGCAGGCAAGGCCTGCGACGGAGTCCGCTTCGAGGCCCTGCGCCGCTTCGCCTACAACCTCGTAAGGCGCAACAAGTGACGATGGAAAAGAACGAGCTGGAAATAATGGCGCCGGCAGGCAATTTCGAATGCCTGACCGCAGCGCTTCAGGGAGGCGCAAATTCTGTCTACTTCGGAGTGGGACACCTCAACATGAGGTCGCGCTCCGCCAACAATTTCACGGCGGAAGATTTGCCCGAAATCGTCAGGATCTGCCATGAGAAAGGGGTCAGGACGTACCTGACACTCAACATCATACTCTACGGGGAAGACATAGAGCCTGCCCACAGGACTCTCGATGCGGCCAAGGCTGCAGGAATCGATGCGATCATCGCTTCCGACATGGCAGCGATCACGTACTGCCGCCAGATAGGGCTCGAGGTCCACATCTCGACCCAGCTCAGCATCTCCAACTATGAAGCCCTGAAGTTCTACTCCCAGTTCGCCGACGTGGTCGTGCTCGCCCGCGAGCTCAGCCTTTCCCAGGTCAAGGAGATCCACGACAGAATCGTCGCCGAAGACCTGAGAGGTCCGGGAGGAAAGCTGATGAGGATCGAGATGTTCTGCCACGGGGCCTTCTGCATGGCGATCTCGGGAAAGTGCAACATGAGCTACCACCTCTACGGCTCTTCTGCCAACAGAGGCGCATGTCTCCAGGCCTGCCGGCGTTCCTACGAGCTCACCGACCTCGAGACGGGGCACCAGGTCGCAATCGACAACAAGTACATCATGTCGCCCAAGGACTTGTGTACCATCGAGTTCATGGACAAGTTCATAGAGGCCGGGGTCAAGGTCTTCAAGATCGAGGGCCGGGCCCGCTCGGCGGAATACGTCCGCAAGACGACTGCCTGCTACAGGGAGGCGGCGGACGCGGTATGCGAGGGGACATATACTCCTGAGCTGACCGCCAGGCTGAAGGATTCCCTTTCGGAGGTGTTCAACCGCGGATTCTGGAGCGGATACTACCTCGGAGCGGACACCATCGAATGGGCGAAGGTCTACGGGTCCCAGGCAACAAGGGTCAAGGTCTATGTCGGCAAGGTAACAGACTGGTTCTCAAAGCTCCAGGTAGCGGAAATCTCGGTCGAGTCCTATGAGATCAGGGAAGGAGACGACATCATGGTCATCGGCACGACAACCGGAGAAGTGGAGCTCAAGGCCGAAGGAATCAGGATGGACGACAGGATTGTCCCCGTTGCAGGGAAAGGAGCCAAGTGTTCCATCGCGTTCCCCGGCGAATGGCTTCACAAGGGGGACAAGGTCGTCCTCTGGAAGAAAAAGGACTAGTCCCTACCCTCTTCCTGAAGAGCGTACAAGCGCCAGCAGACGGGAATTGAATCCGTTTTCGCCCCGCAGCCTGTCGAGTGTCAGGTGCATGCGGTATCTCCAGTAGAAGCGAGACTTCGAAGGGTCATTGATCCTTTCGTCGGCGGGGTCGCCCTGATAGCGGATCTCCCCGTCAAGCGAGAACCAGTCCTGAAGGGGCAGAATGCACAGCATCGATGGCGAGAGAAGATGCTGGAAGACAATCTTTTCGCATATCCATGGCTCACAGTCCT
>CAYTXA010000204.1:0-2627 GCA_964440865.1 uncultured Muribaculaceae bacterium | reverse complement strand
ATATTTGCATGAATAATTGTCAAGCTACTTACCAGTCTTGCTACTAATGACTAATCAAACAATATATGAGAAGAATTAAAATGACGGCGAGGACTGTGGCGTTGCTGCTGGCCTCAACACTGTTGCTGCCATCATGTTCTGACATGGACGAGTACTTTGAGACCCCCTCGTGGATACAAGGCTCGATTTACGAGAAAATGCAGAGTGAGGGCAACTACAGCCAGTTCCTGAAAGGCGTTGAAAAGATAGGCTATACACCTATCCTCAACGGCAAGGCCATCCTGACCGTGATGGCTCCCGATGACAATGCCATGAAGACCTACCTGCAGGACACCTATCAGGTACAGGACATCACCGACCTGTCGGTAGACGAGATCAAGAAACTCATCGGTTTCCACATGCTCTACTACTCCTACGACAAGGACAAACTCATAAACTTCCGCCCTTCCGAGGGCGATGGTGCCACAACTGAGGAACTTTCCAAGAAGGCCGGATTGTACTATAAATTCCGCACCCGCAGTCAGGACGCCGTAGAGAAGACACAGCGCGAAGTAGTGACTGACAACGGCGACGGAACAACCACAACGACCTACGAGGACATCTACGTCTACCACCCCGACCGTTTCATCCCCGTATTCTCCTACATGATGTTCCGCACCAAGGGCATCGATGCCGAGCAGAACTACAGTTACTTCTATCCCGAAACAGGGTGGAACGGCGACGGAGGCTTCCAGGTGGCCAACGCCAACGTAACCCAATATGCGGGCGTCGGAGCCAACAACGAGCACTACGGCATTGCCAACAATGGTTACATCTACAAGATTGACCGCGTACTGCGTCCTCTGGAGACCATCTACACTGAACTGACCAAGAGCGACAAGTACAGCAGGTTCGTCTCCTACTACGACCAGTACAAGACCTACACCAAGTCGGACGACCTGACCAGCGACTTCGCCACCGACGAACAGCAGACCACAGGCCTGTGGACCATGTCGTTCGGCTCGCTGCCCGCCATTGCCAACGAGTGGCCCATTGACGACTACAAGCAGATGACCACCCTCTCCCACCGCACGTACAGCATCTTCGCTCCAACAGACCAGGCCATTGAGAACTTTTTCGAGGAATACTGGAAGGTGGGCGGCTACGAGAGTCTCGACGATGTTCCGTCGAACCAGATGATTCAGTTGCTGACACACAGCATCTTCCAGGAGACCAGTTCCAACAAGGACCAGAGCATGATTTTCCCACAGGAGATAGAAGAGGGAAAAATTCAGGACTCCGAGGGCAACACCATTCGCTTCGACACTGAGGAAGTGCCACAGGAGGACCGCATCATCTGCTCCAACGGCGTGCTATACGGATGCTCCGTACTCACACCGCCGGCAGCCTTTAATTCCGTGACAGGACCTGCCTATCAATATAAGAAGTACAGCACCTTCGGTACTATGATTTCGTCGACAGCAGCCAATGGTGCCAGCATGGACAAGACACTGAGCATGGAGAACATCAGCTACATCATGCTCTATCCCGACAACGACCAGTTGGAGAACAGTGACCTGCACATTACCGTATCGAAGACGTCACCGGCAACTATTATGAAGCAGGAACTGACTGACGAAACTCCTGTAGCATTAGGCAGTAGCATGGTGACCAACTACGTCAACGCACATGCTGTACAGGCCTTCGACAACGTGACTGAATTGCCTCTGACCAACAGCCAGCCAGCCGTCTTCGCCACCATGCAGTCGGCACCGATGAAGGTCTACTGGTACGTCAAGAACGGTAAGATCACCAACAGCATCCAGTACCTGAAGTCACTGAAGTACGCAGCCAATACTGCCACCGAGGCAGACATCTGGGCTGCATTCACCCCGCTGGACTATCGCGGCGACGTGGACGGATGGACCAACGGCCATGCCTACACCTACGACGACCTGCTGTTCCCCGGCAACTACAACTCAACGACCGAAACACTGGCGTTCTACGCACTGATTACCAACCAGAACACCGACAAGACCTCTGACTTCTACGGCTGGTACAACCTGCTGTCCGAGGCCCGCGTGCTCTCTGGCGGTAACCTCGCCTCCACCTTCGTGGCCGAGAACTGCCTGACCTTCGTACCCAAGACCAGTGCCATCACCAAGGCCATCGTCGAAGGACGCATACCGGGCATCACTGTTGATGCTGGTACCGCTGCCGACGATGCCAATTTCTTCGACAAGGTCACCGTCACCGACCAGCAGGCGCTGCGCTACTACCTTGTGCGCTACTTCGTACCCTTGTCCACTGCCGTCATCTCCAACTATCCCTACTTAGGATGGGGCGAGACAACCACCGGTCTGGAGAATGGAGGTTTGGAGACCGTGCAGATCATGGACAACAGCGGCGACACTCCCACGGTGGGCAAATCATACGTATTGAATGTCTATGACAACGGCTCGGCCCTGAGCGTCAAGACCAAGGACCTACAGACAGGTGTCGAGAGCCAGCAGGTGAACGTCATCCCCGACTACGACTACCTGCCGCTTATCTTCAGCGACGGCGTGTTCCACTTCATTGCAGACGTACTATAACTATTCTACAAAGAAATGAAACAACTAAGATATATACTGACAGTACTCCTGATG
>CAYTXA010000203.1:0-2797 GCA_964440865.1 uncultured Muribaculaceae bacterium | reverse complement strand
TAATCTTCGTGCCGATATCC
This sequence comes from uncultured Muribaculaceae bacterium, assembly GCA_964440865.1. Taxonomy (GTDB): domain Bacteria; phylum Bacteroidota; class Bacteroidia; order Bacteroidales; family UBA932; genus Cryptobacteroides. The sequence goes on along the minus strand of CAYTXA010000203.1, from coordinate 2,777 downwards.
CACTTGTGGATGCCGAGCTTCTTCTCCACGCCGAGCTCCACGGGCAGTCCGTGGGTATCCCATCCGGCGCGGCGCTCTACCCTGTATCCTGTCTGCGTCTTGTAGCGGCAGATGGCGTCCTTGATCGAGCGGGCCATCACGTGGTGGATTCCGGGCTTGCCGTTGGCGGAAGGCGGACCCTCGAAGAAAACGAAATCAGGCGCTCCGTCCCGCAGGGTGAGCGACTTCTCGAAGGCATGGTTCTTCTGCCATCTGGAGAGGATCTCTTTTCCTATTGCTACGAGATCCAGTTCCTTGTTTTCCTTATATGTCATCTTTTTTGTCTATTTTTGCATAGATTTGCAAAGATAACTATTTCGTCATTCTTATCAAAAGTGAATATTCTGGATATCATCATCATATTGTGTTTTGTCCCTGCGATATTCCAGGGATTTTCGAGGGGTTTCCTGCAGATGGCGGCCAACATTCTGGGAATAATCCTGGGCGTATGGCTCGCATTCCACTTTTCGACTGCCATCGCATCATGGCTTGATCCCTACGTCGAATCGCCCCAGGAACCGGTCAAGATCATCGTGTTCGTCATCCTCCTGGCGATAGGGCTCATGGCGGCACAGATGCTAGGGAAAGCGCTCACTTCTGTTGTGAAAATCGCGATGCTGGGGTGGCTCAACAGGCTGCTGGGCATTGTGCTGGCATTCGTGAAGGTGTTCCTGATCCTGGGAGTTCTGGTGCTCCTTTTCGACTCTCTCAATGTCAAGTTCCACCTTGTCAGCAACGACTATCTCGCCTCGTCCCTCTTCTACGGACCGCTCAAGGATCTTGCCCTTACAGTCTACCCCTACATCAAAGAACTATTTGCAGCAAAATGAACAGGATAATCCTTCTCGAGACTTCGACCGCGCTCTGCTCCGCGGCCCTCGCCGTGGACGGCAAGATTGTCAGCTATCGTGAAGAAGACGGGCGTGTCCACGCTTCGCGGCTTGCGCCCATGGTGCAGGAGATTCTGGAGGAGAACAAGCTGAAGGTCTCCGGCTGCGATGCCGTGTGTGTCAGCATGGGTCCGGGGTCGTTCACCGGGCTCCGTGTGGGCGTGTCGACCGCGAAGGGTCTCTGTTTCGGCGCCGGCATCCCGCTTCTGGCAGTAGGGTCGCTCGAAACACTGGTCTGGCAGGCTAGGGAGAACGGTCTCCCAGAGGGTTGCAGGTATATCGTGCCGATGATCGATGCCAGGAGGATGGAGGTCTACACTGCTGTGTATTCCGCTGACGGAGAGATTGTTGTCCCTGTCGCGCCGAAGGTCCTCGACGAGAGCAGCTATGCCTCTGAGCTCTCCGGCGGAAAGGTACTTTTCATAGGAGACGGTGCGGAGAAGGCTTCCGGAGTGATAAAGTCCCCGAATGCCAGCTTTGTCCAGGCCTGCCCATCCGCAAGAGCCATGGCGAAGCCCGCGCTCAAGGCTTTCGAGGCAAAGGACTGGAAAGACGTCGCCTACTTCGAGCCATTCTACCTCAAGGATTTCATCCCCACCACCTCCAAGCACAAGATCTTCTAGCGAGGCCAGGAGCACCCTCCTCTCCAAGGCGTCATTCCCGCCCATAAGTGCTCCGTAATGTACATTCAGGCGACTTCCTCCGGCTTTTTTCCGACGGACGGGACATTCCCTTGCACTTTTGAGCGGCTTTCCCCGCCATTTCCCGCACGAACATACACCCTTGTGGACCTTGGAGCGGTTTTTCCCGACATTTCCCGCGCGAACATACACCCTTGTGGACCTTGGAGCGGTTTTTCCCGACATTTCCCGCGCGAACGTGCGCCGTCTTGTACCTTGGAGCGGCTTTCCCTGCCGTTTTCCGACGGACGGTGCATCCTCCTGCACCTTGGGTCGGCTAAGGATCGGAGCAAAGAGCACGAAAAGGTTTTAAACGTGCATTCGTCCGACCCCAGGGCAGGACGAAAGAGCACGAAAAGGTTTTAGGTGCTACTTCCTCTGACCCGAAGGTCAGAGCAGGGAACAAAAAAGGCCGAAATCGTACCCTCATCCGGCCCCAGGGTCAGTCCAAGTTGCCGGAAAAGGATTTAAATGCGACTCCTCTGACCTATCCTCGCGCGAATGGCAAACTTTCCGACCAGGTGAGAGTATTTTCGGGCATTTTCCCGCTTACCTGGCATGATTTCCGGCCATTCGAGCGAAGTTAAATCGTTATTCTCGCGCAAATGGTAGAACCCTCTGCCAAGTAAGAGAGGTTCAGGAGAAGGGTGAAGGGAAGAGGGTGAAGGAAAGAGGGTGAAGGGAAGAGGGTGAAGGGAAGAGGGTGAAGGGAAGGGAAGAGCGTGAAGAAAAAGGTGAAGAAAAAGGTGAGAAAAAGGTGAAGGAAAGGCTGGTACAAGCGGCGAAGCGCTTGCCACAAATTCATGGCAGCAATCGGCGGGCGGCAGGGAGTGGCGGGGTGCGACCTTGCAAGGATGGCCGGTCGGGTGCGTACCGAGCGCAAGCGAGGTGCGCAGCCCGTGCATGGCCGGCAGGGCAAAGCGCCGGTCCGGCGTCAGCCGGAATGCGAGGACTGTCCGAGCAGGTTAGCGCGGAGCGGCTAAAACTGCGAGTTCCGCAGCATAGGCGCTTTGCCGCCGGACAGGCAGGCCAGCCGAAGCCAGGAGCACCTGCCACACCCTGCCGCCGTAAGAAAGTCCCACGCCGCAAAGATGTCAGGCCGAAGCCGAGTGAGAGCCTGGACGCAGGGCTGTGGGCATGGTTGAGCATGGGCTTATGCGTAGGCAAG
>CAYTXA010000202.1:0-2811 GCA_964440865.1 uncultured Muribaculaceae bacterium | reverse complement strand
ATTGACCTCGCGCTAGCATACGCCCAGCTATGGAATGAAGGAGCGAATATAGTGCAACCCAAACGGCCGGTGACCTATCCGCAGGGCAAACTCAAACTCGTGGAACAACTCATCCCTTATTATACCAGCGGGCAGATACAGACTATCCAATCGAAGGACAAAGCCCCGGACTCGCTGGAGGAGTACCCCAACGTCGAGGAGAGCATCAGCATGGCCCGTCATGAGTTCACCAGCGGCCTTCAGTTCACCTCGGACCAGAAACTCATCGGCAATCCGTCCTACTACTCCTATTTCTGGCTGGGCAAACGCTACGAGAAACTATCCTTCATCGTCGGGCCGCGCGACAACCAGAGTTCCAACACCTCCGCCTGGCTCGTCATCTACGGCGACAAGAAAAAGATTCTCTATGAGGAGATTGTACGCCAGACCGACCTGCCGCGGCAAGTCGTCGTGGATGTCAAGGGACAGGAGAGCGTCTGTTTCTCCTGCGAACTGCGCTCCAGTGACTTCCTCGGCTCTATTACCTTCGGCGCGGTGGATATATATGCGTATCCCGTGGGAGACACCTCCGTGCCGCAAGAAGGGCTGGCGAATATCAACAAGGAGCAGGTAGCCAAACTCAAATCCCCTGCTTCGCTGATGACGAATATACTGCCGTACTCGGTGCGGGGCGTGGCAAAAGCCAAGAACACGCTCTTTACCGGCGAATCGTCCTTTATCACCTTCTCCATGGGAGGCGAGAAATTCTCCGAGGGACTGATACTCGCCTCGGGTGCCACTTTATTCGACGATAATATAGATGCTTACGCCACCTTCGACCTCGCGGGCGAATTCGACTACATATCCTTCTATGCCGGTATGCTCACCAACAGGCGTGTGCTGGAAGATGACAGGCTCCGTATCTATGCAGACAATCAACTCATCTTCGACACGGTGATTCATTGCACCTGGCCGAACCAATACTTCGAGGTGCCTGTCAACAAATGCCACACACTTCGGTTCGCCAAGCCCGGCAACAAGAAACAAAAACAATGTTTCATCGGTGTGGGAGATATAGCCCTCTACCGCGGCAAACCGGTCAAGAACGACCTTTTCTACCACGAATATCCTGACTTCCCTGAGGAAGCAGACCTCATTGACCTCTGCCAGCGACCGTATTTCCACTACGTGGGACGGTATCTCTCCTCACTCACCAACTTCGATTTCAACGACTGCTTCAAACCCGGCGGCACCAAACGGGACTGTTTCAATATGAAAGACGGTTCTCAAATCTGCAAAGGCGTCATGCTTGAAGCAAACGTGCCGCTCGCGTTCGAGGATATTACCATGACAGACGCAGCCATCATGTTCCTCGTTGGAGCGGGATCAGCGCTCAGCCAGAGCGATATGGCAGCTTATACAGGAACCACTGCAGGTGCAGGGCTGGCAGGAGACTTGGCTGTTCTCAAACTCATCAATCCCGACAACAAAGGGCAAGCATCTGTAGTCGCCTTCAATCCTTACGGAGAATACCAGAGCTGCACCTTCTCTATCGCCAACAAAGCGGAGTACTGGGACGAAGTGGACAAACTTGTTAACCTCGGCGAACGCAAAGACCATCCGTTCCGCCTCAATGTCATCGCCGACAAGCGTCTAGTCAAGCAGATCGAACTGACCAACCGCATGGAGCCGCAGACCTTCACCGTCCCGATCAATAACTGCCGTTCGCTCGTCTTCTGGCTCGAGCCCGGGGACACCCGTTCCGGTCAGTTCGTGCTCTATGACATGAAAGTGAGCAAGAAGCCCTATGCGCCGCAGAAACAATGCTGGGAGGTGACGTTCACGCAGGAAGACGCCAAGCAGACTATCTACGGTTGGCTCACCGAGCAGGAGGTATTGGAGAACATCGCGGAGATGCGTGCCGACTCATCCGTCAGCAACATCTCCTACCGCCCCGCCAAGGCTACTGACCGCGATGCATGTGAGAAACTATTTGACCAACAATAATGCCTTATGGAAACCCAATTGGATAAATATGCTCGTCTGTGCAACGAGTACCCCCGCCAAGCCGAACAGATCGTGCAGAACCAGGAAGATCCTACTCCTATCACCCTCATGGCAAGGGAGGTGTTAGATGAGATTCGTGCGTACCAAGACGGCACGGAAGGGTGGGAGTATCTATGTGTAGCCGCAATGCGTATGGCAGACTGGCTGACTGACCATCCCCGGCTGGCGTTGCAACTCAAGGAAGCCGCATTGGAGAAGATGCAGCAGGTGGAACATCTCCTGGATGACGAGGACCACGAGTTGCGCGAGAACCTCCGGAAGCAGGCCGAGACGCTCCGTGCGAACATACAGGCGGCGGATGAAAAACGATGGAACGATATTATCCCGTCCGGACATCTCAAGCATGACCCCGTCGAGTGGACGCAGGCCTATGAAGAGCTCATTGATGAGGCAGAGAAAGAGGTGTATGAGCATCTGAATGACGTACCGCGCGGTATGGGTTTCTGCTTTGCCTATTGGGCCGCCAAACGCGATGCGCTCGTTAAACGCGGCATCGAATGGAAAAGCCCCGCAAGAATGAACCCCGGGGTGCTGTTTGACTAATCTTTGTCGAGTTCGGAAAAAGCAAGAAGATCGCTGAAGTTGGCCTCAGTTATGCCTATGGCGAACTCTACATCGAAGTGAAGAACGACTAACTACTTCTCCAAGAGCCAATGGATGGATCGGCGGTAGAGTTGATCGAAATCGAGCGCCGCCTCGATGGGGAAGCCAAAGACGAGAGTTCTTCGGTTTTCTGATGCGGAGGTCCCTCCGGGTAGGAATGCG
>CAYTXA010000201.1:1659-2839 GCA_964440865.1 uncultured Muribaculaceae bacterium | reverse complement strand
CACGTGACGGTGCAGGCACTGGCCCCGGACTCGCCCGAGAGCGGGGAGCTGTGGCTCGATTCTGCCGCGCGGCAGCTCAAGCAGTACGACGACGTGACAGCCATGTGGATCGCCGTGCAGACGGTGTTCACGAAATTGAGCTTTACGACGCAGGGACAGCTCAAACGCCTCTTTGGCGAGCACGACGGCGTAACTCTCTCCGGCGCGGCGCTCAGGGATTTGAACGGCAACAAGGTGCTCTATGCGCTCGGCGGCGAGGCGGGGAGAGAAAACGACTGGCTGGTTGTTGTCGGCATTGCGGCTGAGACCGTGGAAAATCCCAGGGATACGATTTCGCTCGATCGCACGGTGCCAACGCTCGACTTTGTCTGCGAGTGCCAGAACCGCCTTTGGGGCTGCTTTTACGGCAGCGATGGCAAGCGCAACCTTAACGAGCTTTGCTGCTGCGCGCTTGGCGACTTTAAAAACTGGAATCAGTATCTTGGCTTGTCGACCGACTCCTGGCGCGCCTCGGTCGGCTCGGACGGCGTGTGGACAGGCTGCATCAACTATCTCGGCAGTCCGACCTTTTTTAAGGAGGAACGCATCCACACGATCACCCCCTCGCGCGAGGGGGCGCACCAGGTCGCGGAGCTCCCGGCGCGCGGCGTGCAGCAGGGCAGCAGCAGAAGTCTTGCCATCGTCGGCGAGACGCTCTACTACAAAGCGCGCAGCGAGGTCTGTGCCTATCAGGGCGGTTTTCCAAGCAGCGTTTCGGACGCACTCGGCGATGAGCGTTACAGTGAGGCGGTAGGCGGCGTGTTTGGCAGCAATTACTGGCTTTCGATGCGCTCTGCGCTGGGAGAATGGCAGCTTTTCTGTCTGGACACCGCGCGTGCGCTGTGGATGCATGTAAACAGCACGCATGTGCGGCAGTTTGAAGCGATCGACGACAGCCTGTTGGCCCTGATCGGCAACGAGCTCTGGGATCTCAACGGTGAAGCCGGGGGCGAGAGCGAGGGCGCACGCGAATGGCTGGCCGAGAGCGGGATCCTGTATTGCCAGTACCCGGACAGCAAGTATCTCTCGCGCTATAACCTACGGCTGCGCGCTGAGAGCGGAGCCACGATCTGCATGGAGGTGGAGTATGACAGCTCTGGCGTATGGGAGAGCGCCGGGCACTTCACACCGATCGGCACCG
>CAYTXA010000201.1:0-1649 GCA_964440865.1 uncultured Muribaculaceae bacterium | reverse complement strand
TCAGGGCTTCTATCACCTGCTCTCCCTGCAAGGCAATGTCGAGCACGCTACGATGAGCTACATCATCCGCGACCACGACCGCAAGAAGTTTGAAGCCCGCAAGGAACTCATGCAGCAGATCGACGACCAGCTCAATGCCAAGTACGGCACCGGTACCGTAACGATGCCGGTGCAGCAGGGGCGCTGCGACCATAAGAGCTTGGGGCTGTCGGGCCGGGGCAATATCAAACTCTTCTCGGTCACGCGTATTCTGGAGAAGGGGAGTGACGTCTGATGGCGGGCTTTTCCGAGTTGCCGCCGGTACTGCGCGGCAGCGAGCGTGCGCAGCTTGCGGAGCTGCGGGAATACCTGGTGCGGCTGGTGCGCGGTCTCGAACAGGTCGAGAGCGCGGCCGTGCGGCAGAGCACGAGCGCATTCTGGTCCGGGGAGGAGGCCGCCTTACACGACCGCGAGACCGTCGAGCAGATTCGCGACCAGGCCGTGGCGCTCAAGAGCCTGATCATCAAGACCGCCGACCATGTGACAGCCGAGTACGACCGACGGATCGAGGAGCTGCGCTCTCTCTATGTGGCGGAATCGGAGTTCGGCCAGTACAAAGAGACGATCCGCACCCAGATCGAGACCACGGCCAGGGGAATCGTGGAGAGCTATGACTATCGGGAGGAGATCGCTTCGGCGCAGGACAAGCTTGCCCTCCTGCAACACTATACCACGGCCATCCGGGGCGAGATCCGCCGCGGAATGATTGAGGACCCGGAGCATCCGGGCACCGTCGTCACCGGTATCGCCATCAGCCAGAACCTGCATTTCACCGGCGTGACACAGACAGGGGAGGACGGCTATACCTATTATGAGCTTGCAAGCGGACAGACCTTCGGGCTGTATACCTCAACAGGCTGGCAGTTCTGGATCGACGGGGCCAAGAAAGGCTGGTTTTCCAGTCTCGACGGCATGCTGCACGTTGCGAACATCATTGTCGAGCAGAGCCTGCAGCTCGGCGTATCCTGGCAGATGAGAAGCAGCGTGGAGGGGACAAGGTTGGATATCATATATGTGGGAGGATGAGACATGGCGGAGCTGAGCGTCTATCTGCATATCAACAACTGGTGGGATACGACCGTTCATATCCCCTATGAGCTCGCACTGGACCAGGCGACGGGACAGACAACGGTGACCTTCGGCGCGGTCAATATGAACTATTTCGGCGCTGGGGGAGCAAGCACAAACGGCAGCGTCGGTATCACGGTGACGCCGACGGACAACACCGACGCCGCGGCAAGCTGCTCGATGAGCTGGTCCGGCACGACAAAGATAAACGGCGAAAACTACAGCGGCACGCCGAGCCCCTCAGTGCTGGTTGTGCAGCACAGCCTGACCACGGGAGAGAAAAGCGTGCGCATTTCGGCCTCGGTGCGTATCGGTGTGCATGCCGAGCCATCGAACCCGAGCTGGTGGTACGAGCCCGCCGACAGTAACGATCAGGAGACACCCTCGGGCAGCTATGCACCGCAGGGGCTCTGTATCCGCCCCGCTGTGCTGACGGCCGGTGAGGCGACGACCCTGGATGTGAGCTACGGCGCGGAGTACAGCTTTACGGCAATTTTTGCTTCGAACGGCAAAGAGCTTGCCCGGCACAGCTGGAGCGGCGC
>CAYTXA010000200.1:0-2842 GCA_964440865.1 uncultured Muribaculaceae bacterium | reverse complement strand
GGCGAGCGTGGGGTCGATAAGCGGCATAGTCGAAGACAATGTCTACGTGACATACAACGGAAGGAACGCGGTCGCCAGGGCTGTCGGGGTGGATGATGTGATGGAGAAGTAATCTCCTCTGCTGAACAATATCGTTGAGGGGGAGTTTTCTCTCCACAAAGGGGATATTCCGCTGACGGTGCTCGGAAGGGGGCTCGCCTCGAAGCTGCAGGCATCTCCTCGTTTCATCGGCGGCATCACGATCCACTATCCCGACAGAGAGGGCCGCTTCTCGCCTTCGGACCCGGCGTCGTCTCTTCGGAGCGCAAAAGTCTGGCCGTCAGGCATTTTCTCTGTCAGTACGGACATGGACGGCAGGACGATGATAATCCCTGTCGAGACCATGCGGGAGCTTGTCGGCCTCGGGGACGAAGTCTCGGCGGTCGAAATAAGGATGGTCGAAGGAACGGGAAAGAAGGAAATCTGGAGAATGATCTCCGGCCTGAGGGAGAGGCTGGGGGAAGGATACGCGGTCCGCGACCGCTGGCAGCAGAACGAATCTCTCTACAGGATGATGCGATGGGAGAAAATCTCCGTCTTCATGATTCTGGTATTCGTCATAGTCATAGTGGCTTTCAATATATTCGGCAGCTTGCAGATGCTGATGATCGAGAAGGAGGAAGACATCAGGACGATCCATGCGATGGGCGGAACTCCTTCGCTTACAAGGAGGATATTCGTGCTTGAGGGATGGATGGTATCCATGCTGGGAATGGCAGCGGGAGTCGTGATCGGGCTCGCTGTCGTACTTCTTCAGCTGAAATTCGGATTCATACGGATGCCGGGGACATTCGCCGCAGCTCCATATCCTGTTGTGCTGAGGGCAGGGGACGTAATTGCGACTGCCGTAACTGTCTCATTGATAGGCTATCTCATAGCCCTTATTCCCAGCATTCAATCTCGTCCTGGATCTCGGGAAGAGTAGACTTGTGGAACGTGGGGTTGAGGCCTCTTGCTTTCTGCGCCCTGTAGTCGTCCAGCAGGCGGAAAACATAGTGGCTGAGCGGAATGACGGCGGAAAGGTTGCAGGCGGTGAGGAGCGCCATGAAAAGGTCTCCGAGATTCCATACCAGCGAAAGGTCCGCCAGCGCCCCGAACATGACCATGACTCCGCCGGAAAGCAGCCTGTAGATGTTCATTATGTGCCTGTTCCCGGTCAGGAAGCGGATATTCGCCTCGCCGTAGTAATAGTTCCCGATGATGCTGCTGAATGCGAAAAGCAGTATCGCGAAAGCTACGAATATGGGCCCGACGGCTCCGATTTCCGACTGCAACGCTCTCTGAGTCAGGGCTATTCCGTCCGCACCCCCGTCGTTGTAGAGCCCGCTCAGAAGGATGATGAAAGCCGTACAGCTGCAGACGAGCAGCGTGTCGGTGAAAACTCCTAGCGCCTGGATAAGTCCCTGCTTTACGGGGTGCGATGTCTTTGCCGTGGCAGCCACGTTCGGGGCGGAACCCTCTCCGGCTTCGTTGCTGAAGAGCCCCCTCTTTATGCCGTTCATCATCGCCGCGCCGAGCGTTCCGCCGGCAGCCTGCCTGAACCCGAAAGCGTTCTCTACGATCAGCTTCAGGATGTCCGGCATCCCCCCTAGATTTCTGATTACAACCCAGAGCGCAAGGATGAAATATCCAATAGCCATGACCGGCACGATCACGCTGCTGACTGCGGCTATCCTCTTGATTCCTCCGAAGACTACGACAAGCGAGATCACGGTCAGGACTATGCCCGTGACGAGCGGGTCGATTCCGAAAGCCGTGTCCATGGCCCCGGATATCGTGTTGCTCTGGATGGAATTGTAGGATAGCCCGAACGTCATGGTGATCAGGACAGCGAACACAGCAGACAACCATTTGTTGTGCAGCCCCTTGCGGATGTAGTATGCCGGCCCTCCGACGAATGAGTCCTTTCCCCGCACCTTGAAAAGCTGGGCGAGGGTGGACTCCACGAATGCGGTCGACGAGCCGATGAGCGCGATGGCCCACATCCAGAACACCGCCCCGGGCCCTCCGACAGCGATCGCCGTAGCGACCCCGGCGAGATTCCCCGTTCCGACCCTGGTCGCGACGGATACGGCAAATGCCTGGAAGGAAGACACATGCTTCTTTCCAGGCACAGACTTGTCTTTCGACCCTTTCGGTACGGCGCCCTCGCCAAGCAGGCGGATCATTTCCCCGAGCATCCTGAACTGCACGCCCCGCGATCGGATGGTGAACCAGAGTCCACATCCAATGAGGATCCATATCAGAAGATAGGTCCAGAGGGCGTTGTTCAGAGCCGTGATCATTTGTCGCCCGGGACTCCGGCTACTTCACGTTTATGATGTAGTAGTTCTTCTTCCCGCGCTGCGCGAGGATGAACTTTCCGTCCACGATGTCCTCGGCGGTGACGTCACGGTCGATGCCTGCGACCTTGTCCTTGTTGATGCTGACTCCGCCGCCCTGGATGTTCTTGCGGCATTCTCCCTTGCTGGGGAATACCTGAGTCTTCACGGAAAGCAGGTCGATCACGTTGCAGGGCAGGTCGCCTCTGCTGATGTCGAAGGTGGGCACTCCGGAGAATACCTGCAGGAATGTCCTCTCGTCCAGCTTGCGCAGGTCCTCCGAGGTGCTCTTGCCGAAGAGCATCTGGGAAGCGGCGAGCGCGTTCTCGTATTCTTTCTCGCCGTGGACCATGACCGTGATCTCCTTTGCGAGCAGCTTCTGGAGGCTCCGGCGTCCGGGATCCTGGCGGTGCTCCTCGACTGCGGCGTCGATCGTCTCCTTGTCCAGCATCGTGAATATCTTGATGTAACGCTCTGCGTCT
>CAYTXA010000199.1:0-2845 GCA_964440865.1 uncultured Muribaculaceae bacterium | reverse complement strand
GGCATAGATGTGCCAGTCGCCGAACTCGTTGGCTGTGGCGTTGCGGGCGCGGGCCTTCTGCTTCTCCATCTCGGCGTCGAAGCCCTCGAGAGAGACGGTGTATCCGTTCTCGGAAGCGATCAGCTGGGTGAGGTCGAGCGGGAATCCGTAGGTGTCATAGAGTACGAACGCGTCTTCGCCGGGGATAACCTTCGTGTCCGCGAACTTTGCCATGTACTCGTCCATGAGTCCGATGCCCCTGTCGAGGGTACGGAGGAATGCAAGCTCCTCCTCGCGAGTCACGCTCTCGATCAGCTTCTGCTGGCCGGCGAGTTCCGGATAGGCCTCGCCCATGTCAGCAACTACCTGAGCTACAAGGCGACAGAGGAACGGCTCCTTGAATCCGAGGAAGGTGTATCCATAGCGGACAGCCCTGCGGAGGATCCTGCGGATCACATAGCCCGCCTTGACGTTGGAGGGCAGCTGGCCGTCGGCGATCGCGAAGGCGATTGCACGGACGTGGTCTGCGCAAACCCTCATCGCGACGTCGACCTTTTCGGATTCATGGTACTTGTGGCCGGACATCTCCTCGAGCCTGGCTATGAGACCGCTGAAAACATCGGTGTCATAGTTGCTGGTCTTGCCCTGGAGCACCATGCACAGACGCTCGAATCCCATTCCGGTATCTATGTTCTTGTTCGGGAGGAGTTCCAGATGGCCGTCAGCCTTGCGGTTGTACTGCATGAACACGAGGTTCCATATCTCGATCACGAGCTCGTCGTCCTTGTTGACGAGGCTCGCTCCGGGAACCTTTGCCCTCTGCTCGTCGCTGCGGAGGTCGATATGTATCTCGCTGCAAGGTCCGCAGGGGCCCGTGTCTCCCATCTCCCAGAAGTTGTCGTGCTTGTCGCCGAGGATGATGTGGTCCTCCGGCATATGGCGCTTCCACGCCTCGCGTGCCTCGGTGTCGAGCTCGGTACCGTCGGCTGCATCTCCCTGGAAGATAGTCGCATAGAGACGGTCCTTGTCGATCTTGTAGACTTCCGTCAGGAGCTCCCATGCCCAGTCGATCGCCTCATTCTTGAAGTAGTCTCCGAAGCTCCATTGTCCGAGCATCTCGAACATCGTATGGTGGCGTCCGTCGTGGCCCACGGCTTCGAGGTCATTGTGTTTTCCGCTGACCCTGAGGCACTTCTGGCTGTCGGTCGCGCGCTTTACCTTGGGCTTGCGGTTTCCGAGGAATATATCCTTGAACTGGTTCATGCCGGCGTTCGTGAACATGAGCGTCGGGTCGTTCTTGACCACCATAGGTGCCGAGGGCACGATCTGGTGGCCCTTCGAGGCAAAGAAGTCAAGGAACTGCTGACGAATTTCTTTCGCTGTCATATTGTCATTCATTATCTATCGATTCTTGAGGATCGCGATGTCGCCCTTTCTCCGGGACAACATCTATGAAATGACAAAATTACAACTTTTTCCGGTAATACAGCACTCCCCGCCTTTCAGCCCCCAGAACCACGCCCTCCCACACGGGCGGACCCACCCCTAAAGCTTCTCTGCGCCGCTGAGCCACTCGTCCATCTCCTTCTGGGCCATAGGCTTGAACGTCTTCAGCAAGATTACCGGCAGTCCGTCAGAATTCTGCATGCTGTTCTCGAAGGCCTTGATCTTCTCAGTTCCCATGTCGATGATGGAAAGCACGGGAGTCTCTATGTCGCCGAAATACACGTCAAAAGTCATCCCTTTCCCATTCACCACAGTATGGTATGGCTCCCTGAACTGGACCTTTCCGTGTCTGGCGTCGCTGAAATAGAATATCGTAACTGAATCCTTCGAAAAATAATAATGCATCCTGCTGAGCCCCATCATACCCTCCATGAAATCCTTCTCAGCAACTACTTCGTCCTCAACCCTGTAGCTGCTGGTCTCGGTCCAGCCTTTTCCCACGACTTCACTGTCCCAGACTTCCTGAGATATGCATCCGGGGTTGTAATCTATGATACGGTCGTCTTCCGGGCCGTCATCCTTGAGACACGACGTCGCGACAGTTCCGGACAGGAACATCAACGCAATGAATAGGGCATACAGGATTTTCTTCATTCTGGTCAGCTTTTCTATACGCCATATAAATGCCGGAAATTCCGAAATCTTGCATACGCCTTCATAAAATTCTGGGAGAAATCTTCCCAGAACCCACTCGACTGGTCGAATATCCCGCCATCCGCGAATGGAAATTGCCCAACAACTCTTCAAATGGTCGCAAACCCTATCATTTGGAAGCGTAGGGTCGGACGAGGGGACGTTTTCGGCCCTTTTCGTTCCCTGCCCTGACCTTCGGGTCGGACGAAGTAGCACATAAAACCTTTTCGCGTGTATCCGCCTAACCCTAAGGTCGGACGGGGAGACGTTTTCGGCCCTTTTCGCTCCCTGCCCTGGCCTTCGGGTCGGACGAAGTAGCACATAAAACCTTTTCGCGTTCCTTGCTCCGACCTAAGGGTAGGAGGAATGCACGTTTAAAACCTTTTCGTGTGCATTCACCTCTACCTACAGGTCGGTCAGGTGCATCAAAAGAACGGCGCTGCTACGTTGAAAGGCGAAAACGTAGCAGGAACGCGGAAATCGGGGAAATTGCTACGTCAGGAGGCGAAAACGTAGTAGGAACGCAGAAAATTGGGGAAATTGCTACATCTGGGGCCGAAAATGTAGCACGGAAGAAGGGAAAGGGCAAAACAGCTGCGGTCTGGGGAGGAAAGGGCGGTGTCGGGAGCGGGTGTGGCGGCAGGGTGCGGCGGGCATGGAGCAACGGCCGGCGGCAGGAAGTGGCAGGGTGCGACCTTGCGAGGATGGCCGGTCGGGCGTCAGCCCG
>CAYTXA010000198.1:0-2897 GCA_964440865.1 uncultured Muribaculaceae bacterium | reverse complement strand
GGGACGGCCAAAAAAATCAATATAGTCTAACTGATTGGGAAAACATTAATTAATGGTATACGATATCATGGCAGATGACTTTTTATATCGTCATCGAGTACAATTGATGCGAACTACAAGTCGTCGCAGCTGTGACAAAAATCACATTTTTTTGTGACAAATTCTGTAACAAAAATGAAGTCCGAAACTATATCGGTCATGATAAAGACCATGTTTTTCAGGTTAATTTGATTGGTATATCTAATACATGCTAATACATGAACCAGACTGTTCAAGCAAAGAGTCCTTTTCCTCCAACCCGAAATTGCTTCAATAAAAGCGCAAAGGAATCTTCAAAGAATTGTCATTCCAGCATGTCACTTTTATACCACTTCTTATTCGTGCGGAAAACCCGTTTCTCGAGTTATTTCTTGCTTTTCTTTGAGCTGGATATTACAACCCATCTCTAATGACGATTATGGCTATTTGACATCCCGGTTTTGAAGCAGCATGCAACAATCCCTTCTTGATGCCGTTTGGTGTACTATTTTTACGGGATATTTCCATATTCATACCATCCCATAAGCCTTCAATGTGTTTCCCGCTTCTTCCTGTTTCATCAAGGAGGATAACTGCGTGTCCAGCTTTGAACCCTGCACTCAGGCTCTCCTGCGGGTGCAAGCACAGACGGACAAGCACCCGCCAAAATCGCAGATGCGCGGGGGCCGTGAACTACTTCCTGAACGAGTGGGATGGCATCGAAGCCATCGCCACGGGCGGAGACTACGCTTGGGACAACAACCTCATCGAGCGTATCAACCGCTACATCTCCCTCTCCGGGAAGAACTCCCAGTTCTTCGGCAGCCACGCCGGAGCCGGGCGCGGCGCAATCTTCTACTCCATGGCCGGTTCCTGCCGACTGAACCGCATCAACTTCTTCGAGTACCTCTCCGATATGCTGAACAGAGTGGCTGCGATGCCCAACGGGGCGCCGCCGGATGCCTTCCGAGACGGATGTGACGGTAGGTACTCTGAGAGTTGCTTGATTTCCATTATCTCACGCTGGTTCTCAAAAATGCTCCTTCATTCCCTTCTTTTGACAAAAGAAGTCTGAAGTTATTTTTTGTGTCCACAAGTGAGACTATAAGATAACCCATCGTCCGCCTTTGTCTGGGCCTTCGCGCTTGATGACACCGGTAGCCTTGAGATTTGCCAGCTGCTTCTCGACAGCCTTCGGCGTGATACCTATTGCTTCAGCAAGTTTTCGGGCTGAATACTCCGGATGCTCTCTGAGAAGGGCAAGGATTTTCTCCCTACTTTTAGGCTTTTTCTTCCCACTATTCTTCGTTTTCTCCCTACTGCCTTCCATTGACTTGAGGAAGGACTCAATGTCGGCAGACAAGGTCTTGGTCATCTCTTCCGCCATGAAGTCCGTGAAGTGGGCCAGGTCCTCATCCTCCCGCATGGCGATAAGGGCATTGATGTAATCGCCCTTGTCTTCTTTAAGGACCTTAGCCGGAATTAGTCCAAATTCGAATTGGACGTGGTTCATGATGAGCCTGGCCATGCGGCCGTTGCCATCCGCCCAAGGGTGGATAGTAACCAAGCGGTAGTGCGCCTCGAAACTGAAGTCATAGCGCTCTGCCGTGGACATGGGGTGGGAACGCATTTCATTCAGCCAATCGCAGAACTCCTGCAGTCTGAGCGGCACTTTCTGGTAACTCATGTATGACCTACCCCCGACTCCAGCGGTCACATTGACGAGCCGAAGGTCGCCGTTTGCGGAGGAGAACTCCCCGAGTGCGGTCTTATAGGTCGATCCGGTGTTCAGCATGACCAGCCGGGAAAGGTTTTTCAACACATCAACGGTGATGGGCGTATGCAGTTTGGCGAGCCGTATGCTTTCTTCATAAGCCCGTTTGAGGTCGAGGTTCATCATCTGCTCGGCAATGGTCTTTCCCTTCGCTGAGATACCCTCATCGAATAGCAACTGGTTCTCGATCTCCGTCACTGTTGATCCTTCGATGGCCGTCGAGTGGGTGATAATCGAATACAGGTAGAACTTCTCATAGTCTATCTGAGAATCGATCCCGAGTTTCTTATATTGCTCCAGTAAAGCGATCAGCTGGTCCGTCTTTGCCATCATCTTGTCATGATGTTTATGCAAAGGTAGTGTTTTCTCCCTACTTTTCATTATTTTCTCCCAACTATTTTGTGTTTTTCTCCCTACTTTTTAAGTGCCGATAGCCGAGGGGGAGTGTGCTCCGTATGGCCGCTTATTCGCTACGGTCAGGTGACATCTCCATTTTACGCCGCGAAGCTGTGACACCCGGACATCCCGACAAGGTCCACTGCGTTCTCCACCTTGTCTTGCCGATGTCCTGCAGGGGTATCACGTTTCCTGCAGCGCAAAGAAAGATGTTTCACCTTAAAACCGCAGCAAAATGAAGAAGCAAGCACACTACACACCCGACACCCCGATCAAAGGATCGGCCCAGGCAGCCGGATTCCTCCGGGAAAACCTCCGGGTCCTCGATCACGAGGAGTCCTGGATCCTCCTCAATGGAGCCAACCTGCCCTTGGCCAAGAAGATGATTACCGTCGGAACCATCAAGTCGACCCAGATCGACCACCGGCGCATCATCAAGGAAGCGCTGATGTGCAACGCCACAGCGATCATCCTCTTCCACAACCACCCGAGCGGAACTCCCGCCCCGAGCGTGGCCGACATCAACGAGACGAACAAGCTCCGCAAGGCCTGCGACATATTCGATATCTCGCTCCTCGATCACATCATCCTCACGGATGAATCCTACTATTCCTTCGCAGAAGAAACCCAAAACAAGTTTTAGTCATGAAGACTTGTGAAATATTTTCCAAGCTGACCCCCTGCAATTATCATCCTGACCCCCTATTCT
>CAYTXA010000197.1:0-2974 GCA_964440865.1 uncultured Muribaculaceae bacterium | reverse complement strand
AGACGTAGGCGAAGGAGTGGTCGGCCTCGGCGGCGCGCACCACGGCAGAGACGCGGTAGCGGCCGGGGCGCAGGTCGCGCAGCGTGGTCTCGGCCTCGAAGCCCTTGCCTGCCTCGCCCCTGACTTCGAGATAGCCCGTCTGCGAGTCGCCGCTGTAGTGTTCGCCAATGGCGGTGAACGAGGTCTTGGCATAGTCCACAGGATCGTGGCTGATTTTCCAGAAGTTGCGGTTCAGGTAGTCCTGGTCGCGCTCATTGAGGCTGTCTATCTCAACCGTCGGGTCCCTCATGATGCTAATACCCCTGCGCACCTTGGCCACCTGCTGCTTCAGGTTGTCGGCGACGGCAGCCTTTAATGCCTCGGTCATGCGGTCCAGTTCTCCGGCTTGTCGTCCTGAAAGCCTGAAGGGGTAGGCGACTACCTCTTTGTCTAACGTGTTGCAGATGGCCTGCTGCTCTGTCGGCGTGGCCGTGCGGCTCAGGTCCAGCATGCGCTGCACTTTAGCTTTCAGGGCGTCGTAGCTGGTGTACAGGTTGGGGATTTCGGTCGAGCCTTTGAGTTTTGCCACCATCTCCTGGAACTTGTAGCCGAACTTCTCCATCACGGTGTCGGTCTCTAAGGCCTTGGCGCGTTCTGGGGAGTTTTTCTTGATGTCCCACACCATATTGTGAGCCACGCCCAGCCCGGTGTTTGTCCTGTTCAGGTATTCGTCGGGGTCGTAGGACTTCACTTGCGGCTTGCTGTCAATCTTCGGGCAATGGAACTCGTAGATGATGCCCTCCACCATATAGCGTTTGTGCTTCGTGTCTCCGTCGGTGAGCTCCGTGTCCATCCACGAGAGGAGATAGGTGGAGCGAAATCCGTCGTCGTCCTTGAAACTGATGATGCGGGCGTTCATTTCAGGTCGGAGTTCCAAGGGGAACGTCTCTCCGTGCTCGCCCCAGGCAATTTTTACTCCTGGGAAGATAGCCTGCTCGTCGCCCGCAGTGTAACTATAGTAGTTGTTTGCAAAGGGAGCCTGTTTGTCGAAGGCATCGAGCATGGGGCGCAGCGGCAGCGTAGGGTCATCGGGCACTTGGTTGAAGGAGAATCGGTGGCCGTCGATATACAGCGGGCCGATGGATGCCGTGACGTTTGACTTGCTTTTCGAGAGCGTCACCACGTGGATCTTCTCCTTGGGCACCAGTCCGCCGCCGTCCAGGCAGCCCCATTCGCCACGGGCTACGGTGAGCGAGTCTTCGTTCATGCTCTTCATCTTGGCCTCAATGTTCTTCGGAAACTTTCCGTATATCGTCTCAACAAATGCCGTGCGCATGGCCTGGGCATGCTTGTTCTCCTGGGCGTATAACCACGTTGCAGGCATCAGCAGGAGGGCTGTTGTTATCAATAATTGCTTTTTCATTTTGCTGTCGTTCGTTTAAAAGTTGATATAATTGGCAGTACTGTCTTTCTCCATTTCGTTCAGAGCCTGCTCCGTCTGTTTGCCGATGATGCGGTAGACCATCTGTTGCAGACGGGCGTCGGCGGCGATAAGTTTTTCTAAGTGTGCCGCGCTGACGCTGTCGTCGATGTTCGCCATCTCTGCTTCAAGGCGGGCAATGCATTTGGCAAGTTCTTCGGCAGCCGATGCGGAGTCGGCATTCTGATTCGCTGACCTTATCTTTGTACCAGGCATGGCTGGTACTGTCTGAGCAACAACGGTTTCCACCGTTTTCTCTATGGGTGCGATGGCTTCATGCTTAGGCAGGATACTATCCTTGGCAACCACGGTTTCCTCTGCCATCAATGTGGGCTGCTCAGCGGTGCTTCTTCCGAGATAGAACACCAGCAGCAGGGCAATACTTGCAGCGACTCCAGCCATCAGCCATCTAAGGGTGACCATCTTGGGCTTCTCCTTGACAGCTCTGAGCTGCTTGGGCAACTTGCCGCTGTCAGCGATATTTTGTTGTTCCGACGTTCCGTCTTCTATCTCAATGTCCACTTGCCCGTTGTCGAACAGCGTAAACATCTCTTTATATTCTACCCACTCCTCATCCACTTCGTGGGTGCGGAAGTACTGTGTCAGCACCTCTTCCTCGGCAACGCTGGTTTCGCCAGCCATGAACTTGCTGAGCAATTGGGCTATTTTCTGCTTATCATACGGTTGTTTCATTGTTAGTTTCTCCTCTTTAGTTTGTTTAGTAATTCGTTTCGGGCTCGTGAGAGCAGCGTGGATACAGATGTCTGACGTATGCCTAAGATGTCGGCAATCTCGCCTAACTCACGATGTTCCAGTTGGCGCATTCTCAGCACCATTCCCGCTGTGGAAGGCAGACTGTCTATCTGTTCGGCTATCCAATGCTCCAACTCCGTGTATTCCAGTTGGTCGTGCAGAGAGTCTTCATCTATTATCGGCATTGTGACGGCAATCTCAGCATGCTGATGAGCCGTGCGCCACCTGTCGATGCATACCCGTTTCGTGGTGATAACAGCCGAAGCCTTCAGGTGAGCCGAGTCGCTGAGTTGTTCGTGCAGGTTCCATAGCTTCAGCATCACGTCTTGCGCAATGTCCTCCGCATCGTCCTGGCCATATCCGAACTTCCCAGCTATTGACACGACTTTTACACGCATCTCACTAGCCATATATGTGAACTCTTTTTGTGTCATTACACCTATATAACGAACAACTCCTCACAAATTAAACAAGAAATCGTAACTTTAATTTGCAAAAATAGTGATAATTACGAAATTATAGTTATATTTGCACCAAGAAATCAACAAAAAAACTAAAAGTTATGAGGCAAAAAAAGATTATTTCCGTGATTCTCGCTGCCATGCACTGGCTGTCAGTCTTGCCGGTAAGGTGCGCGTAAACTCTATCTCACCAGGATGCAATGTAACATACATTGTACTCCAACTTCCCTACCGCACTTGAGAACCGGAACCAATTTCTATAATTCTATCGGCACTATCACCTTGAACACGATGTTGCGCC
>CAYTXA010000196.1:0-3016 GCA_964440865.1 uncultured Muribaculaceae bacterium | reverse complement strand
ACCCCTATGCAGTGGACTGCGCCATCAATCTCACTCCGGCGCGTCAGCAGGGCTTCAAGCTGAACCTCGAGGGTTCCATAAACTCGAACGGACTCTACGGCATCTCTCCGGAGGTATCATACTTCCACAGGAACCTTTTCCGGGGCGGGGAAGTGCTGAATGTCAGCTTCATGGGCAACTTCCAGTTCAAGCCAAGCGACAGCAAGGCACGGTCCACGGAGCTGGGAATCTCGGCGTCTGTCGAATTCCCGAGATTCATCGGCATGCCCTACAGTGTCTTCCGCGGGAAAGTGGTGCCAAAGACGGAAATAAAAGCCTCCTACAACTATCAGGACAGGCCGGAATACACCAGGAACATCATCCAGACATCGCTCGGCTACACATGGAGCCACGGGCAGTGGTATTACCAGTTCAACCCTCTGCAACTCAGCATCGTACGCCTGTTCGACATCATGCCTGAATTCGTGTACAAGCTCCTGTCGAATCCGTTCATGCTGAATTCATACATGAACCACTTCGACCTCGGGACCTGGTCAAGCATCTACTACACGACAAATCCGGACGTCAACCCGAAGACATCCTACCAATACATGCGTCTGCAGGTGGCGACGGCGGGCAATCTGCTTAGCCTCTTCAACGGCACCATGAAAAAGAACGAGAACGGGGCCGGAATGATATGGAGCACGCCATATTCCCAGTATGTCAGGGCGGAACTCCAGCTCGGCAAGACATGGCGTTTCGGGAAGGACAACGGCCAGGCTTTTGCCACGAGGCTTCTCGCCGGCGCTGGATATGCCTACGGGAATTCGGAGACGCTGCCTTTCGAGCAGCATTTCTACAGCGGAGGATCCAACAGCCTGAGGGGCTGGCAAGCCAGGGAAGTGGGCCCGGGGCTCATGAAACAGGACACGTCGTTCGTAATTCCGAACCAGACCGGCGACATGAAGCTGGAAGCCAACGCGGAATACCGGTTCCATGCATTCTGGAAGCTCGACGGGGCGCTGTTCGTGGACGCGGGAAACGTCTGGACCCTGCAGGACGTGGGAGCGGAAGGAACGGCTCCCGGCAAGCTCAAGGCGAAGAATTTCTTCGAGAGCGTCGCGATGGACTGGGGCGTCGGGATGAGGTTCGACGCGTCCATCCTGCTGATACGGCTCGACCTCGGCATGCAGCTCCATGACCCGGCGCAGGATGCAGGGGAGCGCTGGTATGGTCCGGACAAGTGGCTCAAGCGCGGGCACTACGCCCTCAACTTCGGCATAGGCTACCCATTCTGATATTTTTTTATAGACAGCTTACTGATGATCAGCAGTTTCAAGGCAGCTCTCTTCGACCTCGACGGCGTCGTGTTCGACACGGAGCACCAATACACAAAGTTCTGGAGTTCAATCTTCGGCAAATACTACGGCAATCCGTCGCTCGCGGAAAAGATCAAGGGCTCTACTCTTGTCCAGATCTATGATGCATTTTTTTCCGGCAAGGAAAGGGAAAAAGACAGGGAGGACATCACTGCCGCCCTCAACAGGTTCGAGGCGGACATGGACTATGACTACATTCCCGGATTCGAGCGCTATGTGCTGATGCTGAAGGAGAAAGGCATAAAGACAGCGGTGGTTACAAGCAGCAATATCCCGAAGATGGAGAATGCCATCCTGACAAGCGAGGACTTCGCCGAAAGCAAACCCTCGCCGGACTGCTATCTTCGGGCGGCAGAGAGGCTAGGCGTTCCGGTAGACAGTTGCGTAGTTTTCGAGGACAGTTTCAATGGGCTCAAGAGCGGCCGTGCGGCGCGAATGTATGTCGTGGGACTTGCGACCACAAATTCCGAGGAGGCAATTGCTCCCTTCTGCAACGAAGTGATAGACAACTACTTGCTCGAAGTCTGATCCTTATCTGTCCCGTAGTATTTCGGCCAGCAGCGGAGAAGGTATTCCCTGAGCGTGTTCTCATGCCTGTTGGGGGCAGGGGAGTAGAAGACCGTTCCCTCAAGGCCCTTGGGCATGAACTCGAGATCCACGAAATGCCCGGGATAATCGTGGGCATACTTGTACCCGTCGCTGTAGCCCAGATCCTTCATCAGGGATGTCGGGGCGTTCCTGATATAAAGCGGAACCTCGGCAGCCTTTGTCTCTCCGGCAGCCTTCAGGGCCCCATCTATAGCAAGATATGCGGAATTGCTCTTGGGCGACGAGGCAAGGTAGATCGTTGTCTCTGAGAGCGGTATCCTCGCCTCCGGCATGCCGATGCTGTCCACGATCCGGAAACATGCATCCGCAAGGAGCATGGCATTTGGATTGGCAAGGCCGACATCCTCAGCAGATAGTATGCAGAGCCTCCTGGCAATGAAAAGCGGATCCTCTCCGCCGTCCAGCATCCTGGCGAGATAGTACACGGCGGCGTTGGGGTCAGAGCCGCGGACACTCTTGATGAAAGCGGATATGAGGTCATAATGCATGTCCCCGCCCTTGTCGTAGATCGCGGAGTTCTCCTGCAGCATGTCCGCCACGAGCCGGTCCGTGATGACAATTTTCTCGTCCCTCGGGCTTCCGTCCACGATTATCTCAAGGATATTCAGCAACTTGCGGGCGTCTCCGCCGCTGAAACGGAAGAGAGCGCCTGTTTCCTGGACCTCGATGTCGAGCTTGGAAAGGATCACGTCCTCCTTCAGCGCCCTGTCAAGCAATTCCTGAAGGTCCGACGCCTCCAGAGACTTCAGCACGTACACCTGACAGCGGGAGAGCAGGGGATTGATGACCTCGAAAGAAGGGTTCTCGGTCGTTGCACCGATCAGTATGACTGTACCGTCCTCCACGGCCCCCAGCAAAGCGTCCTGCTGGGACTTGCTGAAGCGGTGGATCTCGTCTATGAACAGGATGGGGGCGCCTGTCCCTCGGGAGAATACGGAGTTCCTGTCGGCCTTGGCCTTGTCGATAACATCGCGGACATCCTTGACCCCGGCGCTCACTGCCGAGAGGGTATAGAATTCCCGATCCAGCTCGTTGGAGATGATCCTGGC
>CAYTXA010000195.1:0-3022 GCA_964440865.1 uncultured Muribaculaceae bacterium | reverse complement strand
TCTTCTGTCTCGGGATTTCCGTAGCTGCCGCAGCGGACTGCTTCAGAAGGGACGGAAGGATCGAGGCAAATGCCGTCAGGATGTCGGTCCGCAGGATTGCGGAGGCAGTTCCCGCCGCTCAGGATACCCACGGGGCGGATGTCACAAAGAAATACAAGGCCTCGGGCGCCCTTTCCCAAGCCCGATATGCATGGCCTGCCCTCTTCTCCGACTGGCTGCCGTTTTACCGCGGCCTTGAAGGAGACCCATGGCAGATGCAGAAAACGCTTCTCCGCATCATGACTGTCCTCGACGATACGAACATCATGTACCGCAAGGGCGCAGAGAGGGCGGAGGAAGTCAAGAAAGAAGCGCGTCGCCTGCTGACACGCTTCACTCCTGAGTCACTCAGGAAAATGGACGAAAAATTCGTCGAGGAAGGCATCTCTCCGGGCGGAAGCGCGGACATGCTATCCCTGACAATATTTTACAACACAATTACCAATTAATTTTAATTCTTACTGTTATGGTAGAACTGATTCCACACGGTGTTTACCTTCTGGACGGTCAGAAAGTCGTAAATGCGGCTGATGCCACCGGAATGCCATCTCCTGATGAGTCCCGTGAAAACACAATCACCTACGGAATCCTGCGTGCCCACGACGTGGACGGCGGAAAGGAGAAGCGAATGCACATCAGATTCGATGCCATGGTATCCCATGACATCACCTACGTCGGCATCATCCAGACCGCCCGCGCAAGCGGACTGAAGGAGTTCCCTCTTCCGTATGCCATGACCAACTGCCACAACTCCCTTTGTGCAGTCGGTGGTACAATCAACGAGGACGACCACGTCTTCGGTCTTAGCGCAGCCAAGAAGTACGGCGGTATCTATGTACCTGCCAACCAGGCTGTTATCCATCAGTTTGCACGCGAGGCGCTGACAAAGTGCGGCAACATGATCCTCGGATCCGACAGCCACACCCGCTACGGCTCCCTCGGAAACATGGGTGTCGGCGAAGGCGGCGGCGAGCTCGTAAAGCAGCTCCTCCGCAATACCTGGGACATCAATGCTCCTGAGGTTGTGCTCGTATGGCTCGACGGCAAGCCCCGTCACGGCATCGGCCCGCACGATGTTGCTATTTCTCTCGTGAAGGCTACCTTCGAGAGCGGCTTCGTGAAGAACAAGGTCCTCGAGTTCGCAGGTCCTGGCGTGAAGAACCTTTCCATCGACTTCCGCAACGGTATCGACGTCATGACGACCGAGACCACCTGCCTCAGCTCCATCTGGATCACCGACGACAAGGTCAAGGAGTACTTCGACATGCACAAGCGTCCGGGCGCCTACAAGGAACTCCGTCCCGGAAAGGTCGCATACTACGACAGCATGATCAAGATCGACCTCTCCACCCAGGAGTCCATGATTGCCCTTCCGTTCCATCCTTCCAACGCATGCACCATCCATGAGCTCCAGGCAAATCCCGAGAAGATCATGAGGTCCATCGAGGAGGACGCAAAGAAGCGTTTCGGCGACAAGGTCCATCCCGATCTCGTCAGCAAGATCCACGACGGCGCCGTATACGCTGACCAGGCTCTCATCGCTGGCTGCTCCGGCGGTACATATGAGAACCTCAGCGAGGCCGCTTCCATCCTGAAGGGCCACAACATCGGCAATGACTACTTCACGATGTCCTGCTACCCGCAGAGCACCCCTGTATATCTCGCGACGACCCGCAGCAAGATCGCTTCCGAGCTGATCGAGGCTGGTGTCGTAATCAAGCCCGCATTCTGTGGTCCGTGCTTCGGCGCAGGCGACGTTCCTGCCAACAACGGATTCTCCATCCGCCATACCACCCGCAACTTCCCGAACCGCGAAGGCTCCAAGCCCGGCGAGGGTCAGCTTTCCATGGTAGCCCTGATGGATGCACGTTCCATCGCTGCAACCGCCATCAACGGAGGCAAGATCACAGCTGCCACCGACATCGACTACACCGATGAGCACGAGCCCTATCAGTTCGATGACAGGATCTACAAGAGCCGCGTATACTATGGCTACGGCCACGCCGATCCTTCCGTCGAGCTCCGCTATGGCCCGAACATCAAGGACTGGCCCAAGATGTATCCGATGGAGAAGAACATGCTTGTCAAGCTTGCTGCCGTCATCCACGATGATGTCACCACTACCGATGAGCTCATCCCGTCCGGAGAGACTTCCAGCTACCGCAGCAACCCGCTCCGTCTGTCCGAGTTCGCTCTCAGCCGCCGTGTTCCTGAGTATGTAGGCCGTTCCAAGGCTATCCAGGCCGAGGATCATGCCCGTCGTGACGGCAATGTGCCCGCCGACGTTTCAGAGGCTCTCGCAAAGGTAGGTGCCGATCCGAAGGAGACTTCCTACGGCTCCTGCGTATTTGCCCACAAGCCCGGCGACGGTTCCGCACGCGAACAGGCTGCTTCCTGCCAGAAGGTGCTCGGAGGCGATGCCAACATCTGCTATGAGTACGCCACCAAGCGCTACCGCAGCAACTGCATCAACTGGGGTATCGTTCCGTTCACTATCCAGAAGGGACAGGAGTTCCCGTATGAGGTCGGTGACTTCGTATTTGTTCCTGACCTCCGCCAGGCCATCCTCGACGGCAAGGAGGAGATCAATGCCAAGGTCATCGCCAAGGACGGCGTCCATGACCTCCATCTCTACTTCCAGAACCTCGGCAAGGAAGAGAGGGAAATTCTCACGGATGGTTGCCTGATCAACTACTACGCCGAGCAAAACAAGAAAAAGAACAACTAATCAATTATCAATTATCATCATGGAAAAAATCAAGATGACCACTCCCCTCGTGGAGATGGACGGAGATGAGATGACTCGAATTCTCTGGAAAATGATCAAGGATGAGCTGATCCTGCCTTTCGTGGATCTGAAGACCGAGTACTATGACCTCGGACTTCCTTACCGCGACAAGACCAACGACCAGGTCACCATCGACTCTGCAAACGCTACCAAGAAGTACGGTGTTGCCGTAAAGTGCGCCACCATCACTCCTAA
>CAYTXA010000194.1:0-3095 GCA_964440865.1 uncultured Muribaculaceae bacterium | reverse complement strand
GCTCGATGCCCTCGGCCTTCTCCATGACGACGTCGGAGTACATCATGATGAGGCGCCTGTAGGCGTCATATACGAAGCGGGGATTGCCGGTCTTCTTGATGATTCCGGGGATTGTCGCGGAGCACAGTCCGATGTTGAGGATTGTATCCATCATCCCGGGCATGGACTGCCTTGCGCCGGAACGGCAGCTTACGAGCAGGGGATCCTTCGGATCTCCGAACTTCTTGCCCATCAGCACCTCAGTAGCTTTCATCGCCTGGGCAACCTCGTCGCGCAGGTCATTGCTGTAGCCGCCGCCGAGAGCGTAGTACTCGGTGCAGCACTCAGTAGTGATTGTGAATCCGGCAGGAACCGGCATGCCAAGAAGGCTCATCTCGGCAAGGTTAGCTCCCTTTCCTCCAAGGAGTTCGCGCATCTTGCCGTTACCTTCGGCATTCTTTCCTCCGAAACGGTAAACCCTTTTCTTCTTTTCGAACATAATATGAGAATTAATAATTGATAATTTCTGTTTGCAAATTTAACGATTCTCGCCCACTATTTATAATAATCTTGCAGCGATTTTCGACAGTTCGCTCCTTTCGCCCACCCTCAGGAATACATGTTCGAACAATTTCTGTCCGGCCATCTTCTCGCTCAGGTGCGTGAGACCGTTGGACCACTGGTCGAGGTAGGGCTGGTCGATCTGGAATATGTCTCCCGTGAATACCATCTTCGTGCCTTCGCCGGCGCGTGTGATTATGGTCTTGACCTCGTGCGGGGTCAGGTTCTGGGCCTCGTCCACGATGAAGAACACCTTTCCGAGGCTGCGCCCGCGGATGTAGGCAAGCGGAGAGATGACGATCTTCTCCTCCTTCAGCATGGTATCGATCTTCATGGCTTCCTTGCTTGTCGGACGGAACTGGGAACGGATCACGTTGAGATTGTCCATCAGGGGCTGCAGGAACGGGGCCATCTTCCTGTTCTCGTCTCCGGGAAGGAAGCCAAGGTCCTGATTTCCAAGGATTACCGCCGGTCGCGAGAGGATGATCTGGTCATAGTCCTTCGCCTGCTCGAGCGCGGCGGCAAGAGCCATGAGTGTCTTTCCCGTCCCGGCGCCTCCGGTCAGGCTGACAAGCTGGATTGCAGGATTGAGGCATGCGTCCAGCGCGAATTTCTGTTCGTCGTTGCGGGGCGTGATGCCATATGCGGAACGCCCGCGGACGAAGACAATTTTGTTGCGGTCGGTGTCATACCTCGCGCAGTAGACTTCCTTGCTCTGGGGGTCACGGAACTTGTACAGCTGGTTCGCGAAGGGCTCCTTCATCTTGATGCCTTTCCAGTCGGTCGCGTTCTCCGGCCCGTAGACCAGGTTCTGGAACGCCTCCTTGGGAAGATTGTCGAGATACTGCACCTCCTTCTGGTCGTTCTCCACCTTCTCCTCTTCGACGCGGTCGGTCAGGTAGTCCTGGACAACCATTCCGGCGGCTTTCGACTTGAGCCTCAGGTTGATATCCTTTGTCACGAGGGCTACGAACCTGTCGGGATTGTTGTCGCGGACCCATATTGCCGTGGCAAGGATCCTGTGGTCCTGGATGTCTTCGTGGAAAAGCCCCTTCATGCTGTCGGGGAACGGGTGGTTCGGCTCCACCTTGATGTGCCCCAGACCCTTTCCTATGGTCAGCCCGTCCTTTCCGAAAAGCTTCCCGTCGCTGATTCTGTCGATGTCGCGCATGAAACCTCTCGCATTGAAGGCGAGCGCGTCGTTTCCCTTCTTGAAATTGTCCAGCTCCTCGACCACCGCTACAGGGATGACGAGGTCATTTTCCTGGAACTTGCGTATCGCATTGTGGTCGTGAAGGATGATGTTGGTGTCGAGGACGAAGATCTTCGGCTTCTTGCCGGCAGTCTTCGGCTCAGTATTGCTCCTTGTCATGATATTTGGTTATTAGTCTTCTCCTTCGGAAGCCTGCCCGTTCAGCAGGGCTCCTATGATTCCTGAAATGTCGGAGGGTCCGGTGTTCGAAACCCTGACTCCCTGGAAGCGTCCCGATGGGT
Source organism: uncultured Muribaculaceae bacterium (assembly GCA_964440865.1). GTDB lineage: Bacteria > Bacteroidota > Bacteroidia > Bacteroidales > UBA932 > Cryptobacteroides. The sequence continues at coordinate 1,061 of CAYTXA010000194.1, read as the reverse complement.
GTCCGAGCGGGTAGTAGACGACCTCCTGCAGAAGCAGCTCCGCATCGAGGTAGTCATAGTCGTCGTCGCTGATTTCGATCAGGACTCCGGGAATTTCCCCGAAAAGTATCCTCGTCAGGTCTTTGTCGCCGGTTGCCTTGACCAGGTCCCCGACCTGCGCCCTGAGCCCCCGGCCCGACGGGACGAAGCGCCCGAGCGCCGCCATAAGCCCGCCGTCTCCCACGCTTGTGCCGGCAGTGACGATACCGTCTTCGACAAGCTCGCGCACAACCTCGTGGCAGTCAGCGAAATATTCCATGTTGTCAAGAGCCGGGGCCATGCCGCCGCTGTTTCCCGTGACCTGGGCGAGGAGCGAGGCGCCGAGGCAGTATTCTCCGTCGTCGAACGGAATATAGACAATCCAGTCTGAGGGCGTGTCGCCCATGGTGGAGCGTGCCTTCCTTGTCTTCCCGACCGTGGCAGGGGCATCGCATGAGACGCTTGCCTCGATGGAAGAGACTTCCGATTCCTCGTATGAATAATCGCTTAGGGCTATCCCGAGCTCGCGTACGCTGTCGCATACCGCGCAGGCTGACTCATAGAAAGCCGCCATCGCACCTTCCGTCTTCTGGTTCCATTTCCACCTGATGCTCAGTTTCAGGTCTTCCAGGCAGTAATGCCCCGTTTTCCAGATGGCATCGACAATCGCTCCGGCAAGCCTCGACTTCGTGAACTGGCCTGCCTGGCTCATGGGTATTTCGCGGCGGGAGGCCTTGGAGAGCATGGCCGTGTAGCGGGGAATCTGCCGGATGTCGTAATCCAGGGATGCGGGGGTCTCGTCCACGGTGTCGTCCACTATCGGTTCGAAGCCCTCGTGCCTGCCCGGTTCTCTCCCGCAGGCTTCTTCCAGAATGATTCCCGGAATGGAATCCATCCTGGCACCGTCGATTATGTATTCAGACCAGAGAGCCGATATCATTTCCTCGTGATAAGATGTCAGTAAAATTAGCTAATTTTACACTGACAACAAAATTTCATCGAAAATACCCCAATAAGCAATATTCAGAAGAAAATTACGACAA
>CAYTXA010000193.1:0-3143 GCA_964440865.1 uncultured Muribaculaceae bacterium | reverse complement strand
CGGAGCCGACCCTTCCGCAGACAGCATCGATCCCTACGTAGGGAGCGGACTCCTGCCATGGGGAAACGACTTCCCACATATTCGGGGCAATGCGCTCCGTAGCCTTGTCGAAAACGGAGACGACGGCCTCAACGCCGGGCTCCGTCTGCATCCTGACGCTGTACTTGCGTCCCGGAAGCGTCTCATCCTCAAAGGATTCGAAGGACAGGGGAAGATCGAGGGAATGGCGGACGCGGCGCACCTGACGGCTGATATCTTGCCTTTCCCCATTCCTGAACCAGAACAGCTGAAAACGCACGGCATCCGGCCATGAAGCCTTGTATTCATACTCAAGGTCGGAGAGCGACCCTTTTTCTCCCATCTTCCCGGCAAGAACCACCATCCTGCTTTCCAGCACCTCAGCTTTCTCGCCGTAGATCTCCGCAACAGCCCAGAGGGGGCCGGTCGCAGTCCCGAACTGCATCCTGATGTTTTCGCCCCCCTCCAGCTCCGTCCCGAAGCAGCGGAAGTAATAATCCAGCGGTGCGCCAAGTTCCGCCGCATCGTCCGGAACAATTACAAACCAGACTTCATCCTCGTCCTTGACAGAGACGTCGCCCCGCTTCCCGGCATCTGCACTGGCAACCATCCTGAACAGGCCGCCGCGTCCGGAAAGGTCGAATTCCTTCGTCGAACCGGACTCGGCAACGCCGCTGTAGAGTACATTCCCGGACTGGTCCCTGAGAGAGTATGAGATGTCGACGGGGACGGTGGAGCCGCGCATGTCCTTAGTACTGAAAGAGAACCGGACAGTGTCGGACGGTGCAAGGAGAGCTTCTTCGTCAGTCCCGCATTCGCCGTCAGCAGCTCCAAGGAGCTCGGCACGGACGTTTATTCCATTGGAAACCAGCACCCAGCAGGAGAATTCCTGTGTCTCGCCAGTTTCGTCCATAACGGTCACGGTGACCGTGCAATTCTGCCAGTCGTCTTCCGGGCTGGTCGGGAAGCTGAGCGAGAAAGTGCCGTCAGGAGCCTGGTCCACGGCGCCTTCCCCAAGTACGGTCTCCCCGTCCAGAGCACGGTAGCGAAGTTTGGCTCCGGAGAGCGGGTGACCGGAGTAACTCGTGAGCTTTCCCCTGACTTCCACGGTGTCCCCGGGAAGCCACAGCCTGTCATTCCTGTCAAAGGAAAGGTCGAAAGTAGGAAGCACGAACTCATCCACTCTGATTCCCCTGCCGGCCTCATAGCCGCTGCCCTTCAGCGAGATGTCGAACCATCCGCCGCGTACTCCCTCCGGCACGGCAAACTCTCCGGCAACTGATCCGAACTCATTGGTGGTCAGATCCATGGTCCCGATCCTGTTGCCCTCGGAGTCCGTGAAGGTGACAGTCACCTTCTGTCCCGCAGGGCATACGGAAGTTTTATTGCGGAGATCTCCGCTGTACAGCACTCCCTTGAAGCGAACCGTGTCGCCGGGATTGTACGCGCCTCTGTCGGTCATCAGCAGGGCATAGCGTCCCTGCGCGTTTTCCCCGAACCTTCCCCGGTCGTGCCAGTCAGCAGCCACCACAAGATTCTGGCTCCTGCGTACGATGTCTCCGTCGCGGAAAGATGCATATAGTTCGCACCTGGTGTTCGAGCCGCCGATCAGCTCTTCGAAAGAAGCAGGAAGAGGCGTGAACCCGTCCCCAAGCGGGAAATCCTTCTCGGCCGCAACCACCCTGCCCTTGCGGAGCAGAGTCAGGTCGACCTGGCGGAGCGGCTCTCCGGACTTGTAGTCAGTGACAGAGACGCCGTCCTTCCCGTCGGCCTGGCGCACGGCGAGAGACAGGGTATGTTTCGAGAAATTGGTCTCGTCCGATATGAACTTCCCCTTACGGACAGAGAACGTATAACTTCCGTCATCAAGAGAGGGAAGCTTTACCTCCACGGTATCAATGACATAGAAACTGTTCTCTCCGTTCTGTACGGTTTTCGAGAAGACTGCATTGTCGTCTCCTTCGCGGGTTATCGACAGGTCCGCAGCCTCCACGTTGCGGAACAGGACCCTGGCAACGCCGTCCTCTGCCACGACACTGAGGCTCTTCGAATTGAGGGTCGATATGATATCGCTGACTACGTCCAGATCCTTCACCATCTTTGCCTCGGATCCCTCAAGGGCCAGTCTTCCAAGCTCATACCTCCTGCACTTGCTGAGCAGGGCCTTGTACCCTTCCTCGCCCGAGGACTTCTCCTCCAGGGCGGAAAATTCCATCTGGAGAAGGTCAGCCCCGGCATAGAAACCTATAGCCTTGCCGGAGTACTTCGACTCGACCGCCTGCAGTTTTGCTTTCCTTGTCTCACGGTCAGAGAACCTGCCCGCCGCCAGGTATTCGAGATATGCCGCGGAAGGATATGTCCCGCCAAGAGCCTTTTCCAGTTCAGCGTAGACCTCGTCGCCTTCGTACCCGGAAGTCCCGTTGCCCCGCCCCCTGACAAGGGACCAGAGCACGAATTCCCAGTCGTTCCCTATATAGTCCGGCAGGCACTCGCCCATCATTCCCGAAGTATACATATGCCTGTAAAACTGAGGATTACGGGCTTTCTGCAACGCATCTTTCTCGCCCTTTGCCCAGTTCCATACGGCATTCTGCCCTTTGGAGCCATTCTTCTCGCAGAATATCACAACAGGCTCTCCGAACTTTTCTACAGATGCTGCACGCTCCTTCTCGATCTCGTCGCGCAGTTTCCAGTTCCGGGAAAGCCGGCTTTCCTGCCACGCATTCCACCCCGTATAGAAATCCCAGGGCAGATGGCGTGACGAAGCCGTCTCGACAATCTGTCCGGCTATCCTGGAGGCATCGGCAGGTAGGTCACGCGACCTGGCCCTGGAGTATTTGGACCACAGGTCCACGAGGACATGGCCTTCCTTGTCTGAACTCTGGCTATCAGTGTTGACTCTCATCGGCATTACAACAGCTCCGAGCGACAGGGCAGCTGCAAGAGCGGCCGCCGCCGCGAGGATGACTTTCCTTGGTTTCATGTTCATCTTTCCGTTTTCGCATCCTTCTCGAAGAAGGGCACGGCATCGGCTACAGCAAAAGTCGAGCCGCCGATGTAGATCAGAGGATTATCCCCTGAGAATGAGGCAAGTCCTCGTCCTGACCATACTCACAAGGACAAGA
>CAYTXA010000192.1:0-3187 GCA_964440865.1 uncultured Muribaculaceae bacterium | reverse complement strand
AGGGGGAACACCTCGATGGCGGTGCGCATGGTCTGCAGAGGCACCTGTGCGGCACGGAGGGTAGCAGCCTCTATAGCCTTGCTGCGGGCTTCCTGCTCTTCGGCAGTGCCCTTCGGCAGACCGAAGGCTGCCATGATCGCATCGAAGCTGCGCGTATCTTCATCGACCAGGACGAGCAACTTTTGCATAAGCTTCTGTCCCTCATCCGCTATGTCGGAGAACTCCTTCCAGCGGTCATCCCATCCGCGCTTTCCTGCAGACAGGTTGGCGACCATTGTTCCGAGGGCAGCTCCCAGGGCGCCCATGTATGCGGAAACGCTTCCGCCGCCGGGAGCAGGGGACTCGGAGGCTGTCTCCTCGGCGAAATGCCTCATATCCATGCGGATGAGCCTCTCCTTGACGGCGAGCTCCTTCTCGTCCTGCATCAGGAATTCGATAACTTTCTCCTTGGGATTGAAGGGCTTGAGGTCATCAAGTCCCATGGACTTGACAGCCAGGCGGATGAGCTCGGACTCGGGAACTCCGATCGAGCGCTGCTGCTTCTCGAGGAAATATTTTCCTGCATCCACGAGGCACACCTTCGGGACAAGCCCGACGATCTCCGTCCCGGTCACACGGAGTCCGCGCGCTGCGGCTGCCCGGCAGACTTCATCGAACGCCACGTGGAGCGGGGTGATATTGATGTCGGTAATGTTCATGGATACCTGTGCAATGCCGTATTCGTCGATGTACCAGCCGATTGCCTTGCAGCCCTTCAGAGTTCCGGGCTGCCAGATCGTGTTGCCCTTATCGTCCTTCAGGATTTTGCCGGTGAGCTTCCCGCCCTCCCTCATGGGACGGCCCTTCTCGCGCACGTCGAACGCCACTGCCATTGCACGGCGGGTCGAGGTGGTGTTGAGGTTGAAGTTGACGGCTACCAGGAAGTTTCGCGCGCCTACGTTGGAGGCTCCTGATTTCGCGACGATGTCGTTGTAGGCATCAGGCCCGAAATCTGGCTTCTTGTCCGGATCGGAAATCTTCTCGGGCAGAGCTTCGTATTCTCCCTGGCGGCAGACCGCAAGGTTCTTTCTCTCAGGTTTGTAGGCAGCTGCCTCATAGCAGTAGCACGGGATGCCGAGTTCGTCGTAGATTCTTTTCGCGAGCTTCCTTGCGAGCTCGGCGCATTCCTGCAGGGTAATGCCTGCAACCGGAATCAGAGGCAGGACGTCCGTCGCTCCGGAGCGGGGATGGGCTCCGTGGTGCCGGCGCATGTCGATCAGTTCCTGGGCCTTCCTGGATCCCTGGAAAGCCGCCTCGCAGACAGCCTCGGGAGATCCCACGAACGTCACGACAGTCCTGTTGGTCGCTTCGCCGGGATCCACGTCGAGAAGCTTGACTTTTTCTCCTCCGGCAGATGCGCCGGTGATGGCTGCGACGATTGAGTCGATTATAGCACGGTTACGCCCCTCGCTGTAGTTGGGGACACATTCGATGAGCTGTTTCATATTTGGTCATTAGTTATTTCGGTATGTCCCCAAATTTATAAAAAATATTCGTGTTATATCGGTTTTTCTTCGACTCTTTTAGGATTTTCGGGTTCCAGCCTGAGAATTTTGTATCCTGTCGCCGCTATGAAGATGCTCATCAGCGGAGAAATAATGTTGAAGAAGCAGTATGGAAGGTACGTCAGGGTCGGGCAGCTGAGAATCGTGGCCTGGGTCATGCCGCAGCTGCTCCACGGGAACAGGGGGGAGGTTATCGTCGAGGAATCCTCCACGGAGCGGCTGAGCAGCCTGGGGTCATACCCGTTCTTCTTGTAGATGTCCTGGAAAAGGTTGGATGTCAGGATGATGGAGAGGTACTGGTCGGACACGATTCCGTTGAGGACGAATCCTGTCGTGACCGTGGAAGCCACCAGAGACGTGCGGCGCTTTGTGGTCAGCAGGAGAATGCCTCCGATATGGCGCAGCATTCCGCTTGCTTTCATGCATCCTCCGAAACACATCGCGCAGATTATCAGGTAGATGGTATTCAGCATGCCGAGCATTCCCTTCGGGGCGACAAGGTCGTTCACTTCCGGGGTCCCCGTCTCGATGTTGACAGTGTCATAGATGGACTCGATCACTCCCGTGAAAAGGATCTTCGCGTCGCTCCCTTCCGTGAACTCTCTCCCCAGTTCCCGTATTATGTCCGGCTGGAATATGACCGATGCCGCGGCAGCGAGCAGCACGGAAAGGAACAGAACTATGAGCGCCGGCAGCTTCCTGGCGATCATGATTCCGGTCAGGAGCGGCACGACCATCAGCCAGAGACTGATATGGAACGTGTTCCCGAGCGCATCGGTGTAGGAACTGACGTTCGCGGGGTCATTGTTGCCGTGGAAAAATCCCATAACCGTGAAGATTACGAGGGTTATGGTCAGGGAGGGAATCGTCGTGATCAGCATGTACCGGATATGGTCGAAGAGCGGGACCTTGTTCAGCGACGAGGCCATGACCGTAGTGTCCGACAGGGGAGATATCTTGTCTCCGAAGTAGGCTCCGGAGATGATGGCGCCGGCTATGACTCCGTCGGAGAAGCCCTCTGCCTTGCCGATGCCCATGAGCGCGACTCCGATCGTGGCGATTGTGGTCCAGGAGCTCCCGATCATTATCGAGACCACGGCGCAGACGACGCACGCGGTCAGCAGGAAGAATTTCGGGCTGATGATCCGGACTCCGTAGTAGATGAATGTCGGGACGATGCCGCTGACTGTCCATGTGCCGGAGATCGCTCCTATCAGGAGCAGGATCACTATGGCCGTAGTCACGTCTCCGATGTTGCTCTTAATCGCCTGTTCGAATTCTTCCCACGGGGTCTTGAACAGCCACATGGACAGCCAGATGCAGATGCCTGCGGAAAACAGGAGCGCGACCTGGCTTGCTCCGAGGATGGAATTGCTGCCGAAAATACTGATGTCCAGCGCCAGCAGCGAAACAAGCACCAGGATGGGGATCAGAGAGATGCCTGTTCGGAAAAGTGTGATCTTTTTCAATGTTGAGCTCGTTTTGTTTCGCAAATATAGGGATTCTGCGGAAAAATAATTTTGCTAAAGTGAAAATTATACATACCTTTGCATTCCCTATCCGAGAATGGGTTTTTTCGGAGAGCCTGATGGTGGGTTCGTATAACGGTTAGTACTCGGGATTTTCATTCCCGCAATAGGAGT
>CAYTXA010000191.1:0-3218 GCA_964440865.1 uncultured Muribaculaceae bacterium | reverse complement strand
CCATCTCCGAGATCTGTTTCTCGACAGGATTCAACAACATCTCCAACTTCAACCGGCAGTTCAAGAAATCCAAGGGACGTTCCCCGAAGGATTTCCGTGAGCTCTACCGCAAGAAGCACGTGCTTGTGTAAAACACAAACATAAGCTCAAGCGCGAGGATCACCGCCAGGATGACCAGAACCCAACGCATCACCTTAGGCAGCCCCTTCCAAAGATTGGACGAGGACTCCTCTGTCTCCTGTGTGTCAGGTCTTGCCGTCATGTCATTCTCCCGCTTGACCGCCAAAGCATCCTGAATATCACACATCCTGCTTCTGGTAAGAGGATAGAAGAAGATAACGATGACCGCGATGCCCGCCATGGCCGCCGGAATCCAGCTCATCAGCAGCCACAATCCATTGATGGCTTCCGGAGTCTGGACCGCTCCCGGGCTCGTGTTGTAGCCGAACGCCTTGAGAAGCCACATCACGGCGAAACCACCGAACGCACCTCCGAATTTCTGGGCCATTGAGGCGGATGAGAATATCAAACCGGTGGATGCCGTGCCGTCGCGGTTCTCCGCGAAATCGCTCACATCGGCGTACATGCTCCAGACAAGAGGGGAGATCACACCTGTGAATATGCTGATGACGACCTGGAGAATCAACATCCAAAAATATCCGCCTTGACTGATAGGAATATAGAAGAACAAGGCGCTGAGCAGAATCAATGCGGTGAAAGACAGCATGTAGGTGCTCTTCTTTCCGAACTTCTCGGAAAACGGAACCGCAAGAGCCACCCCGACCATATTGCTGACCTCTCCTATCGAAAGGAACAGTCCGGCATAGAACAGGAAGCTGAACGGGCCAAGATTCAGGTTGACATTCTGTCCGATGACATCATTGAAGAAATAGGCCGCCACGCTGCCACGCACTGTGCTGAACAGATTTGAGCAGATCGCCGCACCGATGAGAATCCACCACGGGGCGTTCCTCAAAAGGGATTTCAGGTCGCTGCCCACCGATGCCTTGCTGGCCGTGTGCAGTTTCTCCTTTGTCATCCTGAAGCATAGCAGGAAGAGAAGGAGACAGAAAGCGGCCACCACGATCATCGCGTTTCTCCAGCCGGCAGGGGAGTCGTAACCGCCCAGAATCCGGCACAGAGGCTCCCAGCAGAACAGGGCCAGAAAACTTCCGCCGTAAGCGAAGAACATCCTGAACGAACTCAGGACGGTCTTTGAGTTGGAGTCATCCGTCATCACGCCCAGCATGGCTCCGTAAGGGACGTTGATGCCGGTATAGACAGTCATCATAAGGATGTAGGTCAGGTACGCCCAGACAAGCTTGACGGTCGGTGACGCGGCCGGGGTGGAGAACAGGAATATTCCGCTCAAGGCGAAAGGAACCGCCATCAGAGGTAGGTAAGGACGGTACTTCCCCCACTTTGTCCTGGTTCTGTCAGCCAGTACGCCCATCATGGGGTCGCTCACGGCGTCCCAGATTCTGGTCACTACAAGAAGAAGCGCCACCTGGTCCAGAGTGAGCCCGAAAATGTTGCTGTAGAAGAACGGGAGATAGTAGGAGAAGATCTTCCAGAACATTGAGGATGACATGTCTCCTAAGCCGTAGCCTACTTTCTCGCCGAGTGTGGTTCTTAAATTACCCATCAGAGTTGATTATTGTTCAAGCGTAAGCAAAAATACGCACATACCGAGAGGTAAACAAATACAATTTTGATATTTATGACACTTATTTTTGCAATCACTCCGCATGCCTCTTCATCTCATCGGAGAATTTGGTAACTTTGGATCACTATGGACAGAAAATCAATTCTTGCGGAACTGGAGGGAGACATCCTTCCTTTCTGGATGCGGCGGATGACCGACCCCAAGGGCGGCTTCCTCGGCAGGATGAACGGCGACGGCTACATTGTTCCGGGATCGGAGAAAGGAGCGATCCTTAACTCACGCATTCTCTGGACTTTCGCCTCCGCGTACAGAATACTCGGAAAAAAGGAATATCTGGACACGGCCACCAGAGCCTACCACGAGATTCGCGACCGCTTCACTGACAAGGAATATGGCGGGATCTTCTGGAGCCTCGACTCCGAAGGCCGCCCGAAGGACACGAAAAAGCAGTTTTACGCCATTGCTTTCGCGATCTACGGTTTGTCTGAATATTTCAGGGCCACAGGCGATGAGGAGGCACTGGAACTCGCTAAGTCTTTCTATCACAGCATAGAAGAGCACAGTTTAGACCCTTGCTGCGGAGGTTACATCGAGGCCTGCACCCGTGAGTGGGGAACGATCGAGGATATGCGTCTTTCCGACAAGGACCAAAACGACGCGAAGACGATGAACACCCACCTGCATATTCTTGAAGGGTACACCAATCTTTACAGGGTGTGGAAAGATTCCGGACTGAGGGGAAGGCTCTTTGGACTCATCAACATATTTATTGACAGGATTATACGCCCGGACGGGCATCTCGGCCTTTTCTTTGGGGATGATTGGGCTCCGCATTCCACCGCCGTTTCCTATGGGCACGACATCGAGGCTTCCTGGCTTCTTGACGAGGCCGCTGAAGTGCTGGGCGACAAGGAGTTTGATGCCAAGGTCAAGTCAGTCTGCGCCAAAGTCGCCGCCGCTGCGATGGAAGGCTTTTCCCGCGAAGGCGGAATGATCTATGAATATGATTCCGCGACCGGCCGTAGGGATTCCGACCGTCACTGGTGGGTCCAGGCAGAGACCGTTGTCGGCTGCTTGAACCAGTACCAGAAAACCGGGAAAGCTACATGGTTGGAATCCGCTGACAATGAATGGTCTTTCATTCGTCACCACCTGATCCGCCCCGACGGCGAATGGTACTGGAGCATCCACCCCGACGACACTCCGAATACCACCGACGACCTCGCCGGTTTCTGGAAGTGCCCCTACCACAACGGCCGTATGTGCCTTGAGGTCCTCGAAAGGGGGCTCTGTTCCATGCGCTGACGCTTCCGTACGGCTAACTGGAATCAATTACGGTAATTTTTAAACTTGCTGGTTATCAGGAGAATGATGTTTTAGGTGCGCGTGGTTTCTCGCACCTGGAAGTCCGGGACACCAACAGAGCGCTCTGCCCCTAAATTTTCTGTGACTTAGAGGGCAAGGTTATTGACTTTGATCTTTAACCTGTAGATCGCGATAGTTGTGCTCTCATCGTTTTGTCATGACAGCGGGTTACATCATGCGAACCCTG
>CAYTXA010000190.1:1621-3218 GCA_964440865.1 uncultured Muribaculaceae bacterium | reverse complement strand
CTTGAGAATGCGAAGTCGAAGGATGAGTTCCTCTCAGTCATCGACAGGGCTGAGACCGCGCCGAGGCTGACCGGCTCAACGCCGAGGCAGACGCGATCGAGAAGGAGGCAGAAGCGCTTCAGGACGAAGTGCTCAGAATAGTGAACGACCACATAAAGAACCAATAACACCATGACCGATTTCCAGAAAGAAATACTCGCCGGAATTCCTGACGAGCTGCCGCAGCCGAAACCTTACGACACGACAATAAACCATGCCCCGAAGAGAAAGGACATCCTTACCCCGGAGGAGAAAGTGCTCGCGATAAAGAACGCGCTCCGGTACTTCCCGGCAAAACACCATGCAACCCTTGCAAAGGAATTCGCCCAGGAGCTCCACGACTATGGGAGGATCTACATGTACCGCTTCCGTCCTGACTATGAGATGTATGCGCGTCCGATCGACGAGTATCCGGCAAGGTGCCGCCAGGCAGCTGCCATCATGGCCATGATCCAGAACAACCTCGATCCGAGGGTTGCCCAGCATCCGCACGAGCTGATCATCTACGGCGGGAACGGGGCCATATTCCAGAACTGGGCCCAGTACCGCCTGACAATGCAGTACCTGGCCAACATGACCGAGGAGCAGACTCTCGCGATGTACTCGGGAATGCCCATGGGCCTGTTCCCGAGCCACAAGGACGCTCCGAGGGTGGTCGTGACGAACGGAATGGTGATCCCGAACTACTCCAGCAAGGACGAGTACGAGAAGATGAACGCGCTCGGAGTCTCCCAGTACGGGCAGATGACCGCAGGCTCATACATGTACATCGGCCCGCAGGGTATCGTCCACGGCACAACGATCACCGTGATGAACGCCGCACGCAAGCAGCTGAAAGCCAAGGGAATCCCCGGGACAAGGGAGAACATGAAGGGCATGCTCTTCGTTTCCTCCGGACTGGGAGGAATGTCCGGCGCACAGCCCAAGGCAGGCAACATCGCCGGAGTCGTCAGCGTGATCGCGGAGATCAATCCGCTTGCAGCAAGGAAGCGCTACGACCAGGGATGGGTGGACGAGCTCCACGACAACCTCGACGAGCTGATCCCGCGCATCCGCAAGGCAATGGCTGACAGGGAAGTCGTTTCGCTTGCCTATGTAGGCAACATCGTCGACCTATGGGAGAGGCTGGCAGAGGAGGACATCCACGTGGATCTCGGAAGCGACCAGACATCGCTCCACAACCCATACGCAGGCGGCTACTATCCCGTCGGCTATTCTTTCGAGGAGGCTAAGAAGATGATTTCCTCCGACCCCGAGGGCTTCAAGCAGGCAGTATGGGCGTCGCTCCGCCGTCAGGTCGCTGCCATCAACAAGCTCTCTGCCAGGGGCATGTACTTCTTCGACTATGGAAATGCATTCCTTCTCGAATGCTCCCGAGCCGGCGCCGACATCATGGGTGACCATGGCAAGTTCCGCTATCCTTCCTACGTGCAGGACATCATGGGACCGCTGTACTTCGACTATGGTTTCGGCCCGTTCCGCTGGGTGTGCATGAGCGAAAAGCCCGAAGACCTCGCCGCCTCCGACGCCATCGCCGTCAAGGTGCTTACCGAAATGG
>CAYTXA010000190.1:0-1611 GCA_964440865.1 uncultured Muribaculaceae bacterium | reverse complement strand
GCCAAGACCGACGAGATCGCCGTACGCGTGCTCAGCGAGATGGCAAAGGACGCTCCCGAGGAAATACAGGGTCAGATGCATGACAATATCCACTGGATCCAGGAAGCCGGCCGCAACCACCTTGTCGTGGGTTCCCAGGCCCGCATCCTCTATGCGAACTGCGAAGGCCGCACAAAGATCGCCCTGGGCTTCAACGATGCGATCCGCAGCGGGGAGATCTCCGCTCCGGTCGTCCTCGGACGCGACCACCACGACGTTTCCGGCACGGACTCCCCGTTCCGCGAGACGAGCAACATCTACGACGGTTCCCAGTTCTGTGCCGACATGGCTGTCCAGAACGTAATCGGAGACTCATTCCGCGGCGCAACGTGGGTAAGCATCCACAACGGAGGCGGCGTTGGCTGGGGAGAGGTCATAAACGGAGGATTCGGCATGGTGATAGACGGCAGCGAGGATTCCGCAAGGCACATAAAACAGATGCTCTTCTGGGATGTCAACAACGGAATCGCCCGCCGCAGCTGGGCACGCAATGACGGAGCCATCTTCCAGATAAAGAGACAGATGGAGGAGACGCCCGGACTGAAGGTGACCCTTCCGAACTTCGCGGACGAGAGTGTGGTTGAAGAAGCCCTTAAAAGTGTGAAATGATGGTACATGAAATTTCGAGCAAACATCTGACCCTATCGAAGGTCAAGGAGATAATTGACAGCCACGCAACGCTCAAGCTCTCGGACGAGGCTGTCGCGGCGATTGAGAAGTGCAGGAAGTACCTGGACAGCAAGATGGAAGACATAGGGCATCCGGTCTACGGAGTCACCACCGGATTCGGCTCGCTCTGCGATGTCACGATTCCCGAAGATGATCTCTCGCAGCTCCAGCACAACCTGGTGATGTCCCACGCCTGCGGGTCCGGGGACACCGTACGCCCGGAGATCGTGAAGCTCATGCTACTTCTGAAGATCCAGTGCCTTTCATACGGGCATTCAGGAGCGCAACTCATTACTGTCCAGAGGCTTGCGGACATGTTCAACAACGACGTCATCCCGGTCGTCTACCAGCAGGGTTCTCTCGGAGCTTCCGGAGACCTCGCTCCCCTCGCCCACATGTGCCTGCCGCTGATCGGCCTTGGCGAAGTCTGGTACAAGGGAGAACGCAGGGGAAGCGCCGACGTATGGAAGGAGCTCGGCTGGGAGCCTATCACGCTGAAGTCCAAGGAGGGACTTGCCCTGCTGAACGGAACGCAGTTCATGGGAGCGCACGCCGTATGGAGCCTGCTGAAGGCCGAAAGGCTTTCCCGCTGGGCTGACGCAATCGGAGCGATCTCGCTCGAGGCTTTCGACGGCAGGATCGAACCATTCCTCCCCCTGACCCATCAGATACGTCCCCATGCCGGTCAGCAGCAGACTGCGGCAAGGGTCCTTTCCCTGCTCGAGGGCAGCGAACTGATAAAGAGGCCGAAGAAGCATGTCCAGGATCCATATTCCTTCCGCTGCATGCCTCAGGTCCATGGCGCCGTGAAGGACACGATCCGCTACGTGGCTTCCGTCATCGAGACCGAAATCAACAGCGCGACCGACAACCCGAACGTCTTCCCGGACGAGGACATGATCA
>CAYTXA010000189.1:0-3301 GCA_964440865.1 uncultured Muribaculaceae bacterium | reverse complement strand
GTTCCACTTGCTGAAACTCTCCACGGACACGAATTCTCCGGGAGCGATCTGGTAATGTACATTCTCGTCCGCCGTCTGGTTCTTGTGGTGCTTGACGTACTTCGACTCGAAGTCGTTCCGGACAGTGTTGGCACGGGGTATGACCCAGAGATTCAGGGACAGGGACAGCAGGGCGATTACAAAGGCGGAGAACATGTACGGGACCATCATCCTGTGGAAGCTTACGCCGCAGGAGAGGATCGCCACGATCTCCGAGTTGGCCGCCATTCGCGAGGTGAAGAAAATCACGCTTATGAACACGAACAGCGGGCTGAACATGTTCATGAAGTACGGCACGAAATTGACGTAGTAGTCGAACACGATGGCCTTCAGCGGGGCCTGCCTCTCAACGAAGTCTCCGATCTTTTCGCTGATGTCGAATATGATGACAATGCCGATTATCAGCACTATGGCGACGAAGAACGTCGCCATGAACTTTTTCGCGATGTATATGTCCAGTTTTCTGGGTCTGAGATCCATAGTACTACTAAAGTCTTGTCGTTACGGCATTTACGGCTTTCTCCTTCCACTGATGGAAGTCCCCTGCGGAGATGTGCTCCCTCGCCTGGCGTACAAGGTCAAGATAGAAAGCGAGATTGTGTTCGCTTGCAATCATCGCACCGAGCATCTCCCCGGAAGCGAAAAGATGGCGCAGGTAAGCCCTCGTATAGTGATGGTCCACGAACGAAGTGCCGTCGGGGTCTATGGGCGAAAAGTCCTCAGCCCACTTCTTGTTGCGCATGTTCATGATGCCTTTCCACGTGAAGAGCATCCCGTTCCTGCCGTTTCGCGTCGGCATGACGCAGTCGAACATGTCCACTCCCCTGTCGATTCCTTCGAGGATGTTCGCAGGCGTGCCGACCCCCATGAGGTAGCGCGGCTTTCCGTCCGGGAGCAGAGGACAGGTATAGTCCAGCATTTCGTACATTTTCTCGGTCGGCTCACCGACCGCGAGCCCTCCTATCGCATATCCTCCGTGCTGCGGACAGTCGAGCGAAAGCGCATGGTCCACAGCCCTTTTCCTCAGTTCGGGGTAGACGCATCCCTGGATGATCGGGAACATCGTCTGCTCATAGCCGTAGAGCGGCTCCGTCTCCGCAAAATGCCTGGAAAATCTCTCCAGCCAGCCCTGGGTCAGCTTCAGGGATTTCTCCGCATAGGCGAAATCCGCATCGCCGGGGCAGCATTCGTCCAGCGCCATCATGATGTCGGCGCCGATGATCCTCTGCGTCTCGACGTTGTTCTCCGGAGTGAATGTGTGCCGCGAGCCGTCGATATGGGACGCGAAAGTGCATCCGTCCGGCGTAAGCTTCCGTATAGGAGTAAGGGAAAAAACCTGGAATCCGCCGCTGTCCGTCAGAATCGGGCGGTCCCAGCCCGCGAACTTGTGCAATCCGCCTGCCTGGCGGAGGATGTCAAGTCCGGGACGAAGGTAGAGATGGTACGTGTTGCCAAGGATGATTTCCGCCCGGATATCATCCTCCAAGTCCCTGTGGTACACGCCCTTGACGGATCCGACCGTACCGACCGGCATGAATATGGGCGTCTCGATCTCGCCGTGGTCCGTGGTGATGACGCCACGACGTGCGGCGCTCCCGGGGTCCCTTGCAACTATCCTGTACTTCATCTCCTCCATTCGATTTTATAGGGAGCGAAGTTACGGAAAAACTGCCGGATTTATAGTATCTTTGCAAACCATAAAAAAGTTATAGATGAAAAACAGCAGCATATCCCTTCGTCTGATCCTGATGAATTTCCTCCAGTATGGAATCTGGGGATCATATCTCACAAGCATGGGCGGTTTCCTCGGAGACGTCGGTCTCGGCCCGAAGATCTGGCTCTTCTTCGCCACGCAGGGCTTCGTGTCCATCTTCATGCCCGCCCTCGTCGGAATCGTGGCTGACAAATGGATTCCCGCGCAGAAGGTCCTCTCCATCTGCCAGGGCCTCGGCGGAGTCTTCATGCTCCTCGCAGGATGGTACATTTCCTCCTTCGTGAGCCCTGACGGAGCGAAATACATGCTCGGCGACGGCTTCAGCTTTGCGCTGTTCTTCACGTTCTACACCCTCAGCGTCGCATTCTACATGCCGACCATAGCCATCTCCAACTCAGTGGCCTACAATGCCCTGGAGAAACACGGAAAGGATCCTGTCAACGACTTCCCCCCGATCAGGGTATTCGGGACCGTAGGCTTCATCTGCTGCATGCTCCTTGTCAATTTCGCAAAGGATCCCGCCGGAATACAGTTCCAGCACAGCTACTACCAGTTCTTCGTCTCCGGCATACTCGGAATGGTGCTCTGCTTCTACGCCCTTACGCTTCCGGATTGCCCTTGCAAGCCAAAGGAACAGGCCCAGAGCCTTTCCGATTCGCTCGGCCTTTCCGCATTCAAGCTGTTCGCCAACAAGCAGTTCGCCATATTTTTCATCTTCTCGATGCTCCTCGGGGCGTCCCTCCAGATCACCAACGGATACGCCAACACGTTCATCACGTCTTTCCGTGACGTGCCCGCCTTTGCCAACACCTGGGGCGCACAGAACGCAAACGCCCTGATCTCTCTGAGCCAGCTTTCCGAGACGCTCTGCATCCTGCTGATCCCCTTCTTCATGAAAAGATTCGGCATAAAGACCGTGATGCTCATATCCATGTTCGCATGGGTATTCCGCTTCGGCCTTTTCGGCGCCGGCAATCCCGGTTCCGGAGTATGGATGTTCGTCCTCTCCTGCATTGTCTACGGCGTCGCGTTCGACTTCTTCAACATATCCGGCTCCCTGTACGTCAACAACAACACCGACAAGGAGATCCGTTCCAGTGCGCAGGGACTATACAAGCTGATGACCAACGTTCTTGGCGCATCAATCGGAACATGGGCGGCAGGACGCGTCGTCAATGCCGTCGTCTACAACGCCGCATCTCCCAGCTGGGCTGCAGCATGGTACATCTTCGCAGGATATGCCTTCGTCGTAGGCGTCCTCTTTGCGATACTCTTCAAGGATCCGGAGAAGCACGCCGCAAGGAACGCCAGCTAGCAGGCTGCGCAGCCCTTCTTTTCCTCCCGGCCATCCACGGTCCTGTGGAGGTTGAATATCCTGTTCGCTGTCATATAATACCGCAGGTCATAGCATCCGTATTCCTGATGGACTCCGACCTTGCGGCATGTCGAGAAGACATCCCTGTTGAATCCCATCACGGACAGCTCGGACAAGGACATGCCGTCCAGCTTCAGGTCGTTTTTGAGAATGAGGGTGGCGCCGTAGCCGAT
>CAYTXA010000188.1:0-3381 GCA_964440865.1 uncultured Muribaculaceae bacterium | reverse complement strand
TTTCATGGCTTGTGCGATTTTGTTTTCTGCTAAACTCGCAAATTCCTTCCAGAAAATAAAACGATAGCAGGCGGCGCAGGTCGGGTTTTTATGATTCTTAACCTTTTTCCTTCCTTTCTTAACTTTTCCTTGCTCCTTACCTTTTTTGCGCTCCGTTAACAACTTTTCCCACCGCCGGTAAGGAAAAACGTGCAGCAGTAAAGATTCATCATGGGCCGGGTAAAGAATCATGTCAATTCCAGCCTCTTTTCCTTACTTTTTCCGAACGCGCACCCACGCCTCCTTACTTTGCAATCGGCCGCCCGCTCGACGGGAAGCCGAAGTTTCACAAACAAAAATTCCAAAATCATGGAGAACATCAACAAAGTGGAGATCCGCGGGACCGTCGGAAACATCAGGGTCCAGGATTTCGAAGACAGGCAGGCAGCGAACTTTTCCGTTGTCACGAACTACATGTACAGAGGCAAGGACAACCAGCCGAAGATCGAGACCTTCTGGTTCAATGTCAACGCATGGTCCGGCAGGCACATGCCCGACGACATGACATCGATCAAGAAGGGAAGCACCGTCCATGTCACAGGCAGGATGCGCACTAGGGAATACGCCGACTCGAACGGAGAAGTCCACAAGGCGACTGAGGTCGTAGCGGACAAGGTCGAAATCGAAGACGGACAATAGTCTGCCGGAATATGAAAAGGACGTTCCTGCTTGTCATTGCCACGGCTCTGGCGTTTTCCTGCACCACTGAGCGCAAGCTGGCATCTCTCAGGGAGGCCCGGCCCACTGCCGGAGTATCTCCCGTCGTCGAGAACACAATACCCGAATTCAGTGTCGGAAAGATCCACCGCGACACCCTCCAGGTCAAGGGCGAGGATGGGCAGGAAGTGCTGATAATGAAGGCAGTGAAGGACGAGAACGGGGAGATGGTCGCGACGGACGTGATCCAGGCCGCAAAGGTGACGGCAAGGTTCCGCAACGTTGCAGAAAGGCACGGAAAGGTCGACCTTGCCTTCGACGTGACGGTTCCGGGCAACATGCAGGACCAGAGGTGGAGAATCTGGCTATGGCCGGACCTCTTCGTCATGGGAGACAGCACGAGGCTGGAGCCGGTCGTCATAACCGGATCGGACTACAGGCAGGAACAGCTGAGGGGATACGAGCAATACGAGAGGTTCCTTTCCAGGATCATCACAGACTCGACCCTCTTCCTGCATGCCTACCAGCTCGACTGCTTCATCCGCCGCAACATTCCCGAACTCTGGAAGTTCCGCGCCGATACCGGATATGTGACCGACAGCGAGTTCTACTCCCACTACGGAGTGTCCGAGCAGGAGGCCGTGGACCATTACAGGAAACGGCTCCTGATGAGGAAGAACTCCCGTCGCATAGGAAGGAAAGCGCTGATGCTCAGGAGATTTGTGCCCGAACCGATAGTCTCGGAAGGACTCCGGCTGGACACGGTGATCCAGGCAGACGGCGGAGATCTTGTCTACCGCTACACGCAGACAATCGCGACCAGGCCGGGGCTGAGAAAGGCAGACGTTGTGCTGTCCGGGAAAATCGAGCAGATGGGCCGGCTCCTCTACTCCATTCCTCCCTCCGCCCCGCTCACATTCTATATCAGCTCGCTGGGCTTTCTGGCCGACAACACCGAGAGGTACAAGACCATGGTTGTCGGGCGCAGAGTGGAAGCCAATACGGCATGCTACATAGATTTCGAGAAAGGGAAATGGGACGTGGATCCTTCGCTGGACCGGAACGGGAGCGAGATCGAAAGGATAAAAGGCAACATTTCCTCTCTGCTGAGGAACGAGAAGTACGACATGGATTCGATACTCGTGACGGCATCATGCTCCCCCGAAGGCGGACAGGCGCTGAACAGAAGGCTCTCCGCCCGGAGGGCAGAAGCAGTCAACGGTTTCTTCAGGAATTATGTCAGGACTGTCAGGGATTCCCTGAGGAGTGAGTCCGGAATTGTGCTGGACTATGCCGGAGTCGGAGAGGCTCTCCTCCCTCAGGAAATCGAGATGAGATCCCGCAGCGACGGGGAGAACTGGCAGATGCTGGACATGCTCGTATCGCAGGATACTGTCCTGACCGACAATGAGAAGAAGGACTATGAAATGATCGGCAGAGCCAAGGATCCGGACGAAAGGGAAAGGCTGCTCAGCGAAAAGCCCTACTATCCAAGACTACGCCAGGTTCTCTACCCGAGGCTCAGGACGGTAAGGTTCGACTTCCACATGCACCGCAAAGGCATGGTGAAGGACACCATCCATACTACAGTGCTTGACACGCTGTACATGAGCGGAGTCCAGGCCCTGAAGGACCATGACTACAGGAAAGCCGTGACCATCCTCCGTCCCTACAATGACTTCAACTCCGCCGTAGCGTGCTGCGCGATGGACTACGATGCGAGCGCGATGGCGATCCTGGAGAGGCTGCCTTCGGACGGCAAGACCAACTACCTGAAAGCCATTCTCTACAGCCGGTCCGGAGATGACCAGAATGCCGTCCAGTGTTATCTGGATGCATGTTCCGAGGACAGGGCCTACGTCAGCAGAGGCAATCTCGACCCTGAGATATCCGAACTTATCAGAAGATATGGCCTGAACAAAGATGATGATGAAATAATACAATGAGACAACTTAGATTACTGAAATTCTTCCTCACGCTTCCCGCCATTGCTGGCTGCGCGGCAGATCCCACGCAGCCATCGGAGAGCACTGATGCCTTGCTCGGCATCACGCTGGAAGGAGCCGCGGTGACAAGGTCCTCCGGGATTTCCTGGGAAGAAGGCAATCCCGGCATTGCAGACTTATATGTCTTCAACGAGGACGGATCGCTGGACGTGTCAGGCGAATTCGCCAAGGGAAGAAACATTGTGCTGCAATGCACTCCGGGAGTGAAGGACATCTACGCCGTGGTCAACAAGCCAAGGGATCCTACCGTCCCGATAGTGAATGAGGAGGCGATGAATAGCCTGTCCTCAACACTGGGTGACAATTCCCCGGGCAGTTTCGTGATGGCGGGAAAGACAACGGCCACGATCGCCAGAGGGCGGAACAGCATTTCCATCCCCGTCACGAGGGTAGCTTCCAAGATTGTACTCCGCTCCGTAACGAACGGCATTGAAGAAACCGCGTGGAAGGATAAACCACTAACCGTCAAGGCGATATACCTTGTCAACGTGCCTGTGGGCCCGACAAGTCTCTTCGGCCCTGTCCGAGGCGGAGAGCTGGCAAACAAGGGTGCGAGAGAACGGGACTCCGGCTACGGGAACATGCTGTCCGACGAGGTCGGCGCCGTCCTGAGCCAAGGCGAAACCTCCGGGACGGAACACACATTCTACTCCTACTCCGCTACAGCGGAGAATACAAG
>CAYTXA010000187.1:523-3413 GCA_964440865.1 uncultured Muribaculaceae bacterium | reverse complement strand
GATTATGCTGCCGCCGACCAAGGGACTAGTGGCTCTTGCTTACCGTGAAGCGCAGGAATCGTTGCATAACTACATGAACAAGACCGCTGGACCAAAGAGTTCGGCGGCAGGAAATAGGAAAGGAGAAGTGTATGGCTAACAAAGTCAACTTCGTTTATATCCCGCAGGAGCTCAAGGAGAATGCCGCCTTCTGCGTGTGGAAAAAGGAAAAGCGGCAGGGGAAACCCACGAAGGTTCCCTACAATCCGAGGAATGGCAGGCTTGCCAAGACCAATGAGCCCGAGACCTTCACGGATTTCAACACGGCAATGAAGACCTTCGCGATGGGCGGTTATGACGGAATCGGCTATCGCGTTTCCGAGGGCATCGGCGCCATCGATATCGACCACTGCATCCGCGAGGACGGCAGCCTTAACGATGTGGCGGCGTCCATCCTGGGATTCTTCCCGGATGCCTATTTCGAGAAGTCTCCGAGCGGCACAGGTCTTCGCGGTTTCTTCCGTCTCTCCCCGGACTTTGCCTACGATAAGACCATCTACTACATCAACAACCGCAAGCACGGTCTGGAGGTGTATCTCCCCGGAGTCACGAACAGATTTGTGACGGTCACAGGTGATGTGTTCCGCCAGGGTTCCGTCACCCGGAATGACGAGGCGCTGCAGGCGACTCTTGATACCTTCATGAAACGTGATAATCCTGTCTCCGGTCCTGCGGTGGAGCCGTCGTCTTATCTGGACGATGAGTCCGTGATCGAGCACGCGAGTAACTCGGAACAGGGTGAGAAGTTCAAGATGCTCATGGAAGGCCGCTGGGAAGAAGGCTATGACAGCCAGTCTGATGCGGACATGGCCCTGGTCACCATCCTGGCTTTCTGGTGCGGAAACGTTGCGGAGCAGATCGACCGTATTTTCCGCACCTCAGGTTTGATGCGCCCGAAGTGGGACAGGAAGACGGGTGATTCTACCTACGGCCAGATCACGATCCGCAACGCGATATCCTCTAACGAGACCATCTATCTGCCCATTGCTGAAACCGGCTCGGCGGAGGATGATTTCACCGATGCTGATACCGAAGAGCAGCACGCTGCTTTCACACCGGATCTCAGCCACATCCGTCTTACCCTGGAAGAGATGCAGCCTCATACGAACCCGAGGTATCAGAGGGACGAGATCGGAATCGGCTATATCTTTGCTGACTATTACCGTCCCATCGCCCGTTTCAACGCTGACCGCGGCATCTGGTATGTCTACGATGGATCCGTCTGGCAGCCGGACGAGAATGCCCTGGCGATCATGGAACTTGCGAAAGCCCTGGCTGACCGTTTGTACCTTTTCGCTCTCCAGATCAAGGATGAGGACACGAGAAACAGGTATATCAAGCGGATGCAGAAGCTCCAGCAGCGGAAGAACAGGAAGACCATGATCGAGGACGCGAAGTCGGTCTATCCCGTCCGTATGTCGCTCTTCGACAGCTCCAAGTTTCTCTTCAACTGCCAGAACGGAACCCTGGACATGAACACACTGGAATTCAAGCCTCATGATCCGCATGACTTCATCACCAAGATCAGCCCTGCGGTTTATGATACGGATGCCAGGTGTCCCCGCTGGGATCAGTTTGTGGATGAGGTCATGCAGGGACGCTCTGCTGTCGCGAAGTATCTCCAGAAGGCCGTCGGCTACTCTCTGACCGGCGACACCAGCCTTGAGTGTCTGTTTATTATGTACGGCCCAACTACGCGCAACGGAAAGACGACAACTATCGACACGATCCTGAAGCTGATGGGAGAGTACGGAAGGTCCGCGAAGCCGGATATGCTGGCATCGAACTTCAGAGGGCCTTCCAACGGAGCACCTTCTGAGGATGTCGCACGTCTGGCCGGTGCCAGGTTTGTGGGTATCTCCGAGATGGAGCAGAAGCTGACGATCAATGCATCGCTGACCAAGCAGCTGACGGGAAACAATAAGATTACGGCGCGGTTCCTGCACGAGAACAGCTTCGAATTCCATCTGCAGGCCAAGATCTTCATCGACACCAACCATCTGCCGAACGTCAACGACCAGACGCTGTTCGAGTCAGGCCGTATCAAGATCATCCCTTTCAATCGCCACTTTGAAGAGCATGAGCAGGATAAGAGTCTGAAATCTACCCTGACGGATGATACCGCTCTGTCGGGAATCCTCAACTGGGCGGTGGAAGGGTACAGGCTCTATAAGTCTGAAGGTCTGGATGAGCCGGATGATGTTAAGTCCGCTACCGCGCAGTATCGCCAGGACTCCGACCGTATTTCCCAGTTCATCGACGCATGGCTGGAGGAAGGACGGGATGAAAACCATCAACCTTATGAGGTGCCGGTCAAAGCGGCGTATCGCGTTTATTCTCGTTGGTGTGATGATATGAACTACCGCCCTGAGAACTATAAGAATTTCCGCGCGGCGATGGAGAAGACTTTCGAGTTAGACAAGAAACGCCCGAATACAGGTGGCAATATGATAGCCATGATTATTGGCGTTCGTCTCCGCGAGGAAGAAGCCGGTTCTGAAGATGAAGAGGGAGAGGTGTTTCAGCCTCTGACGGATGAGCAGTGCAAGCTGACCTAACCCAGGTTATCTTCGATCGGATATTTCGGCGAAATATGAGCAGTTGTAGCACTTGAAAACCTATTTTTCTATTATTTGTTTTCCCGTAAGATATTATATTTTCATCTGCTACATCTGCTACAAAAATAAAAAAAAGAAAAGAAGAATAGGACTATAGGACTATAAGAACTAATCATCTTATTCTGCGCATTTCGGCGCAAGATGACGAAGTGATAATCGCAGCAGCGGGAGAGCCGCTGACTGTGGATACCAGAACATTGCAAAATATCGCGAATACCGCAGACACCTTTTGT
>CAYTXA010000187.1:0-513 GCA_964440865.1 uncultured Muribaculaceae bacterium | reverse complement strand
TGGATGCCTGGTTTGTAAACGGAACCTACAAACTTGGCAAGTGCAAAGGGTGTCTGCTTTGTTCTGGCATTTTACCCGGAATTCCGGGAGGAAGGAGAACGGCTTATGAAAGAATCCATCAAACCATTCCTGAAATTCATCAGCTCCTACAAGATGCTTTTCATCCTGTGGCTGATACTCGGAATTGCGACACTGATCACAGGCAAGATCACGAGGATCACATACGGATGTGCGTGGGCATGCCTGCTGATGGAGTATCTGGCAAAGGTCATCGAAGGGAAGTAAACGAGCTGCTTGTCTGCGTAGGATTAAGAGCGGCTGAAAAAAGAATATTTCAAAAGTCCAGGGGAAGTATCCCTGGCAGAAAGAGAGGAACATTTCATGAAAATCATCACTTGTGAACAGGTCAGCAACGGTCATCCCGATAAAATCTGCGACCAGATTGCGGATGCGATTGTGACTGACTGCCTGCAGCACGATCCGAAATCCCGTGTGGCGATTGAGATTCTGGCG
>CAYTXA010000186.1:0-3486 GCA_964440865.1 uncultured Muribaculaceae bacterium | reverse complement strand
CATTCTGCTTCATCTCCTTGGCTTTCTTCTTCTGCTGATACTGATATTTCTGATAGTCAAGGATTTTACAAACAGGAGGATCGGCTGATGCAGCTATCTCCACGAGATCAAGTTCAAGGTCCCTGGCCAGTTGCCTGGCATACGAAATCGGGTATACCCCCGGTTTCTCGATATTGTCTCCGACAAGGCGTACCTGAGACGCCTTGATCTCCTCATTGATATCGAGCTCAAACTCCCCCTTCTACCTTGTGCGGAATGGGGTGCGTACTGCTCCGGCTGGCGAAGCAGCCGGCTTCGGTCTCGGGGCCGAGGGCCTGTAGCCACTGTTCTTGTGTGGTTTGAAAGGCATTAACTTTTCTTCCTGTTTATTTTAGTCTATATTGCGGGGCACTCCTAGACGTTCAGCTCAGCCTTGACGGCATCCTTGAACTTGCCTATGAATTCCTCCGTCGGCATGGAACCCTTGTCGGTTCCCCACTCCCTCACGGAAACCGTACCTTCGCTCTGCTCCTTGTCACCTACGATGACGAGGACCGGAACCCTGAGGAGAGAGATTTCCCTGATCCTCTTTCCGAGCGTCTCGTTACGGTCATCCACGGAAGCGCGAATATCGGAATTATTCAGCAATTCACAAACTTTTTTCGCATAATCCGCGTACTTTTCGCTGACAGGCAGTACTTTGACCTGTTCAGGAGAGAGCCAGAGGGGCAGATGTCCGGCAGTGTGTTCGAGCATGACAGCGGTGAAGCGTTCTATGGATCCGAACGGAGCACGGTGGATCATGATCGGGCGCTTCTTCGAGCCGTCGACATCGGTGTACTCGAGCTGGAAACGCTCCGGAAGGTTGTAGTCCACCTGGATTGTTCCGAGCTGCCACTTTCTTCCGATGGCATCCTTGACCATGAAATCGAGCTTCGGGCCATAGAATGCGGCCTCGCCGTACTCGACAACGGTCTTGAGACCCTTTTCCCTGGCGGATTCGATGATGGCGTTCTCAGCCTTCTCCCAGTTCTCGTCGCTTCCGATGTACTTGCTGCGGTCTTTCTTGTCGCGCAGGGAGATCTGGGCTGTGTAGTCCTCGAAGTGGAATACCTTGAAGACGTACATGATCAGGTCGATGACTTTCTTGAACTCGTCCTTGAGCTGGTCTGCGCGGACGAACATGTGAGCATCGTCCTGCGTGAAGCCGCGGACACGCGTAAGTCCGTGAAGTTCACCGCTCTGCTCGTAGCGATAAACGGTGCCGAACTCGGCGATGCGGAGCGGAAGGTCACGATAGGAACGGGGCTCGGAAGCATAGATCTCGCAGTGGTGAGGGCAGTTCATAGGCTTCAGCATGTATTCCTCGCCCTCCTGCGGGGTCTTGATCGGCTGGAAGGAATCCTTTCCGTATTTTGCCCAATGGCCGGAAGTTACGTAGAGCTGCTTGCTGCCGATATGCGGGGTCACAACCTGTACATATCCCTGTTCGAGGAGCTTGCGGCGGAGGAAGGACTCGAGCTGATAGCGCATGACGGCTCCACGGGGCAGCCACATGGGCAGACCCTGGCCGACCTTGCTCGAGAACATGAAGAGCTTCATCTCCTTGCCGAGCTTGCGGTGATCCCTCTTCTTCGCTTCCTCGAGGAGCACGAGGTACTCGTCGAGCAAGGACTTCTTCGGGAACGTGATACCATAGATCCTGGTCAGCTGGGGACGATGCTCGTCGCCTCTCCAGTATGCGCCGGCGATGCTCGTGAGCTTCACGGCCTTGATGATATCGGTATTCATGATGTGCGGTCCACGGCAGAGATCAGTGAAATTGCCGTTCTTGTAGAACGTGATCGATCCGTCGGGTAGATCCTGGATCAGCTCGCACTTGTATTCGTTGCCAACCTGCTTGAAATGCTCCATGGCTTCGGCCTTGCTGACATCGGAGCGCACGAAATCTTCGTGGTTATGGGCCAGCTCAAGCATCTTCTTCTCTATCTTGGGAAGATCGGCATCCGTGATGGTCCTGTCGCCGGGATCCACATCGTAGTAGAATCCGTCTTCGATTGCCGGGCCGATACCGAACTTGATGCCAGGGTAGAGTTCCTGCAGAGCTTCTGCAAGAAGATGGGAGGAGGAATGCCAGAATGCATGCTTTCCTTCGTCATCCTCCCACTTGAGGAGCCTTACGGAACAATTCTCAGTGATAGGGCGCCTCAGATCATATGTCTCGCCCTTGTCGAGGGAGTCTGCGCCTTCTTTCTTCACCTGGACTGCCAGGACTTCTTTTGCCAGCCTTGGGCTGATGCTCATCGCGATGTCATAACCAGTGACACCGCTCTCGAACGGCTTTACGGAACCGTCGGGGACTGTAATTTTGATTTCCATTATACTAAAATTAAATTGGCACACCAGGTAGTTACATACAATGTACTTGAACTCTGGCGCCCATAGTATTAGTTTATTTCAGACAAATATACGGAAAATTTCAGATTTCGTCCTTGATATTGTAGTGGTTGCGTTCGGAAGCGTTTCTCGAGACGAGTTCTCCCACGAAGCCGGCAAGGAACAGTACAACACCGATCATCACGGCAAGCAGCGACAGGAAGAACAGGGGCTGGTCGGTCACCGGACGGAAATCAACTCCATGGCTCTGGCGGACCAGTTTCTGGATAATGACGAACAGGGCAATCACGAAACCTGCCAGGAACATCAGGATTCCGGAGAAGCCGAAGAAATGCATCGGTTTCTTCCCGAAGGAACTGAGAAACCAGAGTGTCATCAGGTCCAGGAATCCATTGGTGAATCTTTCCAGTCCGAACTTGCTCTTGCCGTACTTTCGTTTCTGGTGATGGACAGGATATTCTCCTATCCTGGTATACCCCTCATTCTTGGCAAGATATGGGATGTAGCGGTGCATCTCTCCATAGACCTCAATGCTCTTGACGACTTCCAGCCTGTAGGCCTTGAGCCCGCAGTTCATGTCGTGGAGGTGTATGCCTGTTATCTTGCGTGCGGCCCAGTTATAGAGCTTCGACGGGAGATTTTTCGTCAGCTTGTTGTCCTGACGATGCTGTTTCCATCCGGAGACAATGTCATAGCCGTCTTCCGTAACCATCTTGTACATTGCGGGGATTTCCTCCGGGGAATCCTGAAGGTCAGCGTCCATGGTCACTACGACTGCTCCCCTGGCTGCCTTGAAGCCACAGTAGAGAGCGGCTGATTTCCCATAGTTGCGCCTGAAGCTGACCCCGCGCACGCGGGGATTGCACTTCGAAAGGGACTGGATGGTTGCCCACGAACCGTCATCGCTTCCGTCATCGACCATTATGACCTCATAGTTCCACCCGTTCTCGGCCATGACCTTCTCTATCCACTGCAGGAGTTCCGGCAGTGATTCCTTCTCATTGTAGAGCGGTATTACGATAGAAAGATCTTTATCAGATTTTGTTTCCATATGGGGCAAATATACAAAAAAAAATCCCCGGACATCATCTCTGACGTCCGGGGACCGAA
>CAYTXA010000185.1:0-3505 GCA_964440865.1 uncultured Muribaculaceae bacterium | reverse complement strand
GGCGGCACCATCAAGGTCGTCACGACTGGCGCGACCTATAAGCGGGGCAGTGATGACAGCAAGGCCAAAGGCATAAAGGTGGACGGCAACATCAGCGTCGAAGGAGGCACCATACTCATCAGTGCAACAGGCGACGATGGCTCCGAGGGAAGGGAAAGCAAAGGGACTATGACCATCGACGGTGGTACTGTCAAGGTGCTTTCATATGACGATGCGCTGAATTCTGCAAAGACACTGACCATCAACGGAGGGTCCATCTTCGCCTGGGCAATGGGCAATGACGGAATCGACTCCAACGGTGACCTGGTCATCAATGGCGGCACCGTAGTCGCCTACGGCACCACGCAGCCCGAACAAGGCCTCGACGCCAACGAGGAAGAGGGATATGAACTCTACATAAATGGGGGAACCGTGGCGGCAATTGGCGGGGGCACGTCCTATCCGGCGTCAACTTCGAAGCAGCCGAGCATCGTCTATGGCTGCTCGATTTCCTCCGGGTCGACGCTCCTGCTGTCTTCCGGATCGACACGCCTTCTCTCCCTGACCATGAAGCGCAGCTACAACGGCTCTGCCACAGTCCTACTCTCGTCTCCCGTCCTGAGCAAAGGCGGCAGCTATTCTCTCACGACCGGTGCGACCGTAAGCGGCGATGATTTCTGCGGACTGATTTCCTCGCCCACGGTGAGCAGCGAGGGTTCCGAAGCGGCGACAATATCCTCTCTGGACAGCCCCTATTCGCAGACTGGCACCAGCACTGGCGGCATGGGTGGCGGCAGGAATGGAGGAGGACCGAGATAGGAGATGGACAAGCGGCTTCACATAGACAAGGAGAATATTGTCTACATCATTCTCTGGCTGGCGCTCTTTACGACACCAGTGATCTCGCTCCTTATCCGCACGCAGCAGGGCGATGGCACATTCCAGTGGAGCGAAATCTTCCCGATATGGAAGGTGTATGCCGTCCTGCTCGTTGCGTTCTGTATCCACAATTTCCTGATAGCTCCGCTGTTGCTGAAACCAAGCCGCCGCTGGCGGTACTTCGCTGGTGTTGCAGCGCTCATGGCAGTGTTCCTCGCCGTGCAATGTTCGATGCCCGAAGGGCGCGAACCTGACGGGAGGCCCGGGATGGAAAACCGCATGCGGCCGGAACCTCCCGAGCGTCCTGTCGTGCACGATGACAGGAGACCGGACATGCCACGGAGACGGGGCATAACCCCTCCACCCTCACACATGTTCGGCCCCCGGCAGACAACAGACCTTGTTCTTCTGGTTTTCCTGCTGAGCATCAACGTCGGAGTAAAACTCTATTTCCGGTCGCGGCGGAGAGACCAGGAGATGCAGGAGCTGCAGCGGGAGAACCTCCATGCGCAGCTGGAATACCTGAAGTATCAGGTGAACCCGCACTTCTTCATGAACACGCTCAACAACATCCATGCTCTGGTGGATATCGATCCGGAGATGGCCAAGGATGCCATTGTCCAGCTGTCGAAGATGATGCGCTACATCCTGTACGAGGGCAACCAGCAGATGGTGCCTCTGCAGAAGGAGACTCAGTTCCTTCAGAGCTATCTCCATCTTATGCGGCTGCGCTACACCGACAAGGTGGATATCCGGTGCGATATCGCCGGAAAAATGGACGATGCCACCGTGCCGCCGCTTCTGCTTATCACGTTCGTGGAGAACGCGTTCAAGCATGGAATCAGCTATGCCCGGGAGAGTTTCGTGCACATTGCGCTACGCACGGAAGAGGGCCGTATCTCGTTCAGTTGCAACAACAGCAGGCACTCTGACGTCAATGACGAACATGGAGGCGTGGGGCTGCAGAACGCCAGACGGAGGCTTGACCTCATCTATGGCGAAAACTATACACTATTCATTCTGGACAGCAGTCCGGAGTCATACAACGTGGAACTCAGCTTACCGCTCAACAAATGATCAATGTCCTTGCGATTGACGACGAGCCTCTTGCCTTGAGGCAGCTCGCAAACTATATCGGGAAGGTGCCATACCTCAACCTCTGCGGTCAGTGCGGCAGTGCGGCTGAGGCCATGGCCATCATGGACCATGAGACGATCGATGCCATTTTCTGTGACATCAACATGCCTGACCTCAACGGCATGGACTTCGTCCGTGGGCTTGCCTCTCCGCCCATCGTAGTTTTCACCACGGCCTACAGCGAGTATGCCATAGAGGGGTACAAGTTAGATGCCGTCGACTACCTTCTCAAGCCTTTTGGCCTGAACGAGTTCCAGAGGGCAGCAGAGAAGGTCAGGAGACAGTATGGCTTGCAGCATGCCGCGGAGATGCAACGGGAGACTGTCAGCGCGCTTGGCAGTGACGATGACGCCATTTTCCTGAAGACCGACCGCCGTGCCATACGCATAGCCACGGGCAGCATCCGCTATATCGAGTGCATGAGCGAGTACACGAAGTTCCATGTCACAACTCAACCCGAACCCATCGTAGCGCTTTTGAGCATGAAGGTTGTGGAGGAGCGGCTGCCCGCCTTCTTCATGCGGATCCATCGCTCGTTCATCGTCAACCTGAGAGCGATAGAGTCGGTGGGCAAGAACCGGGTGTTTCTCGGCGGGGATATAAGCCTGCCGATCGGAGATCTCTACCGCGAAGCCCTTCTAAAATACATAGAAGCGAAGTTCCTCGGAAAATAGGCAGCTAATATATTCTGCTGAATGATACTTCAAGGGTAATACTTGAGGTGCTTTATGGCTGCAGCACCAGGCCGGCGGTTCCCTGCCGGCCAGGTTCGGGTGAGCTCCTCGGTTCGAGTGGCTGCGGTGCTCCCGCCAAAACCTCTGCTCAACATCCTTGACCTCTCCCGAATGGTCGGATATCCTGCCAGGTGTGCGAGAAAATGCTCGGAAACTCTCTTGAACGGTCGTTGAATCTACCATTCGCGCGGGAATAGGTAGGAGGAATACATATTTAAAACCTTTTCGCGTGACTTCCTCCGGCTTATTGTCGCGCGAATGGCAAAACATCCGTCCTATAATACTATCGGATAATCGGACAGGTGCCTAGGTTAAAGACAAGTAACTTTGCACCATGAACGGGACACGCAAGAAGTACGACGCCAGGTTCAAGGCGAAGGTGGCATCGAGGCCAATGCGAAGTATGGCGCGCCGGAGATCATCAACCCTGACCAGGGCAATTTTGGCGGACGATAAAATATGATTACATTTACCTGTCTAAAAAAATGGAAGTATTATAATATTTATTATGAAAAAAATAGTATTTGCTTTTGCAGTAAGTATTGTTGTTTTAGCGTCTGTTTTGGTCGGATGCTCGTCGGAAAAGGGAGAATTCGTGTTCGCAGATATGGACCATGTGAAGAGCTTTCCGAAAGAATATACACTGGGTGCTGGGCAGCAATTGGATCTTGATGTGCTGGGGGTTACGGATTTCAGGTGCATTGATGAATATCTCCTTGTCAGCATCGAGAGCGGAGACGGTATGGTGAAGGTCTTCGACAAGAAGGACTATTCTC
>CAYTXA010000184.1:0-3577 GCA_964440865.1 uncultured Muribaculaceae bacterium | reverse complement strand
ATCAGTCCGATGTAGACGGACAGCTGGACATCAATTTGGTAGGCAAATGCCTTCAGGATCTGGTCTACCACGATGACCAGCAGGGAGACTACCACCAGCTGGATGATGATGCGGACCCTGTTCGGGATGGTGTTCCTCAGAAGAGAGAGCACCAGGCAGGAAAGCCCGGTCACTATGGTCACGGACAGTGCCATGACGATGGCGCCCTTGAGCTCGACTGTTACGGCGAGCGAAGAGCAGATACCCAGCACCAGGACTGTTATCGGGTTGCCCGTGAAGAACGGGGTTGAGAATATTTCTTTGAGTTTTGCCATAGTTTATTCCTCCACTTTAGTAAGATAGGGTTTGTAGAGGTCCATCCAGGAAGCAATCGCCGCGCTCAGACCCTTGCTGGTCATTGTCGCGCCGGTGATGGCATCGACTGCATTCTGCTGTCCGTCAGGAACACCGCCCTTGACGATCGCGAATACAGGCTCCGCGGAGAAGTCGATCTTCTTGCCGGCGAACTGTGCCCTGAATGAAGGATCATCCTTGATCTTTGCACCGAGGCCAGGAGTCTCGCTTGCATGGTCGAAGTATGCTCCGACGATGGAAGAATGGTCGGGTTCGAGGGCGATGTAGCCCCAGACCGGACCCCAGAGGCCGGCTCCGTAGATTGCTACTACGGTGACCTTCTTGCCGTTGAAGTCGAAGTTGTAGACAGGGAGCGTGACGCCGTCTGTCTTGCCGATCTTGAGCGCAGAGTTCTGGGCCTTCAGCTGGTTGGTGGAGAAGACTTCGCCATTGCCCTTGGCATCAAGGTCGCGGTCCTTGGAGCCGTCCAGCCTGATGAGGAAGGCATCGGTGATGTTCTCCTTGTAGATGGACAGGATCTCGTCGTTGCTCTTGCTCTCGAGTTCGTCCTTTGTGGCGTACTGTGCGGCAGTGAGCATCTGGCTGATGGTATCAGCCTTGATGTTTGCATCCTGAAGAGGTTTCAGGGCCATTGAAACCGCGGCCAGGATAGCAGCCACGAGTATCACGATGATGCTCGTGTACACAATTGTATATCCGTTGCTGTTTGTATTCATATCCTTTGGCAATTAAGCGGTTCTTGCTTTTTTCATCTTCCTGGAGATGTGTGACGAGGTCACGCAGTAGTCGATGAGCGGTGCGAAGGTGTTGCAGAGCAGGATGGAAAGCATCATGCCCTCAGCATAGCCTGCGTTGAAGAGACGTACCGTCACGCAGAGCGCTCCGACGAGGAATCCGTAGATCCACTTTCCGGTCTCGGTCTGGCAGCTGGTGACGGGGTCGGTGGCCATGAAGACCGTACCGAAGGCGAAACCGCCGAGAACGAGCTGGTAGTAGGCGGGGATGTCGGTCACGCCGGCGGCGGTTCCGATCCAGCCCACGAGCAGTGCGCCGACTACGGAGGAGCACATGATCTTCCAGCTTGCGACGCCGGTGAAGATAAGGAGGCATGCTCCGAGAAGGATTGCGATGACGGAAGTCTCGCCGACGGATCCCGGAACGGTACCTGCGAAGAGGCTCCAGAAGCTCATGTCATACTGTGCACCTGTCATAGCCGCGAGTCCGCCTTCGTTTGCGAAGGCAAGAGGGGTTGCTCCGGTGACTGCGTCGGGAAGGACTTCGCCAGCCTTCGTTGCGATCCATGTCTCGGCACCTGACATCTTGCTAGGATAAGCGAAGAACAGGAATGCGCGGGCGAGGAGGGCAGGGTTGAGGAAGTTGTATCCTGTGCCGCCGAATACTTCCTTGCCGAAAAGGACGGCGAAGGCAACGGCGAGCGCCAGCATCCAGAGAGGAATGTCGACGGGGACGATGAGCGGAATGAGCATTCCGGTCATGAGGTAGCCCTCGTTGAGCTCCTCGTTGCGGATCTGTGCGGATGCGAATTCAATTGCGAGTCCTACGATATAGGATACGAGGTAGAGCGGAAGAACCTTGAGGAATCCGAACCAGAACTGGCCCCAGAAACCCCATCCGAGGTTGAAAGCAAGTTCATGCTGGTGACCGACGTTCCACATGCCGAACAGTGCGGCAGGGATTACGGCGATGACAGCGATGATCATGACCCTCTTGAGGTCGTTTCCGTCACGTACATGCGCACCCTTCTTTGTTACCGTAGCAGGAACTCTGAGAAATGTGTCGAAGGCGTCCACGGTCGAGTGGAGCCATCCGAACTTGCCGCCTCTTTCGAAAAGGCCTGGCTGTGGAGTGTTTGTATTTTCTGCCATGATAAATTCCGTTAAGCCATTTCCTTGAGCATGAGGTCGATACCCTTGGAGATGATGTCCTGAATCTCATTCTTGGACGGGTCGACGTATTCACAGGTGGCGAGATCCTCGGGGAGGACTTCGTAGATTCCGTATCTCTCCATGTTGTCAATGTCTCCGGCGAGGCAAGCCTTGCAGAGATAGACAGGATAGATATCCATCGGAAGCACCTTGGAATAGACGTTAGATACTACGAAGGTCCTGGGCCCGCCGTGGAGGTTGGTGTCCATGTCATACTTCTTCTTGGGATTGAGGAAGTTGAGCGCGGTGTGGCTTGCAGAGTAAACCTTCGGACGGATGGGCTTGAGCCATCCGAACACCTCTCTCTCGCGGCCTTCGTGGAGCAGGGTGATCTGGTTGTCGAAGAAGCCGAGGTATCCGTCCGGGCCGACGTTCTCTCCGGTCAGGGCGTCGCCGCTTACGAAGCGTACATCCCCCTTGGAGTTGTCATAGAACTCGGAAAGATCCTTCATGGAAATTCCGGGAACAGCCTCTACATAGGCAGGATCCTTTGCGACGGGGCCGGTGACGGCCACTTTCCTCGTGAGGTCAACCTTACCGGTCAGGATAAGCTTGCCGATTGCAGCGAGCAGGAGAAGGGAAATGGTCCATACGGTATCGCCCTTCATGATCGGATCGATGTTCGCGATCTGGATTCCGACGGTGCCTGCGGGATGACGTCCTTCGAAAGTATGGAGGACCACTCCCTCGAGCTTGTGGAAAGGCGTTGCGGAAGCGTTCTCTGCATTGAGGGAAACGTGGACCCCGCCATCTGTCAGCTTGCTGAGGGCAGTGGCTCCGGCCTGGATCTCAGCGAGCTGATCTCCAAGCACATACTCCATCGAGGGAGCAAGGGGAGCAGTGTTGAATGCGGAGACGTAGATAGCCTTCGGCCTGAGCGTAGGATCGGCGAGGATTCCGTAAGGCCTCTGGATGAGACCTGCCCAAAGTCCGCTCTTGAGAATGAGGGACTTTACCTCGTCTGCACTCATGCCGGCTGCGTCGTGGACTCCGAAGTCTTCGAACTCCTGCTTCTCATCGACCTTGATGCGGACCTCAAGCAACTTTCTCTTTGCGCCCCTGACGACCTCCTCGACAGTTCCGCTTACCGGAGATGTGAAGAGAATGTCAGAATGCGTCTTGTCCGCCAGTACGGGAGCCCCGGCCTTCACACGGTCGCCTGCCCTGACAAGGAGCCTCGGAAGGAGACCCTTGAAGTCGGTAGGCTTCAGCGAAACAACGTCGGGTTTGATCGTCCTGGTGGTCTTCTGGGCGGCAGCTCCCGAAATGGGAATGTC
>CAYTXA010000183.1:0-3590 GCA_964440865.1 uncultured Muribaculaceae bacterium | reverse complement strand
CGGACGATGCCCTCGCCCCGCGCCCGCTCCTCCTCCTTGCTGCGATGGGTGACAACGTGCGAACGCCGCTTCTGCACCCCGCCGGAACCGGAAACGCCGGCAGCAGACGAAGAACCCGAAGCGGAATCCGCATCGGGCTCAAGGCTTTTCTTTATGACCCTAAGGTCCTTGAAGCTTGACAGTTTCATCGGAAAATCTATTTCTCTCCGCCCTCGGAAGGCAAACCGCTTTCCGCAAGCTGCTCCTTCAGGTAAGCCGTAACAAGGTCAACCATAGGCTTTTCCGCATTGCCCGTGAACGCGTGTCCGACCCCCTCAAGCCTTTCATACTGCACATTCGGGAAAATCTTCGCAGCCTTGTCCGAATAGGCAACCGGAACGAATTCATCCTCAGTTCCATGGACCAGAAGCACCGGCCCCGTGAAATTCTCCATCCTGTCGTACGGCTTGAAATTCTTCAGCGCCTTGAAATATGCCGGCCCAACGTACATGTTCACGTACCAGGTCGAATCCCTGAAATTGCGCAGACGAGGATAGATCTTCATCGCAAGGTCTCCGGCATTGTAGGACGGCGCCAGCAGAATCATGCCCCTGACCTTGTCCGGATTGTGGCAGCCCACGATCGACGCGACAACTGCGCCCTGACTGTGGCCCATCAGATAGACCCTCGAATGGTCGATCCCGTTCAGTCTCTTTATCCTCTTCAGCACAGCCTCAAGATCCTCAATCTCAGTGTCATACGACATCTCAAGCGTGCTGCCGTCGCTTTTGCTCTTCGGACCGCCGCCCCTGAAATCGAACCCGTAGGCGGCATACCCCAGCCCCGCGATGTACTTTCGCAGAGCGGCGCTTCCGCCCGCGTAGGATGACCCCAGGCCATGGCAATAGATCACAAGAGGAAGCTTCTCCTTCGGGTCAGCGTCCGCCGGCCGGTCCATCACCCCGCAGATCTTGTCCTTGTGGGAATAGAAATTCAGCTCCTCCTCATATACGGTAGTCTTCCCGTTCTGTATCGTCTGCCGGGGAGACTTGTGCTGCATCCACACCGCACCCCCGGCCAGCACGATTGCAACTACCGCAACCACTATGAAAATGCCCAGGAATGCCGATGTCGTCTTGTTGTTAGACATAAGTTCAGTGTTAAGCTTCTACTTCTCGCAGATACTCCTCGATGCCCTCTGTCGCAATGTTCGCCGAATGGACAGCGTCCACTACCGTCTTCGGCCCGAGGAAGAAATCGCCGGCGATGAACACGTTCGGAAGGGAAGTCTCCTGCAGGCCGTTTACCAGCGGAATTCCCGCCTTGTCCGTCTTCGGCTTGCCGCCCGCGTCGAACACGCTGTAGTCCACCGTCTCGCTGACTGCCTGGATCAGGTCGTCGAACTCGATCTCGTTGTCGGTTCCCGGCAGGATCTCCGTCGACAGCGTTCCGTCCGGATTCGTAATCGTCTGGCAGTCACGGATGACTGCAATATTCTTGCCACCCGAGACTTTGATCTCGACCGGCGTCTGCAGCACCCTGAACTCCACTCCCTCCTGCTTGGCCTCCGCGACCTCGCGGGAATTCGCGGGCATGTTCGGGAAATCTTTCCTGTAATAGTTTATGGTCCAGTGGCCAAGGCGCACGAGCGTCCTCGAAACGTCCATGGCGACGTTGCCTCCGCCGACCACGATGACCTTCTTGCCGAGCTTGAAGGATTCGGGGCTGGAAAGGAAGTCAAGTGCCTGATGGACATGAGGATTGTCTTCGCCGGGAATCCTCATGGAACGGGGCTTGACGGCGCCGGTGGCGAGCAGGACGGCATCGTATGCGGCGCGGATCTTCTCGATTGTCACGTCCTTGCCGATGACAACGCCCCCGCGGAACTCTATGCCGGACTCGCGGAAAATGCGCTCATAAGGGTCGAGGCAGTCCTTGCCGAGGCGGAATTCGGGAATTCCATAGCGGAGCACGCCTCCGATGCGGTCATGGTTGTCGTATACGACTACATGGAAACCGTCCTGGCGCAGCCTTATCGCCGCCGTGATGCCGGCAGGACCGGCCCCCAGGATCGCGATGGACTTGCCCTTGTCTTCCGGCGTCGTAATATGGTAATTCTTTATGTATTCGCCGGATATCTCATGCTCGATCTCATACCAGTGGATCGGCATCTTCTTGACGTTCAGTACGCAGTTGCCGAAGCAGAAACGCTTCCAGTCGCATACCCTACAGGTTATGCTGCTCATCGGGTTGTTGTCGAACAGCAGCGCTCCTGCCTCCTCCTTCTTGCCTTCCTTGTAGAGCCTCATCGCGCCGGGAACGTCGGTGTGGACCGGGCATTTCGAGCCGCAACGGGGCCTCTTGCAGAGTAGGCATCTGTTAGCATCTGGATGTATCATTTTAATTTATCTCCACTTTTTCACAAAAGTCGCTAAAAAATTATTAAAAACATAGTAAATTTGGGAGAAAACCTCGAACGTTATGAAAAAGAAGATACACATTACCCTTCTCGGATGGATTCTGATCGCAATCTTGCTTGGCCTTGCTCTCGGGCAGGTCATGCCCGAAGGGGGAGTGCGGGCTTTCATGACATTCAACGCGATTTTCAGCCAGTTCCTCTCGTTCATGATCCCGCTGATCATCGTCGGGCTCGTCACTCCGGCGATCGCGGGCATCGGCTCCAGCGCGGGCAAGATGCTGCTGGTCACGGTGCTGATCGGCTACGCGGACACGGTCCTCGCGGCTCTTCTGGCCTATGGAACTGGTTCATGGCTCTTCCCGTCCATGGTTGCTTCCGCTCCCGTCGGGTCGGTCGAGGAGATCAAGAACGTCGAGCCGTATTTCACGATCAGCATCCCTCCGATGTTCGACGTGATGGCTGCGCTGGTGTTCTCGTTCCTCGTGGGGCTCGGTGTCGCGTACGGGAAGGGACAGGCGCTGATGAATGTGTTCGACGAGTTCAAGGAGGTGATAGTCAAGGCTATACGTGTTGCCATCATCCCACTTCTCCCGCCGTATATCTTTGGAATTTTCCTCAATATGTCGTTCACGGGCCAGGCTTTCGGCATCATGGCCGTGTTCGCCCAGGTCATCGTCGTGATCGTGGTGCTGCACGTGCTGATACTCGTTTATCTGTTCCTGATTGCCGGCGGAATGACCAGCAAAAATCCGTTCAAGTTGCTCTGGAACATGATCCCTGCCTATCTGACCGCGCTCGGCACGTCGTCGTCTGCCGCCACGATTCCGGTGACTTTCGAGAGGACGCTCCGCAATGGCGTCCGGGAGGAGGTTGCCGGGTTCACGGTGCCGCTCTGCGCGACGATCCATATGCCGGGCTCCGCGATGAAGATTACCGCCTGCGCGCTGGCTATCTGCCTGATGACCGGACTGCCGCATGATTTTCCGCTGTTCCTTGGCTTCATCTTGCTGCTTGCGATCATGATGGTCGCTTCTCCGGGTGTTCCCGGCGGTGCCATCATGGCGGCTCTTGCCCCGCTGTCCTCGGTCCTTGGTTTTGATGCTCAGGCTCAGGCGCTTATGATTGCACTCTACATCGCCATGGATTCGTTCGGCACTGCCTGCAACGTGACCGGCGATGGCGCCATCTCCCT
>CAYTXA010000182.1:0-3610 GCA_964440865.1 uncultured Muribaculaceae bacterium | reverse complement strand
TGAAACATAGGCTCCTCAGTCGAGATATGGTGTCATTGATTTCTTCATCTTCAAATATCTCATAGAGATATTTTCTCCTTATTTCATTTCTTGTTGCGTGGGGGAGCCAGATTGCGCAGAAGCATTCTGTCAAACTTGGCATCGGCAGCCATAATTCTCAAAGTCTTTTGTGCTGACAGCATTCTCCTGAATTTTTCATGATACGTTTGTTCGAGCCTGACCTTCTGTACCTGTAGCTTGTCTATTTGGGAGAGCACTTTCTGTGCTTCTCCTTCTGACAATTCGCTTTTGAAACTTCTGCGTACTGCAATGCGTATCTTTCTGTCTATCTCAAATTTTTTCTTGCCCAGTTCGTGATATACAGGGAAGAATCTTGCTGCCTCTGCTGGCGATAATAATGCCTCACGTATTATGAATTCCTCTTGCTTCTGACGGAATTCTTCCGGCGAAAATCTGGGCTTCCCGTTGGGTCCTTGTGCTGATACTTCTCCTATAAACAGGAATAATATAACTAATAGTCCAAACCTTTTCATAATCTCTGAATATTGTTCTAATCAACATCGTCCTGGTCGTATGCGTGAGCGTAAGCGTATATCTCCTCCTTGGAGATGTCGGCATAATCACAGACATCATCCAGATATTTGTCGTATTCATCGTACGATGCCTGATGGGTGACCTGTGCCTTTTTTACATTCTCCTGATACTTCATTACATTGATACCGAAATAAAGGCCGGCGAACAAAGCTGCCAGATATAGATACGGACGAAGCTTGACAAATATCTTTTTGCGCTGTGTATTCGTATCGTTGTCAGCGTTCGCTTCGGGTTCGGGCATCTGAGGAACGGAATTGCCCGGCATTTTGGCCATGATGTCAGAAGATAATTTGTCAAAATAACCTTCCGGCACCGTGAACGGACACTCCTTGCCGAATTTATTTTTCAAATAATCTTCGTTTTTATTCATAATGATATTCTTTTACTTGATAGATACAATTTAACCGCATAGGTTTAATCAGCCTCACTTAAATTTGCGGTTATTTTGGTAACGGCGATATGATACGAGGCTTTTAAAGCCCCAACTGACGTTCCTAAAATTTTGCTCATATCCTCATACTTCATCTCATCAAAATAGCGCATGTTAAAGACAAGACGTTGTTTGTCGGGAAGAGTGGAAATAGCTTTCTGAAATCTGATCTGAGCCTCGTCTCCATCAAAATAAGCGTCTGTCGGCAGCTCTCTCACATAATCAGCCTCGGGAGAGTCGATGGATACATTGTTCTTTTTCTTACGCAAGAAGGTCAGGGCTTCGTTCACGGCAATACGATAAACCCATGTAAAAAGGCTTGAATCGCCGCGGAATGACGAAAGGGATGTCCAGACCTTTATGAATGTCTCTTGCATTATATCATTGGCATCATCATGCGAGAATACCAGTCTCCTGATTTGCCAGTAAATGCGCGGAGAAAAGTTTCTGACCATCTCTCCGAAAGCCTTCTTGCGCACATTCTCATCCGAATCGCGTAGCAGGCGGCATATCATCTCTTCTTCTAAATTATTCGGCACGGCG
Source organism: uncultured Muribaculaceae bacterium (assembly GCA_964440865.1). Classification (GTDB taxonomy): domain Bacteria; phylum Bacteroidota; class Bacteroidia; order Bacteroidales; family UBA932; genus Cryptobacteroides. The sequence goes on along the minus strand of CAYTXA010000182.1, from coordinate 2,043 downwards.
CAAAGGTTGAGACATTCCGGTTATCCGACTATAGATCAGCTGATCGTAATCATAAGGGTCGGAAGTAAACACGACATTTCCGTTAATGTCGGGGTAGGCAGTATAATAAGTGATATACAGAGGAATGGAGGGCTTGTATTTTATCGACTCCATATGTCTGTGATTCTTGTTAGATAAAAATTTGCGTCCTTCCTCTGACTCCGGTGGCAGGTCTACGGCAATCCGCATTTTATCTATTTCCAGCGGATCCTTCTCTTCCATCAGGAAAATAGCGAGGTCCAGAGGTCTCTCCAAACGAATGCATCCGTGACTGAGGGCTCTGTAAGGTAATGTGAAAACTTCATGGTTAGGTGTGTCATGAAGGTAAATGGAAAAGTCATTGGGGAAACGGAATATCATCCGACCCAATGCGTTGCCCTCACCTTTACCCTGAATGACATTGTAATTTCCTGTCTTGAGAGACTCTGAGCTGACCTCTACCGGGGGAACTTCTTCTCCCGACTTCTTGTCCACAATGATCATCCGTTTGTGCTCAAACCATTCTGCGTCTCCTGCATGATGCGGGGCTATCTCTTTGCTGATAATGCTCTGTGGAACAACCCAGACCGGGTTAAGTTCCAGACGGGAAATATCGCTGGAGAGTAGGGGAGTCTTGTGCTCGAAACTGCCTTCACATACTCGCATTTCGATCATATCTCCTGTATCGTCGTCATAAGCGCGTAGCATGAACTCCGGCAGATTGATCCACACATATTTTCTGCCATTTCTCGGAGTGCGCCATCGGTATCTTTCCATGTTGACAGCGATAGTCCGTCGTCTGAATGCATCCCGGGTCATATTCAGATTCCTCTTGAGCAGTCTATAATTGTTTGACTTCGGATAAGACGACGCAAACATCCGCCCGAGCTGTCTGCTGTCCGAGGCTGCAGCAAACAAAGTATCCATGAAAGCTCTTCCCGGAGTCTCTGTCTTTGTCGCATATAGTACCCTGTACCTCACCTCCTGATTGCTGTCCAAGGGGGCGATTGGGTCAAGGTGATTAAACAGCTTGCCAGGATTTACAAAGCCGAATCTCATCCCAGTGACGTATCGCGCATACCCCTTGGTAGAATAATACTCGATGGTGGCGAGAGTCAGATTTATATTTTCCAGTCTGGTGAAACTAAGGCCTTTCAGTCGTGCCAAAGCATGGGACAATTTCTCGCAATAAAATGCGTTCGGAGAAATGCCTTCTTCCTTTGCATCGGAGAAATAATGCAACAAACTGTCTGTTCGTTCGTCCGCGCCCGACATGTCTACCCATAAATACGGCTTGGAGCGGTAATAATATTTGTCGACGAACAGATCTACAAATGAGGTGTCTCTCTCGGCAAGTCGTAAAGAATCAATATACCAGTGGACGACCCGACTGTTTATCAGATATTGACTGTTTCTGAGGGTGTCGTAATAAGAATAAGATAAGTCTTTGTAAGGAAAAAATTCTTTTCTTTCCTTACATCCAACAAGACATAAGACAAGGAAGAAAACAATTATTCCTCCTCTCCTCATTGGCTATTGAATTTAGTGGACCTTAGTGTATGAAAGTCTTGCGTACTACCTTATCTACTTTCAACAGATAGCATCCGCGGGGGAATGACAAGGTAAATGTCTTGTCATTACTATCTATGCGGTAGATGGCAACCCTGACGCCCAGTACGTTATATACTTCCAGCTTCAGGCCTTCCGCATCGCGTACACGCACCTCCTGATTTTCAGAAGTGTTGCTGACCGTTATTTTTACTTCGGAAAGATTAGCTTGCTCCGATATTTCCGGCATAGCCTCAGTTACTGCGGCGTTCATCTGTGACGGGGCGGCGCAAAGAAGACCAATAATACTTATGCAAAATATATAACGAAATACTTTCATTGCTATCAGAATTAGTTGCAGCAAATTTAAGCATTCCTCTGAAACTACCAAAGAAAAATCCGAAATTCTTACGTCAAAAGTCATATTTTATTGTGATAATTGCAAAAAAAATTGTTTCACACCCGGAAATATGCGTT
>CAYTXA010000181.1:0-3611 GCA_964440865.1 uncultured Muribaculaceae bacterium | reverse complement strand
TGATGGGTATCGCCCTCGGTGCCGAGGACTACTCCGCCAACCTGAAGACCAACCGCACTCCCGGCGGCGCAGAACTCCTGCTCGCCCGCGAGACCATAGTTGTAGCTGCGCGTGCGGCCGGCATCGCCTGCTTCGATACCGTCTACAGCAACCTCGACGACATGGAGACCTTCCGCAAGGAGGTCGAGCTCATCAAGACCCTCGGCTTCGACGGAAAGTCCGTCATCAACCCCAAGCAGATCCCCGTCGTCAACGAAGTGTTCGTCCCGACCGAGAAGCAGATCACCAAGGCAAAGGGCATCATCGCAGCCATCCATGAGGCCCAGAAGAATCATTCAGGAGTTATCTCCTACAAGGGCAAGATGGTCGACCGTCCGGTTGTCCTCAGGGCCCAGCGTACAATCGACCTCGCACTTGCTGCAGGCGTAATCACAAAGGAGGATCTTCAATAATGAACAGCTATAAAGACAGGGCAGCTGCCATTGCTGCCGAAGCAGCCAAATTAGGCAAGAACGTATATAAGGAAGGCGGAAACAAGGACCTCACCTTCCGCGCTGAACTCGCAAAGGTCAGCCCGAAGGTCGTCACCCTCGAAGAGGCTATAAGGAAGACCGGTCTCAAGGACGGAATGACCATCTCCTTCCACCACCACTTCCGCGGCGGCGACAAGGTCATCAACATGGTTGTCGCAAAGCTTGCGGAGATGGGCTACAAGAACCTGACTCTTGCATCTTCCAGCCTCGCCAATGTGCACTCTCCCCTCATCGACTACATCAAGGCGGGCGTTATCACCAAGATCAGCACCTCCGGAATGAGAGGAGACCTCGCTGACGCCATCTCCCACGGCCTCATGGAGAATCCTGTCGAGTTCCGCTCCCACGGCGGTCGCGGCAGCGCCATCATGAACGGCGACATCCACATCGACGTTGCATTCCTCGGCGTTTCCTCCAGCGACCCGCTCGGAAACTCCTGCGGCTATTCCCGCAGCGAGAACGCCAAGAGCATCTGCGGATCCCTCGGATACGCTCTTCCCGATGCCCACTATGCAGACAAGGTTGTCATCCTCACGGATGATCTCGTAGACTATCCCAACACACCCTGCTCCATCTCCGAGCATGACGTGGACTATGTAGTCGTAGTCGATTCCGTCGGCGATTCTTCCAAGATTTCCGCAGGCGCAATCCGCGATTCCAAGAGCCCGCGCGACATTCTGATCGCCCAGACCGCTGCCAAGGTCATCGAGAACAGCGGCTATTTCCGCGACGGCTTCAGCATGCAGACCGGTACCGGCGGTGCATCTCTCCAGGTTGTGAAGTACCTGCGCCAGGCTATGATCGACCAGGGCATCAAGGCAAGCTTCGCCCTCGGCGGAATCACTGCCCACATGGTAAAGCTTCATGAGGAAGGCCTCATCGGCAGGCTCATCGACGTGCAGTCCTTCGACAAGGTCGCTGCAGAGTCCCTGAAGAATGACCTCATGGGCCACAAGGAAGTTGCAGCATATGAGTACGCAAGCGCCGACGAGAAAGGCAGCGCTACCCATTTCCTCGATGTAGTCGTGCTCTCCGCACTTGAGGTCGACGTGAACTTCAACGTCAACGTCCTCGTCGGAAGCGATGGTGTCATCCGTGGCGCCATCGGCGGACATCCTGACACCGCTGCAGATTCCGCTCTGTCCGTAATCGTCTGCCCGCTTCTCCGCGGCAGGATCCCCTGCGTCGTGGACGAGGTCACGACACTCATCACCCCGGGCAACACCGTGGACGTAGTCGTAACCGAGTTCGGCGTAGCCGTCAATCCTCGCCGTCCTGAGCTTGCAGAAAGGCTCAAGGCTGCCGGAATCAATGTCGTAGACATCCATGACCTGCGTGACCGTGCATTCTCCATTGCCGGAACACCTGAACCGCTCAAGTTCGGCAAGAAGGTCGTCGGCATTGTCTACAACCGTGAGGGCAGTGTCCAGGACGTAATCTACAACGTTGAGGACTAAGCTTTGATTTCTATGGAGGTCACGCTTGATGATCTGCTCAGGAGCAGGGATGAAAGGGTGTGTCACCAGAAGGAGCTGCAGAAGCGGTACCCCGGAAAGACCCTGATATCCCTGACTGTAATCATGCCTGGCAGGATCAAGCGCAACTCCCAGTCTCTTCTGGTGGCAGGCGCGGCGCTTTCCGCGCTTGTCGCCCGTTTCGGGAGCGACATGGTTTTCGCCGAAACGCGCGACCTGCCAACCGGTTTTGAAGCATTCCTGCTCACTTCGCTGTCCGAAATGGATGCGAAGCGGGCAGTTTGCAATATAGAAAACACCCATCCGCTCGGACGTCTGTTCGATCTAGATGTGATAGGAAAGGATGGAGCGCCTGTTTCCCGGGAAGAAGTGGGGGAGTCTCCTCGCAGATGCCTCCTGTGCGACCACGAGGCCCGCTGGTGCATGAGGAACCATACCCACACCCGTGAGGAAGTCCAGGCCAGGATCGATCAGATGATTGAGGACTATGTTCGATGAGGTCAATCTACTGCCGATGTCGGTGAAGTCTGTCCGCGAGAAGGTTGCTGCCTTCCTCGCCGACAATGGCTTGCGTCCCGCCCCCGTGGACTACTATGCCGCAATCCAGGACGAGGGCGACAACATACTTGCCGGAGGAGGCCTTTCCGGGAATGTGATAAAGGGTGTCGCCGTGTCGGGGAAGGCGCGAAGCGCCGGGTACACCAACAAGCTGATCTCCTATCTGATCAACCTTGCCCACCAGCTGGGCTTCGGCAGCGTCAAGGTCTATACCAAGCCATCCAACCTCGGAATATTCAAGAGCCTCGGATTCTCTCTTCTGGCACAGGCTCCCGAGGCTGTCCTGATGGAAAACGGCAAGGGAGAGCTCAACAAGTACGTCAAGTATCTCGAAAGCCTCCGCCGCCCGGGCCGCAACGGCGTGATCGTGATGAACGCCAACCCGTTCACTCTCGGGCACAAGTACCTTGTCAGCCAGGCGGCAGCCAAGGTAGACAACCTCTATGTCATCGTGGTCAGGGAAGACCGCAGCCAGTTCCCCTATGCCGAGCGCAAGGCGATGATAGAGTACGGGTGCAGCTCCCTCCGCAACGTAATTGTCTGCGAAGGAAGCGACTACGTGATCTCGGACGCGACGTTCCCGACCTATTTCCTCAAGAGGCTTGAGGATTCGACCGACACTCAGATCGCCCTCGACCTCGACCTCTTCGTGAGGCATGTCGCACCGGCGCTCGGGGCGGTCGTGCGCTTTGCCGGAGACGAGAGGGCCGATGCCCTGACGGACCGCTACAACGTGCTGATGGGCAGGATCCTGCCCATGAGAGGCATTGAATTCGAGGTCATCGCGAGGCTCATGTCCGGGAACATGCCTGTGAGCGCTTCCCGCGTGCGCGAGGCCATAGAGTCGGAGAACCTATCCGATGCAATAGCGCTCTGTCCGTCCACCACTGTCCCGTACCTTCTCTCCGAGTGCGCTGTGCGCGCCATGAGGAAGGAGCTGGATGCGACCCCGAAACCGGGACTTGTCGACATGGACCACAACGGCGCTCATACGGACATGGACTATAGCCTCATGTCCCTGAGTATCACCGCGCTCCGTCCGTTC
>CAYTXA010000180.1:0-3645 GCA_964440865.1 uncultured Muribaculaceae bacterium | reverse complement strand
GATCTGGGTGGTGATCCACAGGCGGTCGCCCCGGACCGAGACACCCAGGAAGAGGCACCACGCGGTCACGAGCACGAGCCGGACTTTCACCAGGACAAGCAGGGCCTTCTTCATCGTCTGTTCCTCTTCCATCCGCGAGGCGTTGAAAAAACTTCCTCCGGCTAGTGTATCGCCAGGGCATGAAACACACGCTCTACGACGTCTACTACCAGCTCATCATGCCGGCGGAGACATCGGATGTCATGGCTGGCTACGTGGCGCGGTGCGCAGCCTATGCCGCGGTTGGTCTTCTGGACGAGTGGGTGTCGCGCGACTTTGTGGAGAGTCCGGAGCAGCTCATCGCCCTGGCAAGGGTGGCCTCCCCCGCGTGACACTCCCCCGGTACCTGTCACACCCTGTCACGCCGCGAACTGGCTGTTGTAGAGCTGCTCGTACTTGCCGTGGCGCGCCATCAGCTCGTCGTGGCTGCCGGCCTCCTTGATGTCGCCGTTCTCCATGTAGAGGATCAGGTCTGCGTCGCGGATGGTGGAGAGCCGGTGCGCGATCACAAAGCTGGTCCTCCCCCTCATGAGCCGCTGCATGGCATCCTGGATCTTCTGCTCGGTGTAGGTGTCCACATTGCTCGTGGCCTCGTCCAGGATCATGATCTCCGGGTCGCAGGCCATGGCGCGCGCGATGGTGAGCAGCTGGCGTTCGCCCTGCGAGACGTTCTCCCCGCCATGCGAGAGCACGAAGTCGTAGCCGCCCGGCAGCATGCGCACAAAGGGGTCCGCGCTGGCCACCGCCGCGGCCTCCTCCACCTGTTCGCGCGTGAGCCCGTCCCTGCCATAGGACAGGTTGTCCGTCACCGTGCCCTCGAAGAGCCAGGTATCCTGCAGGACCATTGAGAAGTGCCGGCGGAGTTCCTCGCGGGTCATCTGCCGGGTGTCCACGCCGTCGACCAGGATCTGCCCGCCGTCGACCTCATAGAACCGCATGAGGAGGTTGACCAGGGTGGTCTTGCCCGCGCCGGTGGGGCCCACAATGGCAATCTTTTGCCCCGGGTGCACGGAGAAGCTCACGTCCGTCATGAGCGGGCTCTCCGGCGTGTAGCCAAAGGCCACGTGGCGGAACTCCACCGTGCCGTCCGTCCTCTGCGCCACCTGGGGATCCGTCACGTCCGGCTCTTCTTCCTCAGCGTTAAGAAGTGCCGCAATACGGTCCGCAGCTGCCACTGACGCCCCGAGCGATCCAGCCATCCCGGCGATGCTGGTAAAGGGCTGCGAGAACTGCTTGGTGTACTGCAGCATGGACTGGACGGTGCCCACGTTCATCTGGCCACCCAGCACGAAGAAGCACCCCAGCACGGCGGAGACCACATAGCCCGCATTGTTAACCAGCGAGGTGATGGGGCTAATCGTACCGGACTCGGTGTCGGCCTTCTCGGCAGTCTCGCGCAGGCGCTCGTTCATCTGGTCGAACTGGCGCTCCGCCCGACCCTCATAGCCAAAGGCCTGGACCACGCCCTTGCCGTTATAGACCTCCTCGATGAAGCCGTTCATCTCGCCCAGCAGGTCCTGCTGCTCGCCGTAGTGCTTGGAGCTGGCCTTCATGACCCCCAGCGCCGCCATGATCGAGAGCGGGACCATGGCGATGGCAATCAGCGCCAGCCAGACGTTCATGCGCAGCATGATGACCAGGATCCCGATGGCCGTGATGACCTGCGTGACGATCTGCGTCACGTTCTGGCTCAGCATGGTGCTCACGGTGTCCACGTCGTTGGTGATGGTGCTCAGGATCTCGCCGTTGGTTCGGGTGTCGTAGTAGCCCAGCTTGAGGTGGTGCATCTTGCGGTCGATGTCGTCGCGCAGGCGCTGCACCACGCTTGCCGTGACCCGCGTCATGCCCAGGCTCTGCAGCAGGGCAAAGACCTGTCCCACCACGTAGAGCGCGGCGAGAAGGACGATCAGCCCCGCAATCGCCTGCCAGTCGAAGCTCCCCGTCCGCGCCCCCTCGAAGAGCTGCGTTGTGATGAGGCCCATGACCGCCGGCGCCAGCACCGAGAAGACCGTGCTGATTACCGCTGCCGCGATGCAGAGGGCGAGAAGTACGCGATGCCCCTTGAGGTATCCCGCCAGCTGCTTGAGGCCGCCGGCCTTGCCCTGATCAGGCGCGTTGTCCTTCTTCTGCTCGTTCGTCTTCATCACGCCTCGCCTCCCTTCGCGTCGGTGCCATCCGCAAGCATCTTTGCCACCGCTTCCTCCCCCAGCTGCAGGGTCGCCATCTCGCGATAAGCCGGGCAGGTACGGAGCAGTTCCAAATGGGTACCCTTGCCGATGACCTCGCCCTTCTCGATGACCAGGATCTGGTCGGCCGAGAGGATGGTGCTCACGCGCTGGGCCACCATGATGATGGCGGCGTCCTTGGCTGCCTCGGCCAGGTTCTGGCGGAGCTGGCGGTCGGTCCGCATGTCGAGCGCGGAGAAGCTGTCGTCGAAAAGGTAGACCTCGGGTTTCTTCATGACGGCGCGGGCGATGGCCAGGCGCTGGCGCTGGCCGCCGGATAGGTTGGTGCCGCCCTGGGCAATGTGCTCGTGGTAGCCGCCCTGCTTCCTCTGGATGAACTCGTCCGCGCAGGCGATCCGGGCCGCGCGCTCCCAGTCCTCCTGGGCGCCGTCCTCGTTGCCAAAGTTGAGGTTGGAGGCGATGTCGCCGGTGAAGAGGACATTCTTCTGCGGCACGTAGCCGATGCGCGCTCGGAGGTCCTGGAGCCGCCATTTGCGCACGTCCACCCCATCCACCAGCACGTGGCCGCACGTCACGTCGTACATGCGGGGCACGAGCTTGACCACGGAGCTCTTGCCGCAGCCCGTCCGACCGATGATGGCCGTCACCTGGCCGGGGCCCGTCTTGAAGGAGACGTCCCGGATCACGGGCTCCTCGGCCCCAGGGTAGGTGAAGGTGACGTCACGGAACTCCACGGAGCCCCGCTCCGTCACGTCCGCGTCCGTGGCGTCCCCATCACACATGGATTCCTGCGCCTCCAGGACCTCACTGATCCTGCCCGCGCAGGCATAGGCGTTGGGGAACATCATGACCACGGCCGCCAGCAGGATGACGGACATGAGGATCATGGAGATGTACTGGCTGTTTGCCACCAGGGCGCCCACCTCCATCTCGCCCGTGCCCACGTAGTAGGAGCCCACGGCCATGACGGCGGCAGTCGTCACGCCGAAGACCACCTGGATCGCGTCATGATCCTGGCGTAGTCCTGGTTGGCCGCACGGAACCGGTCCATCTCCCGCGGCTGGCGGTTGAAGGCACGGATGACGCGCACACCCTCCAGGGTCTCGAGAAAGAGGCTGTTGAGCTGGTCGATCTTCTTCCTCATGGCCACGGAGTAGCGCGAGGCCGCCAGGATGATGACCGTTGTGGCGACCAGCAGGACGGGGATGGCCACGTTGAGGACGGAGCTGACCTTGCCGCCCGTGGCCGCGGAGAGGACCAGTCCCGCCACGGCCATGAGCGGGGCCATGACGCCCATGCGCAGGAGCATGGTGAGGAACAGCTGGACGTTGGTGACGTCGGACGTGGAGCGAGTGACGAGCGACGCCGTGCCGAATCGGTCCACATCCGCGGCGGAGAGCTCCTGCACTTTGTAGAAGAC
>CAYTXA010000179.1:0-3676 GCA_964440865.1 uncultured Muribaculaceae bacterium | reverse complement strand
ATTGGTAAAAGGGTTTGTATAGTTAATAACAACTAGTCGCGCCCCGCGTGGGGCGCGTGGATTGAAACGTTGATGGTCCCGGAATACTCCACATCCTCGTTCTCGTCGCGCCCCGCGTGGGGCGCGTGGATTGAAACGTTGCGTCGCTTCGTTGCTGCCTTGCCGCACCGTCGCGCCCCGCGTGGGGCGCGTGGATTGAAACTATGCTCTAATTTACAAAATCTGAAAGCAAATCACAACCTATTCTTCAAGCGGCACCCCGTATGTCCGTTAACGGTCCGGGCGGACCTTCTGTTCCAGCATCTCAAGGGCTTTGCTGTGCTTGGAGACCTGTTTCTCGTGACCGCCGAGACGACCGCGGGCAAGATTGTGTCTCAGGTCGGCGAGCTTGACCTCCAGGGCGACCGGGTCTCCGCTCTCCCCTATCCGCGTAATGTATTCTAAGTAAGGGACATCCTTCGTATGGGTCAGCAGGGTAAGATGTCCCACGAGAGAGCAGAATCCGGCCTTTCTCAGATCCTCGAACGTCCTGTCGGTATCCTCCACGACGTCATGAAGGAATCCGGTGGCCCTCGCCTCGGGAGTCTTGCAGGCCAGCCCCACGGCTATCGAATGGAGCACTGCCGGGAACCCGTCAAGATCGGTCTGCCCGTCAAGTGCTTCGACAGCATAGACAAGCGCCTGTTTTTCAATTTCTTGCATATTCAATCGTATAACACTATACACTAAAATACAAAATCCTGAAGCAAATCGCAACCATTGTCCATACACAATAAAAATCAGATTTCTATGAGATTTATTGAGTATGGACAGCAAAATCAAAACTCAACATTTTGAGAAAGTCGGGAAAAGACCCTGAAATAATTTTGAGGAAATGACAATATCCATCTCTTTGGAAGATAAATGGGGCTGCTATTCTCGGCACTGCTCAACCTTGCCGACGGCATCTTCGTGGGGCGCGGCGCAGGGCGCCACCCGGAGCTGGCGTCCAATTAACTTTTGGTCAATTGAGTTATCTTTGTCATATCGATTATGAACACGGGAAAAGAATATCCAGCAACGCATTCCAGCGGGTCTCCTTCCGCTCCTGCCTCTAACCTCGGCTCATTTTCCCTTTTGCCAGTTCATTCGCTCTTAAAAAAGTAAAGAATTCCGTAAAGTTCACGCACGCGCAGAATTTTTTACCTCCGCCACCTACCAGGATCACCTCGAAAAACGTACATTGCCATGCCCAAAAATCTACAATCTCTATCACCATGAAATGCCACCTATGTACTGACGGCACAAAATCCGGGAACTGGGTCCACGATGACGAAGACCGCCGCATCCTGATGAACCACATCGCAATCTCCACCGTCGGGGTTTCTCCGGCGGGTGTCATCAGAACTCATTCCGGTAACCAGCGGGGAATCGCTAATGCGGGAAATCGCTTACATATTGTCCAACAGCCTGACCATCGATCGTACGCTGACCTTCTATTCATATCCATGGGGAAGTGGCGGAGAATTTAACAAAATCTTAACGCGAATTGCTGGCAAGTACATGACATATTGGCTACTACTGCAGAAAAATAGAAGCAAATCATGGAAAGTTCATTCAGCTTTAGAAGCGCGATCGTCGCCGGCCTCGGAGCAAGCATCGTATGCATCGAACCAGGACACATCCTCGCAGGTCTCGCCCTGGCAGTATTCTTTGCCGTATGCTTCGGCTATGCCAACTCAGACAAGGCCTCCGCCCTTATCGGAAAATACAATGCCCAGAAACGCCCCGGCAAGCAGCCAAGAGCATTCCACTGGTTCGACTACATTGCAATCGCCGCCCTGATCGCAGAAGTCATCGTCTTCTCGTTCACAGAGTATAGCCGTGACATCCAGGCACTCGCCTACGGCATCACCTTCCTCTTCCTCGCACTCTCCCACCTCGCCTTCCTGTACTACGTCAAGGCAAAGGTGAAGGAATAGGACTACTCCCCTTCCAGAAGCGACCGGAGCACGACGGCGTTGTTGCAGGATTCGTCCCTCGCGGCGAAGACAAGCGTCACGACATCGTGCCTGCGGACTTCGTCGCGGAAAGACTCCCATGAGCCATTCCCCTGCAGCTCCTGACGGTACTTTTCGGCGAACTCCGGGAACTTCCCGGGATCATGGCCGAACCACTGGCGAAGCTCCGCACTGGGAGCGATATCCTTCGCCCATAAATCTATCCTCGCGTTTTCCTTTTTCACTCCCCGCGGCCAAAGCCTGTCCACGAGGACACGGAATCCGTCCCCTTCCTCTGCCGGAAGATATGCACGCTTGATCTTGATCATAGTTCCGCTAAGTTAGCAGAAAATTCCACACTTTGTTCTCTAAAACAATTAAATCTCAATCTAAACGCGTAGATTGGCGATAAAACCTTTGCAATAGCCGAAGCAAATGTGTAAATTTGAGGAATAATGGAATTTTTTCATGATAATAAATAATGTTGATGAGATTCCGGACCGCTACTACGCTAACCACAATATACGCATCGTAAGACTGGACCGCAATCTCAAGAGAATCGGGAAAGAGGCGTTTGCCGGCTGCGACAAGCTGGGATGGATCATGGTGCCAGATGGAGTCAGGGAAATCGACGACAGGGCATTCTACGGATGTTCGTCGGTCGAGAGCCTGAGCATCCCTGCCACGGTCGAGCGCATCGGGGAAGACGCATTCTTCTTCGGAAGCGGAAATGCTCTGAAGGACCTCTGGGTCAACATCTCGAACAAGCACTTCTGCTGCCCCGACGGCGTACTCTATTCGAAAGACATGAAAAAGCTCCTCCTCTATCCTCGCCGGAGAAGAGGCAACAAATATGTCATTCCCGACGGGGTCGAAGAAGTCTGCGCCAAGGCTTTCATCTATGCGGACAAGCTCAAGAGCATCACTGTGCCGGATTCCGTCAGGACTCTAGGAGAGCAGGCATTCGAGCAGTGCTATGCATTGGAGGATCTCAGGATTCCGGACACCATCGAATCCATCCCCGCCCGCCTCTGCTTCGGGTGCAGGCATATGAAGAACCTGCTGCTCCCTTCCAACGTCAAGACCATCGGCAGCGAAAGCTTCTCGGGATGCAGCAAGCTCAGAGGGCTGCACATTCCCCCGAGCGTCGAAAAGATAAGCAATGACGCATTCGTAGGATGCACAGCCCTCAAGCTGATCTACCTTGCAAGCAGCAAGATGGCGGATCTGGACTGGATTCCGAAGGGTGCCGACGTAATCAGAGCCTGATCCTGTTTCTGAGTTCTTCAGGGATTTCGGGCATGGCCCCAGCCTTGGTGCATACGTATGCACTGACATCCACGGCCTTCTTGTGTCATACACCACGACGACTTGTTCGCCCCTGCCGTTGGACAGGACAATCCTGGCGTCGCCCTTCAGCGTGATGTCTACCCGGCAGGCGCTTCCCAGACGGCTGGACTTTTCCTGCTGGAACGCGGACATGCGCCTGGGACTGGCTTTCCTCCACTGGCAGGAGGAGATACCTTTCCGAAGGAGTGAGGCGCAGCATCGCGTGCTGTTCCTTTTCATACTTGGGGGCTAATTGAAGAGAGATATGCGAAATTTACAAAAAAAAAGCCGGCTCTGACAAGCCGGCTTTCCAGGTGATCCGTTCGGGGCTCGAACCCGAGACCCCAACATTAAAAGTGTTGTGCTCT
>CAYTXA010000178.1:0-3681 GCA_964440865.1 uncultured Muribaculaceae bacterium | reverse complement strand
CATTCTAGCACTGCTCGCTTTCTGTATGACGGCATGCATCAGCGGTGGTCCGAAGCCGGGCAACGTGAGTGCTCCTGTTGCCCAACCCGCCCAGGAGGATGCTCCTGTTGCAGAAGCACCTGTCAATTTCAACAATCACCCTGTAGTCAATGTGTATCTGGAGACCTCCGGAAGCATGAACGGGTATGTCGACAATGGCAAGACGCAGTTCCAGCAGGTTGTCTTTGATTTCCTGTCCAACATCCGGAATAGCGGCCTTCCTTCCGAGATGAATCTGAACTATATCACGGACAGGGTCACTCCCAAAGGCAATGACGTCAATCAGTTCATCAACAGCCTTACCTCGAAAGGTCTTCTTATGGCTGCCGGAAGCAGGGGCACTACTGATATTGCCGCCCTTATTACCGAGATTCTAAAGAATACGGATGGCAGCAATATGTCCATATTCATTTCCGACTGCATCTTCTCGCCCGGCTCAGTCGCCAATCCGGAAGCATATCTGGAGAACCAAAAGATTGCCATTCGTAACGCAGTCAACGATTACATTGCCAGCAACCATTTCGTAAGCTGCTCGGTTTACCAGGTTTATTCCCAGTTCAAGGGCAGGTATTTCGACTACAAGAATCACCCGACGAATATTGACATGCAGCGCCCCTTCTATATCTGGGTGTTCGGTTCGCCTGCCCATATCGCCACAATCAAGACGAAGGTCCCTGATGCGAATTTCATGGGAGCACCAGTAGTGAACACCTGGACCATTATGAGCGGCGATTTCTCCATGTTTGAAGGATTGGACAGCTATGGACTCCTCCAGCCGAGCCCGACCAATGGAGATTACAGGTGGAAGTCCAAAAAAGAAGTTTCCAACATCAAGAAGACCCAAGACGGATTCCTCTTTTCTTTTGGTGTTGATATGAGACTCCCGGTCATCCTTTATGGCAAAGAGTATGCGACGGATGGCCGAAATTACCGGCACATCATCAACAAAGAGACTAACGAAGAGTTCTACGGCACTGTCCGTGAGGATCTCGTAAAGGCCTCTCCCTATACTTATGACATCACCGTTATCTCCGAAAAACCTATCGGCAAGGGTGATTTCACGATTGTGTTCGACGGCATGGTCCCTGACTGGGTCGCCGAGAGTACTGATACGGACGACAGCGTCCTTACTGCTGCCAACAGTCTCAAGACCTACGGTTTCAGCTATATGTGCGAGGGTATCTATGCCGGTTTCCATGCCAACAACACGAGCAATATCACCGCGCAGTATGACTTTGTAATCAAATAAATTGCTATATGGAAGATTTTTTCTCCTTGTTCTACAGGAACAACCTCTATGGAGAGCAGCTCTATTACCATCTGAGAGGATGGGATGATGCATCCGGAGGATTTGTTGCTTCTGCCGACAAGTTTCCGACCATTTTCCTGGTCACTTTTGGAACGGCGCTTCTGCTGTTCCTTGCATATTACTACATCTTCAATCATCCGCGTTGGAACAGGTGGTTCCATTGGCTGCTGCCGCTGTTTGTCTCCATCGGTGTAGGATTCGGGCTTGCTTACGGCATCGTTACGACCGACATGAGCGCCGGTGTGATCGCTGACTCTCTCGCCCCCTATGTAGGCCCCGGCAATGCCATCATGTTCGGTATCTACAACGGCTTCCTCGGCGGGCTCTGGTTCTTCCTTCTTTCGCTCCTTTTGCGCTCATGGAGCAAGAACTGCAAGCATTCCCCGTGGCCGCTTCTGGCAACCAAGTTGAACAATAAAGGCAAGCAGGATCATGAGTAAGTTATACGTTTTCGGAATCGGTGGGACAGGCTCACGCGTCCTGAAATCCCTCACAATGCTTCTAGCCAGCGGTGTAAAGTGCAGCGCCGATACCATCGTCCCCATCATCATTGATCCGGACGATTCCGGTGCAGACAAGACCAGGACCATTGACCTGATGAACCAGTACATGGCCATCCATGACAAACTGGAGAATAACGCAGAGGGTAAGAACAAATTCTTTACGACGGCCATCAAGCCTGTCGACGGGATGACCAATTTCATCTTCCCTCTCCAGAATACCCGCAACTGCAAATTCAAAGACTTCATTCAGATGAGTCAGCTGGACAGGGAATCCCTTGCCCTGGTAAACATGCTCTTCTCGGAGAAGAACCTGGACTCGGATATGAAAGTCGGATTCAAGGGCAATCCCAATATCGGCAGCGTTGTCCTGAACCAGTTTGCCGGTTCTCAAGAATACAAGGCTTTCGCCAATGGATTTGAGGCTGGGGACAGGATTTTCATCATCAGCTCTATATTCGGTGGAACCGGAGCTAGCGGATTCCCTCTGCTTCTGAAGACCATCCGTACAGACAGATCATCGCAGGCATGGAATATAATCAGCCAGGCTAAGATTGGAGCAGTCACGGTCCTGCCGTATTTCAATGTAGAAGAAGACGAAAATAGCGGTGTAGATTCGGCGACTTTTATCTCCAAGACGAAATCTGCCCTTGCATACTATGAGCGGAACATCAGCCAGAACGGCTCCATCGATGCGCTCTACTATATCGGTGACAATGTCAAAGCCACCTACGAGAACCACGATGGCGGTTCTGCCCAGAAGAATAAGGCACACTTTATTGAGCTTGCTTCTGCTCTTGCAGTGCTGAATTTCGCAGCGACGGATGATACTAAACTTGCTGGAGGCACCTTGCACTATGAGTACGGGCTCGAATCTGATAAAACACAGAATGAGAAAGTCCTTTTCAAGGATCTCGGCAAAGAAAGCCGTGACGCTATCCAGAAGCCGCTGACACAGTTCATTCTGATGAACAAATACCTGGAGTACACCCGGGAAAAACAGTTCCGCGTGCAGCCCTGGGCCATCGACAACAAACTGGACAAGAATTTCTTCAGCGGAGATTTCTTCCAGGCGGTCACGAAGGTCCAGCATGCTTATTATGAATGGCTACATGAGATGGCCGAAAATGAGCGGTCGTTCAAGCCTTTCAACGAGGACAGGTCAAATCCGCTTTTCGACATCGTGAACGGGAAGGACGCGAGCAAGTATTATCCTCATCTGTTCACCCGCAATTACGCCCTTGTAGACAGCATTCTCAACACTCCTTGGAGGAACTGGAACAAAGCGGCTACCCGTGAGCAGAAGTTCATGGAGCTCTTCTACAGGGCAACGGAAGATTTGGTTGAACACAAATACAACATGTAGTTATGGGAACCGTACTGAGACTTCATTCGCAAGGTAATAACAATATTACAGACTGGACCGGTGGACAGAATAACGCCTACGGTACCGCAGTCATCGACCAGATCCAAGATCCCGGTGGAGCTAGGGCTGATAAGGAAATCACTTCCATTCCTTCTCCTTTTGCCCGTGTGGACCTTGCACGTACTGCTTTCAACAACGTTGCTGACAGTAAACATCTGGACGGGAAAACCATCTATCATAAACTTGTGTCCGACTGCCTTGACATCGGAGAGATCTTCTTCAATTATGACAAGCTGGCAGATAAGCTGGAAATCATTGTCTGGGACAAGAAGAAAGAACTTGGCCGGCTCGAAAACAGCGAGCTGGACGCCCACAGGATTCTTGGCCAGACATTGAGGATGTATCTGGAACAGGACAAGGAAGCGTACAACTTCGACAGGATGGAGAAAATCTTCCTTCTCCGGTAT
>CAYTXA010000177.1:0-3704 GCA_964440865.1 uncultured Muribaculaceae bacterium | reverse complement strand
AGAACTGGTCCATGGCCGGAGTCGAAAGTGAGTTGATCTCGAGCGTCACTTTCTGGTC
This sequence comes from uncultured Muribaculaceae bacterium, assembly GCA_964440865.1. GTDB lineage: Bacteria > Bacteroidota > Bacteroidia > Bacteroidales > UBA932 > Cryptobacteroides. Next base: position 3,646 of record CAYTXA010000177.1, on the reverse strand, counting down.
GAATTCCAACAGGGATTCCAGCATGGGATTTCTACTGTTTTTCCTCGTTAAGCGCCTGCCAGAGAGCGTCCTTCAGTTCCTGGATGCCTTCACCGCTGACCGACGAGATCATGATGGTCTTGATGTCCGCTGGAAGTGTTTTCATGACTTCCGCCCTTTTTTCGTCGTTGATGAGGTCGCATTTCGTGACAGCAAGGATGCGGTCCTTCGTCAGGAGCTGGGGATTGTATTTCGTCAGTTCTCCGAGCAGGATTTCGTATCCTTTCTCGATGTTCTCCTCTTCGGCAGACACCATGAAAAGCAGGACAGAGTTGCGCTCTATGTGGCGCAGGAACCTCAGTCCCAGGCCTTTGCCTTCGCTTGCTCCCTCGATGATCCCGGGGATGTCGGCGACAACGAAGCTCTTGTAGTCTCGATAGTTGACGATTCCGAGATTCGGCTCGAGCGTCGTGAAGGGGTAGTTCGCGATTTTCGGCTTTGCGCTCGTGACTGTCGCGAGGAACGTGGATTTGCCGGCATTCGGGAATCCGACAAGTCCCACGTCAGCCAGAACCTTGAGCTCCAGTATGAACCATCCTTCGACTCCGTCTTCTCCCGGCTGCGAAAAGCGGGGCGTCTGGTTTGTCGCGCTCTTGAAGTTGTTGTTGCCCAGGCCGCCGCGTCCGCCCTTGCAGAGGATTCTTTCCTCGCCGGCTTCCGCCATGTCAAACAGAACCTCCTGCGTCTCCGCGTCCTTTACGACCGTTCCGACCGGCACATCGATGATCACGTCCGCGCCGCTCTTTCCCGTCCTGAGCGCCCCGGACCCGGATTCCCCGTTTTCGGCACGCACGACTTTGCGGTATTTGAGGTGGATGAGGGTCCAGAACTGGGGGTTCGCCCTGAGGATGATGTGCCCTCCGCGGCCTCCGTCTCCTCCGTCAGGACCTCCCTTCGGAATGTATTTCTCTCTCCTCATGTGGGTGGAACCTGGTCCGCCGTGCCCTGACGCGCAGAATATCTTTACGTAGTCTATGAAATTGGAATCTGCCATAATGGAGCAAAGATAATTCATTTTGTCGTTTTGTACTTGCATTGTGGGGAAAAGTTGCTAAATTGTAGTTTCATATCGCTTAGCGTGAATTATGATGACGAAGTTTTTTGTCGTCGTTGCCATTGCAGCCCTCGCCATCTCGGCCGCGTCTTGCGGTGCCGGAAGGGCTGTCGCTCCTGATTCTACGATCGATACCGGTTATGGGAATATCGATACCCGCAAGTCTTCCATCTCCGGCACGAAGCTGAACGTGGACCAGAAGACGAACTACAACAACATATATGACTATATCCGCGGAAAAGTGCCGGGAGTGCAGGTAACTCCTGACAACCAGATAGTTATCCGCGGAGAGGGCTCGTTTAATTCCAGTAACGCGCCTCTGATCCTCGTCGACGGGATGGAGGTCAAGGACATCAGCAACATCAGCCCTTCGCAGGTAAAGTCCATAACAGTGCTGAAAGACCCATCGAGCACGTCGATCTACGGCGTGCGTGGCGGAAACGGCGTGATTGTAATAAAGCTCCGCAAGGGCGACTGAAATTTCTGGACTATGGAAAGGAACGACAAGAAGAGCATTCTGCTGATAAGCGACCTCGTGGGCATGGGAAACCTCTCGACGACGGCTATGCTGCCGATACTGGCATACATGGGCTTTCCGACATACAACCTGCCTACATCATTGGTATCCAATAACTTCGGATATGGAAGCTACTCGATGCTTGACACGACATCCTACCTGAAGGAAACGTTTCCCATATGGGAGAAGCTGGGATTCCGGTTCTCCTCCATCGCGACGGGGTTCATTCCTAGCGAGGAGCAGGCGAGGGTCATAGCGCAGTTCTGCCAGAAGCAGGCGGCTGCCGGGACGACGATCTACGTGGATCCTGTGATGGCGGACGACGGGAGCATGTATTCCGGTCTTCCGCCGGCGACCATAGACACGATGCGCAAGATGCTGAACGTCGCGGACTTGTGCTATCCGAACTATACGGAGGCGTGCTACCTGACGGGGACGCAGTATCAGAAGGGGGGAGTGTCGATGGCTGAGGCACGCTCTCTTCTCGACGGGATACGTTCTTTCGGCGCGAAATCGGTGCTGATAACGAGCATCCATGTCGACGGCAAGCCTTCCGTCGCCGGATACAACCATCAGGACGACAGCTACTTCGCACTCGGGTATGACGAGATTCCGCTGACGTTCTCAGGGACGGGGGACGTGTTCGCGGCAATCTTGATCGGGCATATCATGAGGGGCGAGAACCTGCTCAGGAGTACCCAGGCGGCAATGGACGGGGTCTACAATTTCATACGTCTGAACAAGGACGCCGATGATCCGTACAAGGGTCTGCCTATCGAGAAATATCTCAGTATCCTCTAGATATAGACTATCACGTAATAGAGCATTATCCCTGACGCTGTCAGCTTGAGCCCCGTGCCGAAGATGAAACCCAGGAATGCTCCGATCGAGGACTTGAAGGATTCCCAGACGCCCTTGTCCCCGAGGAAGAAATCGAAGAGGAAGGCTCCCAGCAGGGATCCGAGCACCATGCCGAGGGGCGGGTATATGAGTCCGAGGAACAGACCTGCCATAGCTCCCCATCCTGCGTATTTCGTTCCTCCGGTCACCTTCGTGAACCATGCCGGGACGATGTAGTCGAGAACCGTCACCAGAGTTGTGATGCCAAGCCAGACAAGCAGGAACTTCGTTGTCATCGGTTCGCCTGCTCCGTTTGTCCCTTTCGCGAAATAGGTCAGCAGCAGAGCAATCCAGCCAAGTGGCGGACCAGGGAGCACCGGTGCGACCGATCCGATTATCCCGAGGATCCCGAGAGTGACTGCGAGTATTATGAGGAATGTGTCCATGTTCTATCAGTTGTCTTGCGAAGATAAAGGAAATTTTTCCTAACTTTCCAAAAATTAACCTGATTCCAGATGAAAAGGATCCTGAATTTCTTATGCGCCGCCGTCGTGCTGGCGCTCTCTTCCTGCAGCGGGCAGCAGCCCGGCGTGGTAGAAGTCGAAGGTGGAAAAATCCATGGCATCGTGACTGACAGCATGTCTGTCTACAAGGGGATTCCCTTCGCAGCTCCTCCGGTGGGAGAGCTTCGGTGGAAGGCACCCCAGCCTGTTGTTCCATGGGATGGTGTACTTGAGACTACAGAATTTGCAGCATCTCCCGTCCAGGGAGGCAATGGCAATTGCAGCGAGGACTGCCTGTACCTCAATGTCTGGACTCCCGCAAAGTCTCCAAAGGAGAAGCTTCCCGTCATGGTATGGATCTATGGCGGTGGTTTTGCCGGCGGTTCGACTTCGTTCTTCGACGGAGCTCCGCTCGCGAGCAAGGGCGTTGTGTTCGTGAGCGTTGCCTATCGTGTCGGAAGGCTCGGCTTCTTCTCCCATCCCGAGCTGAGCGCGGAGAATCCCGAGCATGTTTCCGGCAACTATGGCCTTCTCGACCAGATTGCAGGCCTCAAGTGGGTGCAGAACAATATTGCGAAGTTCGGCGGTGATCCCTCGAAGGTTACGATCTTCGGAGAGTCTGCCGGCGGCATTTCCGTCAGCATGCTCTGCGCTTCTCCTCTTGCCAAGGGGCTGTTCCGCGGTGCCATTTCC
>CAYTXA010000176.1:0-3832 GCA_964440865.1 uncultured Muribaculaceae bacterium | reverse complement strand
TTATATTGTTTTACCCAGTTGGAAGATTTTTATGATTCAGTTTCTGAACATTGCTGGCACAGGCCCTATCTTCGGAGCTATCATGGGCGCATGGTATGGCCCAGTAGCTTATCTATGGATTGTGATTGGTTGCATCTTCGCAGGCGCTACACACGACTATCTCAGTGGTATGCTTTCCGTACGTCATGGTGGTGCTGGCTTGCCCGAACTTGTGGGCAGTTATCTTGGAAGCAGAACAAAGAGTGTTATGCTCGTCTTCTCAGTTTTACTGCTGATAATGGTCGGCGTAGTCTTCGTTTATAGTCCGGCTATCATTCTCGAAAGTCTCACTGGCGGACACCTTATGCTATGGATTATAGCCATCTTTGTGTACTACATCATAGCCACAATGTTGCCTATCGACAAGATTATAGGTAAGATTTATCCTTTGTTTGCTTTCTCATTGATATTTATGGCTTTAGCTTTACTTGTCGGTTTATTCGTAAAGTTACCTGAGATACCCGAACTATGGAGCAATCTGTCAGAGGCAAACCTCAACGACAACCCTGCTTGGCTGGGTGTTGAGACATTCACCAACGCCAACCCAATATTCCCCTGCCTCTTCATAACCATAGCCTGTGGAGCCATCAGTGGTTTCCATGCTACGCAAAGTCCACTTATGGCACGCTGCATGAAGAGCGAGAAACAAGGTCGCCCTATCTTCTATGGCGCAATGATAACCGAGGGGTTGGTAGCACTGATATGGGCAACCGTTTCAATGTATTTCTTCTATTATGGCGGTTGGCGCGAGGTTGTTCAGCCCGAACTCATCAACAAGTTTATGGGACAGGTCGATACTGATGGTGGCAAAACCCTCGTACAGTTCTTCTCTGCACCAATGGTAGTCATGCAGGTATGTCATGGCTGGCTTGGAACAGTCGGAGGCATTCTTGCCCTGCTTGGCGTGGTGGCTGCACCTATCACCAGTGGCGACACAGCCTTCCGCAGCGCCCGACTGATTATAGCCGACGCACTGAAACTCAATCAGCGTACCACTCGTTCGCGCCTTTATATTGCCATACCAATGTTCCTCGCTGGCATAGGGCTGCTTGTATGGCAGATGGAAAATCCCGATGGATTCAATACAATCTGGCAATATTTCGGCTGGGCTAACCAGACGCTTGCAGTCTTCACCCTATGGACAATTACAGTATATCTTGCTCAGCGCAATAAGCCATTCATCATAACATTCATACCAGCACTGTTCATGACTATCATCAGCGTATCGTTCCTGATAGTAAGCAAACAGGCTTTCGGGCTGAGCCAGCAAGTGCTGTATGTAGCAGATATAGTTGTGTTCATAGTTGCTACTGTATGGTTCTTCTCGTGGCACAACAAATATCGTAAGAATAAGATTTAACCCTCTTGTGGCATGGAACAGCAACTACCATCAGCACTATTAGAGAAAGCCGTTGACGAACTCGCCAAACTGCCGTCAATAGGTCGCAAGACAGCACTTCGTCTGGCACTAAACCTGTTGCGTCGTGAAGAATCTGAAGTCGATGCCTTTGCCCGTGCCATAACAGATATGAAGCACAATGTAAAGCACTGCCAGCATTGCCATAACATCAGCGATACCGACATCTGCCCTATCTGCTCTGACCCAAGACGCGATGCCACAACCATTTGCGTGGTCGAAAACGTGCAGGACGTAATGGCTATAGAAAACACTCAGCAATACAATGGTCTGTACCATGTGTTGGGTGGAATAATATCTCCACTTGATGGCATTGCGCCAGGCGACCTTGAGATTCGCTCGCTCGTTGAGCGTGTCGCACAGGGTGGCGTCAGCGAGGTTATACTTGCCCTAAGCAGCACTATGGAGGGCGACACCACCAACTTTTACATTTCAAGACAGCTTGCCCAGTACAACGTAAAGCTCACAATGATAGCCCGAGGCATATCAGTTGGCGACGAACTTGAATACACCGACGAGGTTACACTCGGACGTTCTATTATAAACAGAACCCCCTTTGACAAATGACAATGAATGCACTAAAACGCCCACAAACAGTTATAGCCATGCTCATTGCAGGCAATGTATCATCATCGCTCTTAGTAGCTATTGTAGGCGAGACGACTGACCTATACACAGGTGCTTTCGCCACATGGAAGTCAGCTGAGTTCGTACTCCAGACCATAGCCATAGCCATCACCTTATTAAATATATATATGGCGCTGCGCATGACTAAGTTTGGCTATGTACGCCAACGCTTCACCAATGGCACCAATGATGAGCGCCTGCGCCAGTTGCAACGCTTCGGAGTAATCAGAGCCGACCTGCTAGGTATCCCCATGGTAGTACTAACCGTTTGCTACTACCTGTTTCTTACCCCATCGTTCGGCTACATGGCTATAATGCTACTGCTCGCCCACTGCTTTATACTGCCAACTCGCGATAAGTGCATAGCTGAAACTAATCTGAATATTGAGCCCAAAGCATGAAACTGACAGTCGTCATAGTAAGTTATAACGTAAAGTTCTATCTTGAGCAGTGTCTTCACTCGCTTGAGAAGGCACTCGGTGGCATCGACTCAGACATCTATGTTGTTGACAACCACTCGCAAGATGGCACTGTCAGTTATATAGGCGAGCGATTCCCTGACGTACATCTCGTAGCCAGCAGTCACAACCTCGGTTTCGCACGAGCTAACAACATAGCCATTAACCAGTCGTCAAGTGAATATGTGCTGCTGCTCAATCCTGACACAATAGTCGGTGAAACCACCATAAAAGAGTGCATCAGCTTTATGGACTCTCATGCTGACGCTGGCTCTATAGGTGTGCGTATGCTAAAGGCCAACGGCACCAATGCGAAGGAGTCGCGACGTGGCATACCATCACCACTGACAGCCTTTTACAAGATGTCAGGACTATGCGCAAAGTTTCCTCGCAGCCATCGCTTCGGCCATTATTACATGAGCGATCTGCCATGGGACTCACCTGCTCAGATTGAAGTCATCAGCGGAGCATTCTGCTTTCTGCGTCGTGAGGCATTGGATAAGGTTGGTCTGCTCGACAAAGACTTCTTCATGTATGGCGAAGATATTGACCTCAGCTATCGCATACTCAACGGTGGATACAAAAACTGGTACTTGCCCAGCTGCATACTCCACTACAAGGGCGAAAGCACAACTAAATCATCATTCCGCTACATACATGTTTTCTACGAGGCAATGCTCATATTCTTCCGCAAGCACTACGGGGGCATGAGTGCCATACTTAGCATACCCATCAAGGCTGCTATCTACGCCAGAGCCTTACCTGCGCTGATAAGTACGTCGTTTAAAATGATGCGCAAACACTTAGGTTTTTATTCGCCCAAGGCAGATATAGACAAGACTTACGTCTTTGTTGGCTCTGCTGAGATGATAAGCCGTTGCCACGACATTGCCAACAGCAATGCACTGACAGCCCGATTTGTGGAAATCACAAAAAGTACTGATTTCAACGAGAGTTTTGACACTTGCCGAAAAGCTACCAACCTTGTGTTTGACTCCCAGATGTTCAACATTATAACTGCCACTCCGCAATGTGTCAGTCTTGGTACTTTTGACAGTCGCATCAACGCCATCATCACACAAGAAGAGGTTTTCGTTTAGACCCAAAATGCACTCATTGAGTGCACAAAACAGTAAAAATCTGCACTCAACGAGTGCAGTTTAGTCAGATAGCAATCAAACTATGCAACCGATAAAAAGGATTGACAATATTACTGCATATATAGGTGCATTAAAACGACTTATAAAAGTACTCTGAGACTGATATGCATATCAAGCATAGACTGATATAT
>CAYTXA010000175.1:0-3836 GCA_964440865.1 uncultured Muribaculaceae bacterium | reverse complement strand
CATGAGCACCCACGCCTGCTGCCCGACGATGTGGAGCACACCGACGAAAGGCTTGCCGCTGCGCTCAAGTATCTGGAGGACTTCTCCTTCCTCCCTGTGGCCGTTCCCGGCCTCCCTGGTTATTGCGACGCGGACCTTGTCGCCCTCGAGCGCCCCGCGTGTCTTGTTTGCCTTGACGAAAATGTCTTCTTCCTGACCTTCGACATCGACAAAGATGAATCCTTCGCGTGTCATGCGGGCGATGCCCTCCAGCTGGCGGATCGGTCTCTTTTCCTTCGAAGCCTGGTGCTTTTTCAGATAGCTTGTGCCCTTGTGGGCTCTCTCGCTGTGAAAGCCGCTCCTGCTGCGTCTGTTTTCTGCCATTGTAGATTGTATTTTGCTGCACAAAGTTAGAAAAATCGGCCGGATATATATAAAAAAATGACGCGGACGAATCACTTCGGCCGCGACACTACCCTAAATAACTAAAAAGCACAATACTAACCTTGTAGATTAACCCTTAATAAAATTGCACTATTATTTAACCTAATTCCAACTTCGAAAATAATAATAAGTTTTTATTTTCAAAATATTTTCGCAAGAATTTGCTGAAAAATTTTCTACCAGCCCTTCGCGATGTTCTCCGCCATCGCGTCTGCAAGCCGGCGCAGGGCTTCATGGCTGACCCATGCGACATGCGGAGTGAACGTGATGCGGTCCGGGTACTTGGTGTGGAGCAGGGGGCTGTCCAGCGGAAGGGGCTCCTTCTCATACACGTCGAGTCCGACGCCGGCGATGGTTCCGTTGTCGATTGCCCTTGCAAGCGCATCCTCGCGTGCGATTCCTCCGCGGCCGGTGTTCACGAGCACGGCGGTCGGCTTCATCATCGCGAGTTCCTTGTCCCCGACAAGGCCGGCGGTGCGCTCATTGTACGGGGCATGGATGGTCACGACATCCGAGCGGCGGAGCAGTTCTTCGAGCGGGACGCTGGGGTAGTCGTGGCAGTGGGAAGTGCCTGAGGTTGAGTAATATATCACGTCCATGCCGAACGCGAGAGCTATTTTCGCGACCCTCTGGCCTATGGCTCCCATGCCGATGACTCCGAGAGTCTTGCCTGTCAGTTCCATGAACGGATTCTTCGGGTTCGTGTGGATGTGCCCGCGGGAATATTCTCCGCTGCGGACATAGTTGTCCTGGTAGAATGCATGCCCCACGAGGTTGAGGATATGCATGAACGTTGTCTGGGCGACGGAATCCGTGGAATATGCGGCGACGTTGCGGACGGGAATCCCGCGCTTGCTGCAGGCATCCACGTCGATATTGTTTATGCCGGTCCCGGCCTCGCAGACGAGCTTGAGCTTCGGGGCATGGGCAAGGAATTCCTCGTCCACGACGATCTTGTTCACTATCGCGACATCGCAGTCAGCGGCACGGCTGAGGGCTTCTTCGCGTGAGGAGTAAGGATAGGATGTGAAGTCTCCCTGAGCGGCAATTGCGTCGAGGGGGGTGTCACCCATTGTCAGGGCATCGAAGAATATGATTTTCATGGCAGGAACGGTTCTATTCTCCTGCTAATTTACAAAAAGCAGAGCAAAAGAAAAACGGCCGGCCGTTCGCACGGGCAGCCGCCTTCACAACAATTAAAAGGATCTTAATTCTTTAACTATATGGCCTCTTTTCTTTACCATTGCAAAGATAGGGCAGCCGGAAGACCTGCGCAATCACCAGAAGTTGGTATTATGCTCCGGAATATTTCCTCGGAAAACGGAACAATATGGAGAGGCAGGCCATCGCGAACAGAGCCATCGGATAGTACAGATACTGGATGATGCTGACAGGAGACAGCCCTGCAAGTGACGATGCCATAAGGAGTTGCGCTCCATAGGGCAGTATCCCCTGCACGAAGCATGAGAATGTGTCCAGCAGACTTGCCGTCTTCCTGGGGTCCAGACCGAACCGGGACGTGATGTCCCTTGCTATTGTGCCGACGGTAATGATGGCTATCGTGTTGTTCGCTGTGCAGAAATTGCTAAGACCCACGAGCGCAGCAATGCTCGCCTCTGCTCCGCGCTTGCCGCGGATCCGCCTCGTCAGGATTCCTATGAGCCACTGCAGTCCGCCGTTGTAGCTGATTATTTCCAGCATTCCGCCGGCCAGCATCGTGACGATGATGAGGTCGCCCATCCCCGCGATTCCTCCTCCTGCCGCCTGCAGGAACGGAATCCACCCCATCGCCCCGGTCACAAGCCCGATGATTAGGTTGAGCACCAATCCGAGACAGAGCACGAGAATCACGTTTATCCCGCTGATTGCCAGGATGATGACCATGAGGTAGGGAGTGAGTCTGAGCCAGTCGACTGCTTCTGCTGCGGCCGATGCCTCGAGACTGAGTCCCATGAACACGTAGACTCCGGTGATGATGACGGCAGCCGGTCCGGCAATCCAGATGTTTGCCTTGAACTTGTCCGCCATGGAGCAGCCCTGCGTCCTTGTGGAGGCGATCGTCGTGTCCGAAATGAAGGAAAGGTTGTCCCCGAAGAAAGCTCCTCCGACTATGATTCCGGTGATCATGGCATTCTCCAGCCCGGTCTCTGCCGCGATGCCCGTGGCAATCGGGACGAGGGCCACGATCGTGCCCACGCTGGTGCCGATCGACATGGACACGAAGCATGCAGCCAGGAACAGTCCGGCAAGGATCAGTTTTCCGGGAAGGATTGTAAGCGTCAGGTTCACAGTCGCTTCCACAGCTCCGATCGAGTTGGCCGTCTGGGCGAAGGCTCCTGCCAGCACGAATATCCATATCATCAGCAGGACATTCTTGTTGCCTGCGCCTCGGGAGAAGATTGCTATCCTGTCCTCTATGCTTAATCTGTCCTCTCCTTTCCCGCGTGTGATCGCCAGAGCGTAGATCGAGGCGACAAGGAATGCCGACGAGATGGGCACCTTGTAGAAATCGCCTGCTGCGACGGAAGTGGCGAGATAGACGACGAGGAATACTATGAGAGGGCTCAGGGCGAGCAGTCCGCCCATCTTTTTGCGTGTGCTGTCTTGCATGCCGGGGATGTCCGTTTTTGTCGGGCAAAGTTACGAATTATAATTAACTTTGCCTCTGATGGCTACGGAAGTGAAAATACGCCTTGAGGTTCCCGGCGGGGAGCGGAGAGTGCTTCTCCACGCCTGCTGCGCTCCTTGCAGCGGGGCGATAGTGGAGACCATGCTCCGGCAGGGGATACGCCCTACGATCTTCTTCAGCGACTCGAACATATTCCCGGAAGGGGAGTACCGGAAGCGTCTGGAAGAGTGCAGGCGCTATGCGGACTTCTGCGGGATCGAATTCGTCGAGGACGAGTATGACCATGACTCATGGTGGAGCTTCGCGAGAGGGCTGGAGAACATGCCGGAACGGAGTCTCCGGTGCACCATGTGCTTCAGGTTCAGGCTTCTGCGTTCTGCGCGGTATGCCCATGAGCACGGGTACAAGGTGCTGGCCACTACGCTTGCGACGTCCCGCTGGAAGAGCATCCCGCAGGTCGATGCCGCGGGGCAGTATGCCTGCTCGATCTATCCGGATGTCCAGTGGTGGGGCCAGAACTGGCGTAAGGGCGGGCTGCAGCCACGCCGGGGAGAGATCATCGCCGAACAGGGCTTCTACAACCAGCTCGACTGCGGCTGCGAATGCTCCATGGACACTGGGGCATAAAAACGAATTTGTCTTTTGCAGGAATGGGTATATGGGTCCGGGGGACTCCGCTTCGCTCCGGCCCCTCCCACCGTATCCTGCGTCCCGCTTCGCGCTCCTTGTCTCTGACCCGTCCTGATTTTTCTTTACAGTTTTGAGCCTTTATTGTTCATAATTT
>CAYTXA010000174.1:0-3853 GCA_964440865.1 uncultured Muribaculaceae bacterium | reverse complement strand
TGATGGACGTGAAGACCGGAGCGATCAGGGCCATGGTCAACCTCCTGAGGGACACGACGTCCGGACGCCTGAACGAATCATACAACATGGCCATCGGCCGCCCTGGAGAGCCGGGATCCGTCTTCAAGAGCACGACGCTCATGACACTTCTGGAGGACGGCAAGGTCTCGCTCTCGACCACGATCCCGACGAACCACGGGCACATAAACGGGTTCGCGGACGATGCCCACATCTACGACTATGAGCGGGAAAACAACACAAAGGAAATCAGCGTCCTGCACGGATTCGAGATTTCCTCCAACTACGTCTTCCGCCGACTCGCGATAGACCACTACAACGACAACCCCAAGAGGATGATCGAGAAGCTCTACCAGTACAAGCTGGGAGAAGCCTATGACTTCGACCTCGACGGGTTCAAGGCGCCGACGATCCCCTCCCCGGATTCTCCCTACTGGAGCAAGACCGACCTGGGGAGCATAGCTATCGGCTATTCCGTCGCCGAGACTCCCCTCCACATCGTGACGTTCTACAATGCGATAGCAAACAAGGGCAAGATGATGAAACCCTATCTTGTCGAGGACATCGAGGAGAACGGGACGGTGGTGGAAAAGCGCGGACCGAGCGTGCTGAACGGATCCATCTGCTCCCGTGCCACGGCAGACACCCTCACGAGGGCGCTCAGCATGGTGACCGAGGTCGGTACCGGAAAGACAAGGCTCAAGGGCGCGAAGTGCAAGGTTGCAGGAAAGACCGGAACAGCGCGAATAGTGCTGGACCCGAAATACACGAAGATCAGCCACAATCCATACGAGGACGAGAAAGGACGGAAGCAGTACCAGGCTACGTTCGTGGGATTCTTCCCGGCTGAGGCGCCGGAGTATTCGGCAATTGTTGTCGTCTACTCCAACCTCGACAGGGAAATCTTCTACGGCGGCACGCTTCCGGCGATGACCTACAGGGAAATCGTGGACAATGTCTGGTCGATAGACAAGACGTCCGGAGAAGTACTTTCCGACAGGAAAGCCATGCCGGACTGGACAAGAACAACAGAAACAAAATGATACTCAGCGAAATAATAAAACACAGCGGAGCCATTTCAGTCAAGGGAAACTCCGACATCGAAATCTCGGCAATCACTTCCGATTCGAGGAAAGTGGCACCGGGAAGCCTTTTTGTCGCCGTCAAGGGGGCAATCCGGGATGGTCAGGATTTCATCTCGCAGGCAGTGGCTGCCGGTGCCTCGGCTATAGTATATGAGGACGACAACATCCTGGCGGCGCAGATGGAAAAGGCAGGGCAAAGGCCTGTGGGCGAGCCTGTTCTCGTGAAGGTCACTGACAGCCGCAGGGCGGTCGCCATGATTGCAGCCGACTTCTACGGCAACCCGTCCCGGCAGCTCCGTCTCGTAGGAATCACCGGCACGAACGGCAAGACCACCACTGTGACGCTGCTCCACCAGCTTTTCGAGGACCTCGGCCACAAGAGCGGACTGCTCTCCACCATAGCCAATTTCGTCGGGGATTCCCGCCGCGAGACCATAAACACGACCTCCGACCCGATCACGATCAATTCCCTTCTCCGCGAGATGGTGGACGAGGGGTGCGAGTACTGTTTCATGGAGGTCAGCTCGATAGGTCTTGAGCAGCAGAGGGTTGCAGGACTGAAGTTCGCAGTAGCGATATTCTCCAACCTGACCCACGACCACCTCGACTACCACAAGACATTCGCGGAATACCTGAGCTGCAAGAAACTGCTCTTCGACAACCTCGACCCCGACGCCGTCGCCGTGACAAACATCGACGACAAGAACGGGATGGTCATGGTCCAGAACACCAAAGCCAAGGTCGTCACCTACGCATGCAAGTCCATGGCGGACCACAACTGCCGGATCATGGAAGAGAGCGTGGACGGAATGCAGCTGAGAATCGACGGGATGGAGGCATGGACAAAGCTCATCGGCCAGTACAATGCCTACAACATTCTCGCGATCTACACTGCCGCCGTCGTACTCGGCATGGAGAAGGAACAGGCTCTGCTGGGAATCAGCCGCCTCGACTCTGCAAAGGGCAGGATGGAGGTTATGAAAGGCCCGAAGGACCTGACCGTAATCATAGACTACGCCCACACCCCGGACGCCCTCGACAATGTTCTGAAGACCCTCCGCAACACCTCCGCAGGCAAGAATCTCGTCTGCGTTTTCGGCTGCGGCGGAGACCGCGACAAGACAAAGAGGCCGGAAATGGCAAAAGTTGTCCAACGCTACTGTGACCGCATCTTCGTGACGTCCGACAACAGCCGTTCCGAGAAGACCGAGGACATCATGGAGGACATCAAGGCCGGCTTCACGCCCGAGGCTATGGCCAGGACCCTGTTCATAGCCGACCGCAAGGAAGCGATCCGCGCGGCGTTACTGCTAGCGAACGAAGGTTCCGTAATCCTCCTCGCGGGAAAGGGACATGAGACCTACCAGATAATAGGAAACGAGACTCGCCACTTCGACGAGAGGGAAATCGTATCCGCGGTATTCAAATCCATGATATAGAATATGCTGTACCATCTTTTCCAATATCTCAGCCAGTACGACATACCGGGACAGAACCTGTTCCTCTTCCTGTCGTCGAGGAGCATGATGGCAGCCTTTGTCGCCTTCGTGGTCGCCCTGATCGCAGGAAAGAAGATCATAAGGGAGCTCCAGAAGAAACAGATCGGCGAGACGATACGAGACCTCGGGCTGGAGGGCCAGATGCAGAAGAAAGGCACTCCGACCATGGGCGGGGTCATAATCATCGTGGCGCTCCTGGCGGGCGCACTGCTTTTCTGCGACCTGACCAATGTCTACGTCATCCTGATGATAATCACCACCCTGTGGTGCGGGGCACTCGGCTTCAAGGACGACTACATCAAGGTCTACAAGCACGACAAGGAAGGCATGAGCGCACGCACGAAGCTCGTCTTCCAGATAGTGCTCGGATTCATCGTGGGACTGACAGTCTGCTACAGCAGCGACATCGTCGTCAGGGAGAAGGTCCCCGTAGAGGATGCATCCGTCTATGTGGACAAAGGCCATGACGAAGAACTTACGGTCGATTCCGAACGCGTGATCCACAAGAAAGAATTCAAGGACGAGAACGTCGTCAAGAGCACGAAGACCACGATTCCGTTCGTGAAGAGCCATGAGTTCGACTACAAGTGGCTTTCTCCCTTCAAGGGAAGATGGGGATGGTACACAAAGTGGGCTATCTACGTGATAATGATCGTGTTCGTGATCACGGCATGCTCGAACGGCGCGAACCTCACCGACGGGCTGGACGGCCTTTCTGCCGGGACATCGGCGGTGGTCGGGACAGTTATAGGAATCCTCGCCTGGCTGAGCGGCAACCTCGTCAACTCGGACTACCTCAACATCATGTACCTGCCCGGAACGGGAGAGATAGCCGTGTTCATGTCAGCCTTCGTGGGGGCTCTGATAGGATTTCTGTGGTACAATTCCTTCCCGGCGCAGGTATTCATGGGTGACATGGGAAGCCTCACTATCGGCGGCATCATCGGAGTCAGCGCAATTCTGATCCGCAAGGAACTGCTTCTCCCGATTCTCTGCGGCATTTTCGTGGTCGAGAGCCTGTCCGTGCTGATGCAGCGCTACTACTTCAAGTATACGAAGCACAAATACGGAGAAGGGAGAAGGATATTCAAGATGGCGCCCCTGCACCACCACTACCAGAAGGAAGGCATACCGGCCCTGATCAAGAATCCCTCCCATGCGCTTCCCGAGGCCAAGATCGTGGCCCGGTTCACGATCACGAGCATAGTGCTGGGAATAGCGACACTGGCGCTGCTCAAGATAAGATAACAC
>CAYTXA010000173.1:3035-3864 GCA_964440865.1 uncultured Muribaculaceae bacterium | reverse complement strand
CGAAAGTGGAAGCCTCTCTGGCTCCGGGAAAATGAAACAATCAGGTTCAAACGCGTTTCAAAACCAACATTCACCTTCCAAACTTCACATTGTAGTCCCTGATCAGCCTGTAACCCATACGCCAACCGCTTTCTATTGCCATTCGTTATCTATGGATAATTCTCTCAAATTTAGGAAATCTTCGGTAGAATTTGAAATTATTTGCAACCAAAGTGCAATCCAATCAAACAATAAGGTCGATTTTACGATATTCTGCGCGTTGTGCCCGACATGATGCCGGCAATGGCACCTGCGCAAGCAGAACGACAGCCTGGCGGAGCGCATAACCATCCTCGAAAACCGCCTTGCCCAGATCGACTCCCTGCTCATCGAATCCCGTCGCAATACCGATACCCAGGCCGCCAGCCTCAAAGACATCGAAAGCGATCTGGAAGATGTCATCACCTACCTGAACAAAGAGCAGGACTACTGACCATTCAGCAACACCGAGTTCAACCTGCACCATCGTAAGACAGAACGACGGAACAGAACAAGATGTCAGATTTGGGCCGATGTTGATGGGTGCCGATAGATACGTCCGCCCTGCGGCCGTTCAAGGATAAAGCGGTCAAAGCCAGTTCGCTTCGCTGAAGCTGCGCTCACTCACTTTGGTTCCGTCCTCCGGGGCACGCTGCGCCCCTGAGAACTCCACATATGGCAGCTCCACTGCGAGACTCTTCCTTCCGGGCTTAAGCCGCTCCAGGAAGAGACTCGCGGCGGTTCCGCGCCCGGATGCGAAGGTCCGCTCCCTGATTCAGCAACATCCTGATGCCGAGGGCAGAAAGAAGCG
>CAYTXA010000173.1:0-3025 GCA_964440865.1 uncultured Muribaculaceae bacterium | reverse complement strand
ATCCGCAAGACTCTGTCCGGCAGAGCCGTCCAGAGTCTTACGGCTGGGTCCATCAGTGCCCTCCAGTGCGGCGAGCCGCCCAGAAAGGTACACGCGCTCTCGCGCGATTCAAGGAAAGAAGGTCACGGCCAGCAGTCGGAATCCTATCCATTCCAATCCCTAACGGTCCTTCCATTCCAAGGCTTCCGCCAGCTCGCCGTGCTGGTTCATCCCCCTCCAACTCCCCACGGGGAGAGGATAATCGCCCGGGCTCCGTCGTACCCTTACCATCGCCGTATGTACCTTGAGGTCAGGCGTAGGGCACCTCAAAGGGCATTTAAACCCTTTTCGTGCTCCTTGAGGCGCCGATTTTAGTGCCTCAAAGCGCATTTTAGCTCATTATTGCTCCTTGAGGTGCCATTCTCTGTACCTCAAGGCACGCTGACCGTACTGAATTCCCTTATTGAACCTTTATTGTTCATGCTACGATCATAGATAGGCAACCCTGAGTGGTTGCCGGATACCCGGTTAAGGCCGCTTTAGGCGTCTGTGAGGGAGCCGGACCGAAGCAGCAAAGTGAGGGGTGTGTTGTGTGTGATGGACTGGCGCCAGGTGGCGGGGGCGAGCGATGAAAGGGGAGAGCGAGCGTGCTGACAGTGGTGTACGCTGCCGTGCGACGGAGAGGGGAGAGCGAGCGTGCTGAGCAGTGGTGTATGCTGCCGTGCGGCGGTGCGGGAGATTGTAAATGCGAAGGGGAATGCCTATCTTCGTGAGCAATTTTTTGAACCAAATTTATGCTTATGAGAATCTTAGCGAAAATTCTGTTGTCTGGGCTTATAATTCTTCCGGCCCAGACGGTGATTGGTGGATCCCGTGCCCTGGGCGCGCCTGCGGTGGCGGCGGAGCGAGGAACGGCGGCCCTGTGGGCGGACGGCAATGCGCCCGAATCCCCTGCCGATACGACCCTTGCCCTTGAAGGGGTAGTGGTGTCTGGCAGCCGCGTGCCCCTCGCCCTCGGCAAGAGCGCACGAATGGTCACCGTCCTGGACAGCGTCACAATCTCCTCAGCCCCTGTCCACACGGTCAACGACCTCCTGAAATATGCGGCCGGAGTGGACGTCAGGCAGAGAGGAGTCGCCGGAATGCAGACGGACATCAGCGTCCGCGGCGGCACATTCGACCAGATCGCCATCCTGCTCAACGGCGTGAATATCAGCGACCCGCAGACGGGCCACAACGGATTCGACCTGCCGGTCGACATGTCCGACATCGAACGCATCGAGGTGCTTGAGGGTCCGGCTGCGAGGGTCTACGGCACCCAGTCGCTTGTCGGCGCGATCAACATCGTGACGAAAAACCACGACGGAGTGGCCGGGACCGGTGCAGGATCGAAAGCCGGCGTCAGCGCCCATATGGAAGGCGGCTCATACGGCACCTTCAGCGCCGGCGCCGGAGTCCATGCCTCGAAGAACGGCTGGTCCGGGCAGATCTCCATGAACGGAGGCCGCTCGGACGGCTATCTCCGCAGCAAGGCCGGCAGTCTCAACAGCGACTACAAGTACGGCAAAGCCTTCATGCAGGGCGGCTACAGCGGCGAGAAATTCGACGTAAACGCTTATCTCGGCGCGAGCATCAAAGGCTTCGGTTCGAACACATTCTACAGCTCGAAATTCGACGACCAGTTCGAACACACGGCCAAGACCTATGCTGCGATCCAGGGCCAGACCCATGGACGCCTCCAGATAAAGCCTGTCCTCTACTGGAACTATGGCTACGACCGCTTCGAACTCTTCCGCGGAGCCCCCGAGAAGTACCCCTTCAACTACCACAGAACCAACACCTTAGGCGCAAACCTCGGCGCCAGCTACGACTGGGCATGGGGAAAGACAGCCTTCGGAATGGAACTCCGCAACGAGGACATCGTCAGCACGAACCTCGGCGAACCCCTCGATGAGCCCAAGGGCGACCACTTCGTCTGCGGCTTGAACCGCACCAACCTCAGCTTCTACCTCGAGCATAACCTCGTGCTCAACCGCTTCACCATTTCCGGAGGCCTCAGCGCTTCCCACAACAGCGGCGACAACCACGACGGCTTCAGGATCTACCCAGGACTCGACGCATCCCTAAGGCTCGGCGCCGGCTGGAAACTCTATGCATCCTACAACTCCTCATGGCGCATGCCGACCTTCACGGAACTCTACTACTCCGTAGGCGGCCACAAGGCGGACAAGCACCTTTCCCCCGAACGCATGCAGGCAGTTGAAGGCGGAGTCAAGTACATCATCCCCGGATTCGACGCAGTAGCCTCCGTCTACTACCACCATGGATCCAACATGATCGACTGGATCCGCGACACATCCCTCGGCGACAACGCCGTATGGACATCCGTCAACCACACGGATATCAACACGTTCGGCCAGGAACTAACCCTCCGCTTCGACTTCCCCGTGCTCCTGGGCCGCAGCGACATGTTCCTCAGGACATTCGACCTCAGCTACAGCCACATCTCCCAGGACAAAGACGCCGGAGACGGATTCCAGTCTCTCTATGCCCTTGAATTCTTGAAAAACAAGATGGTAGCAGAAGTCGGCTTCCACATCGTCTCCGACCTCTTCCTGAAGGTGTCCGGACGATACGTCGACAGGGAAGGGAACTATGACCCATACTTCCTGCTGGACGCCAAGCTCAGCTGGGAACGCCCGTCCTGGAGGCTCTATGTCGAGGGCAACAACCTGACCGACAAGACGTACTACGACCATGGCGATATCCCGCAGCCGGGCCTCTGGGTCCTCGGCGGTATTGCCATATCGCTGTAATTCATTAAATTTACAAGAATATGCGCTGGTTAAGAAATGTGATACAGTTCTATGTCGACGGCTTCAGGAACATGACCTGGGGACGCGAACTATGGATCCTGATCATCCTCAAGCTGATAATCCTCTTCCTTTTCCTGCGCATAGTCTTCTTCCGTCCGGCGATGGCCGGCAAGACCGATGAGCAGATCCTCGCCATCGGCTTGCTGCGACGGCAGGAAGATGCCGGCACG
>CAYTXA010000172.1:0-3922 GCA_964440865.1 uncultured Muribaculaceae bacterium | reverse complement strand
GTCGGCAGTGTCGTTCGGGACGATGCGCATCTTCGAGAAATACTCGATCTACACGAAGCGAATTGCCCAGGAAGGCGACCTCCTGACCCACGACAGCGACCAGTCAGTGCTGACCCTCCTGAAAGTCCATGAGCTCGTGGAGACCAACTTCCGTCCGGTCAACATCGACATGAGCCTGAGGCAGCTGGTCCATGTCATCAGCGAGTCGAACCGCAACCTCTACCCGGTGCTGGATTCCCACAACCGTTTCCAGGGCTATGTCTCGCTCGAGGATGTCAGGCACGACATGTTCCAGACTGACCTTTATGACAAGAAGTTCGTTTTCAACTACATGCACACTGCTCCCGAGTATGTGTTCCTCGACGAGAAGATGGGCAGTGTCATGCACAAGTTCGAGACGACGGACGCCTGGAACCTGCCCGTGGTCCGCAGGGACCGCACCTATGTCGGCTTCGTCTCGAAGTCCAAGATCTTCAATGCCTACCGCCGTGAGCTGAAGCTCGTTTCCTCGGACTAGAAATAATTTTTGGAAAATATTTGCTTGCGTCGCGATGCGGCGCAAGCTTGCTTTATCTTTGCTCGTGAAAAAAAAGCACAAGGATATGAAGAACACAGATTATACTCCCGCACAGCAGATGGACAGCCTCGTGTCCAGCCAGTCGAGTCTTGATGCTCTCAAGGAACTGATCGACGACCTCGACCTTCAGGTCGTGAAGGTGACCCGCTCGTAGCCTGTCTTGTCCGGAGCCTGGTGGTGTGGCGTAATTCGCCAGAATTAGCGATATTTGCACCAACACTAAGACTTTCGACATGAAGCAGATCTATATAAAATATATCGCGGAGAAGCTTTCCGTAAAGGAGTGGCAGGTAGAGAATTGCGCCGATCTTTTCGCTGAGGGGGATACCACGCCGTTCATCAGCCGCTATCGCAAGGAGAAGACCGGAGGACTGGATGACGTCCAGGTGAACGAGATAAAGCACTGGACTGACATCTTCGACGCCATGGAAAAGCGGAAGGATACGATCCTTTCGACGATAGAGGGGCAGGGAAAGCTGACCGATGAGCTCCGCGGCAGAATTGAGGCGTGCGTTGTGTCCAGCGAGCTCGAGGATCTGTATCTTCCGTACCGCCCGAAACGCAGGACAAGAGCGACCGTCGCAAAGGAGGCAGGGCTCGAGCCGCTTGCGGACAAGATGTGGAACGTGGCCGTCTCTGATCCTGAGAAGGAGGCGGAGAAGTTTGTGGGGGACAAGGTTGCCGACGTGGATGCGGCGCTTTCCGGGGCGAGGGATATCATTGCCGAACGGCTTGCCGAGACGGCATCTGCCAGGGAGACCCTGCGCGGGATTTTCCGCACCCGCAGGATAGTGTCCAAGGCTACGAGAGCTGCGGAGAAATCTCCGGAAGGGATGAAGTACAAGAGCTGGTTCTCGTTTTCGGAACCGCTCCAGAGGGTGGCATCCCACCGCCTTCTCGCAATGCTCCGCGGCGAAGCGGAAGGCTTTCTTTCCATCAGCATAGACGCCGACTCCGAGCGTTGCTGCAAGCAGCTCTACTACGATTTCTGCAAGGCACGCAAGTATCCCAGTGCTGCCCTTGGCGACCAGATAAAGGCCGCTTTCTCGGACTCTTTCGACAGGCTTCTCTGCCCGTCGATCACGGGGGAAGTCATAGCGGAGTTCAAGGAAAAGGCTGATACTGAATCCGTTGCTGTGTTCGGGGAGAACCTGCGTCAGCTGCTTCTCGCTGCCCCTGTCGGGCAGAAACGCACGATGGCAATAGATCCGGGATTCCGCAACGGGTGCAAGATCGCCTGCCTCGACGAGAGGGGAGGTCTCCTGCACCATGAAATCATCTACCCGCATCCTCCCCAGAACGAGAAGATAAAGTCCATCATGGCTGTATCGAAGATGATCTCGGAATACGGGATCCAGGCAGTCGCAATCGGGAACGGGACTGCGAGCCGGGAGACGCAGGACTTCATGACGAGAGTCCCGCTCCCCGAAGGCTGCAGGGTGTACACCGTGAGCGAGGACGGGGCATCAATCTATTCCGCTTCTGAGGCCGCGAGGGAGGAATTCCCGGATGAGGATGTGACCACGAGGGGCGCGGTCTCGATAGGGCGCCGTCTCATGGACCCGCTCTCCGAGCTCGTGAAGATAGACCCGAAATCGCTCGGCGTGGGCCAGTACCAGTACGACGTGGACCAGAACATGCTGAAGGAGAAACTGGACGATACGGTCGAGAGCTGCGTGAATCTTGTCGGAGTGAATCTCAATACCGCAAGTCCATGGCTGCTCCGCTATGTCGCCGGCATAGGGCCGTCTCTAGCCAAGTCCATAATCGACTACAGAACAAAGGCTGGGGCATTCCGTTCGAGGGAAGACCTGAAGAAGGTGCCTCGTCTGGGACCTAAGGCTTTCGAGCAGTGCGCCGGTTTCCTAAGGATCCCGGACGCGGAGAACCCGCTGGACAATTCCGCTGTCCATCCTGAGGCCTACCATATTGTCGACCGGATGGCGGCAAGTCTTGGTGTCAGGAGCGGGGATCTTGTCCGCAACAAGGAGCTTCTCTCCAGGATCAGGCCGGAGGACTTCGTGGAAGGGGATTTCGGAATTCCTACGATCACGGACATACTCGCGGAGCTGGCAAAGCCGGGGCGCGACCCCCGTGGCGAGGCGGAGCAGTTCTCCTTCTCCGACGACATCCATGCTCTCGAAGATGTCCGTGAGGGAATGGAACTTCCCGGCATCGTTACGAACATAACCGCGTTCGGTGCCTTTGTGGACATAGGAGTCCATGAGAACGGACTGATCCATGTCTCCCAGATGAGGCCTGCCGGATTCCGTGGCCAGGTTATCCCGTCGAAGATACTGAAACTGCATCAGAAGGTCACTGTATCCGTGATTGGAGTAGACCTTGACCGGAAGAGAATTTCGCTTCGTTTATTGAAATAGAAATATTTGTTATGATTTATTAGAAAATGTCGCGGCTTTTCGGTAATTTTGCACCAAAATCTGAGATATATGGGGAAATTATTCAGCGGCAAGGCTGTGGTCTATATCCTGGCTACGCTTTCAATTCTGTTCTGGGGAATATCGTATATATGGAGCAACGAATTGATAGCCAAGGGTATACCTATATCGTATTTCGTCAGCATCCGAATCATCATTGCCGGCGTGATACTGTTCCTTGCCAATGCTCTCATACGCAATGTCCAGAAAATGCAGAGGAAAGATATCCTCTGGTTCATTGTGCTGGCGCTCTGCGAGCCGTTCCTCTATTTTATCTGTGAAACATACGGGATAAAGGAAACTGCATCCCCGACAATCAGTTCCATGCTGATTGCCTCTGTGCCGATATTCTCGATCATGGCGGGATACTTCATCTTCAAGGAGAATTTCTCCCTTGAGAACCTGCTGGGAGTCATCTGTACCCTCGCAGGCATCGGCCTCGTCCTCTATACCAAGACAGACGGGGGAGTGGGAGAGCATTTCTGGTTCGGAATACTTCTCCTGCTCGGTGCTGTGATCACGGAAGTGATACAGGCTGCGATCACAAAGAAACTTTCCGCAGACTACAATTCCGCCAACATAGCCATGTACCAGTTCTGTATCGGGGCTCTGTTCTTCATCCCGCTCTTCCTTTCCGATGGCCTGCGCGGATTCGACGCTGATGTTTACTTCTCGTGGGACGTATGGCGTCCGATCCTGTGCCTTGCCGTTTTCTGCTCGGCGTTTGCGTTCTTCCACTGGGCAAAGACAATCAAGGACCTCGGCGTTGCCAAGTCCAGCGTATTTCTTGCGATGATATGCGTGGTCACGGCGTTGGCTTCGGTCCTCACGGGACAGGAGATGCTGACCTCCCTTCAGTGGGGCGGCGTGGGCATCTCCGTTGTCGGGATCATTTTTTCTCAGTGTA
>CAYTXA010000171.1:0-3926 GCA_964440865.1 uncultured Muribaculaceae bacterium | reverse complement strand
CAGGTTCGGGAGGAAGCGGACGTTCAGCAGGGTACCGCCGCACTGGGTCTGGTCGAGCTTTCCGAGAGACTTGATGACAGCGGTCGGGCCGCGCATGTCGTCTCCGTGTGCAGGAGAAGTACCGTCGCTGACAGCGAAGTGGGCAAAACGGCCGTTCGCAGATGCACCGCAGACGCTTCCGAAGTAGTTGTGGCAGGTCGTGCTGAGCATGTTCATGTAGGTCTTGCCGCCACGGGTGTTGGGATGGCCCTCGATAGCCTTCTGGAGATCGTTGAAGACACGTACGGCGATAGAGTCGGCGTAGTCGTCATCGTTTCCGAAGAACGGAGTGTGGTTGCGGATGTACTGGCGCATAACCTCCTCGTCCTTCCAGTTGTTCTTCAGAGCCTTGAGGATTTCGTCCATGGTGTACTTTTTGTCCTCGAATACCTGCTTCTTGAAGGTAGTGAAGCAGTCGGTGATGGTGCCGAGTCCGGTGCACTGGATGTACTGGGTGTTGTAGCGGGCACCGCCATCGTAGTAGTCATGTCCGTTCTTGATACAGTCGTCGATGAACAGGCTGAGGAAGGTTGCAGGAGCATAGAGGGAGAACATCCTCTCGATGTAGTTGTTGTTGGCAAGCTTCAGGTTGACGAAGTATACCATCTGCTTCTTCCATGCATCGTAGAGCTCCTCGAAGTTCTTGAAGTTCCTCGGGTCTCCGGTGTGGAGTCCTATGGTCTTTCCGGTCTCAGGATCGACGCCGTCGTTGAGGGTGATCTCGAGGATCTTGACGTTGTTCAGGTAACCGGTCAGGAGGTATGCCTCCTTTCCGAATGCACCGACCTCGATACAGCCGGAGCATCCGCCTTCACGAGCGTCGACGAGGCTCTTGCCCTGACGGGTCAGCTCCTTGACGTATGTATCCGGGTTGAAGAGGGACGGATAGCCGAAGCCCTGACGGATTACACGGATGGCAGCGTGGAGGAATTCGTCGGATGTGTTGTGGGCGATATGGCAGCTCAGGCCGGGCTGGAGCTCATGGAGCTCTTCCTGGATCTCAAGGATGATGTAGGAAACCTCATTCTCGGCAGGATTGCCGTCACGGTCGATACCACCGATATTGATGTTCGTGAAGTCGTTGTAGGTACCGGACTCCTTGAAGGTAACGCCTACCTTGGGAGGAGCGGGCTGGTTGTTGAACTTTACCCAGAGGCAAGAGAGAAGCTCCTTTGCCTTGTCGCGGGACAGACTGCCGTCCTTGATTCCTTTCTCGTAGAAGGGACGCAGGTGCTGGTCGAGATGTCCGGGGTTCATGGAATCCCATCCGTTCAGCTCGGTGACAGTTCCCAGGTGGACGAACCAGTACATCTGGATAGCCTCCCAGAAGTCACGGGGAGCATGTGCGGGAACCCAGTGGCATACGGAAGCGATCTTCTCGAGCTCAGCCTTGCGCTGCGGGTTCTTCTCGACGGCTGCCTTCTCCTCGGCGAGCTTTGCATGACGCTCTGCGAAGAGGATTGCGGCATCGCAGGAAATCATCATGGCGTCGAGCTCCTGCTGCTTGTCGGTTGCACGGGGATCGTTGATGAAGTCGAGAGTGTCGAGCTCATGCTGGATCAGGTCCTTGACATCGAGGAGTCCGCGATGGTACATCTTGCCGTCCATTGCAGTGTGGCCTGCTGCCCTCTGCTCCATGAACTCGGTGAAGACACCGGCCTCATAAGCCTGCCTCCACTCGTCGGAGCAATGTCCGAAGATTCTCTCGCGGATGGTCTTGCCCTCCCAGTAAGGAATCACCTCACGGGCGTAGGTATCGATATCCTCGTCGCTGATCTTGTAGGACTGGAGTTCACGGTCATTGAGGGTATGAAGGTCCTCAGTGGAGTGGCAGGTAAGTTCGGGGAAGGTAGGAACGGCCTTCGGGACCGGTCCCCTTTCGCCCACGATCAGCTCATCGTCGCCGATATAGATGGTCTTCTTCTTGCAAATCTCGTAGAAGTTCTTTGCACGGAGAACTGGAATGGAATATTTTCCATAGTTCTCCTTATAGAAGGCGGTCTCGATGAGAGCCCTCTCGATGGTAAGTGTAGTAGGAGTCTCGAGGCTCTGCTTGTGGAGCCTCTTGATGCGGGCATTCATGCCCCCATCATTCTCCGGATACTTGAGTGGAAAATTCATTTTTATTATTGGTTATTGATTATCAGCCTTTTGCAGCATAAACTTCTTCCAGTGTCATCGGCTTCTTCAGCTTTCCGAGCAGACGGATGCCATCGTTCGTGATGACGTAGTTCATCTCATTGCGCAGGCCCGTGAAGTTTCTCCACGGAGCGAGCTTGTCGTAGTTGATGAACTGGGTGAACTTCTTCTCAGCCTGCCAGTAATCCATCAGCTGCGGGTCGAAATAGATGCCGGGCTCGATCGTGAAGACATAGCCGGGCTCTACCGGACGGGCAAGGCGGAGAGACTTGAACCCGAACTGGGTGCTCTTCGGATGGCCTTCCTCGTAGCCGACATACTGCTCGCCGAGATTCTCCATGTCGTGGACATCGAGACCCATGCTGTGTCCGAGTCCGCAGGGGAAGAACAGGGCGTATGCTCCGCTCTCCGCCGCCTCTACCGGATCTCCCTTCATCAGACCGAGATCCTTCATGCCCTTGCAGATCTCGACTGCGGCCGCAATATGGGCATTGCGGAACGGGACGCCGGGCTTAAGGGTATTGACGGCAGCATAGTAGCTCTTCAGGTGGATATTGTAGATGACTTCCTGACGCTCGTCGAAACGGTCGCTGACGGGGCAGGAAGAGGAAAGGTCTCCGGCATAGTGCATCTTGCTCTCGGCTCCAGCGTCAAGCAGGAAGATGTCGCCGGGCTTGAGAGTGTGGATGAATCCGTGGTTGTGCAGGATTTCTCCGCGTACGGTCGCGATGGTCGGGTAGGAAAGAGTCTCCCCGTGCTCGGAAGCGATGTGGCGGACAAGAGCCGCGATCTGGGCCTCCTCGACTCCGGGACGGGCCGCACGGTACGCAGCAAGATGCATCCTGGTGCTGATGTCGACAGCCTTCTCGATTTCCTCGATCTCCTCGGGCTGCTTGTGGAGCCTCATGTCGATAATCGCCTTGCGGAAAGGTACGGAAGCCTTGGCAGCCTGCTCGGCGGGATTGATCCCGAAGAGGTCCTGCAGCCAGACCTTGTGGTCTCCGCGGTAGGGAGGCAGGAAATCGACCTTGCGGCCATGGGACTCGGCATCGTGGATATATTCGGCAAGAGCGGACATCGGACGCGTATCTGTGATGCCGACCTCGGATGCGTTCTCCGCGAGGGTAGGCATCGGACCGGTCCATACGATATCGTCTATCGTGAGGTCGTTGCCGAATATAATCTGCCTGTTCTCGTCCACATCGATGATGGCGGCGAGACCGGCATAGTCCAGGCCGAAGTAATAGAGGAACGTACTGTCCTGACGGAAAGCATATCCGTTGTCCTCATAGTTGGCTCCAACTTCGTTGTTGCCGAGGAAAAGATACACTCCACCTCCGAGCTTCCTGCAGAGTTCGGCCCTTCTTGCGACGTATATTTTCTTCTCAAACATTTTACGGTGCAAATTTAGGTGTTATTTTGATATATTCAAATTTATGTGGTCCATTTGAAAGAAAAAAGTTCTTCCGCAGACTGAGCGCCTGCAGAAGAACATCAAAAATCATTCCGTCAGACCTACTTCCTGGCGCCGTCGGGTCCCCAGAGATCGACTTTCTTGTGCTTGCTGATCTGGAGATTGGTTTCCGGGAAATACTGCGAGATGAGCTGGTAGAGATCAGGATCGTACTCCTTCAGCTCCTCGCGGGTATTGACCCAGTTGTGCTTGCCGTCGGGATGCTCCACTTCGGCGTTGACATTGAACCAGTCCTGCACTCCCTCTGCCCAGTACTCCTCGTAGTTCGTGCCGG
>CAYTXA010000170.1:0-3985 GCA_964440865.1 uncultured Muribaculaceae bacterium | reverse complement strand
GAGCAACGCCCTCGGCGCAAGCCATGGAATGGAACTTCCGTTCATGTTCAACAACGTAGCTCTCGAAAGGGAGATGACCGGAGCATCCGAGAGCGCCTATGCTCTCCAGGACATCGTCAGCGATACATGGCTCTCGTTCATCAAGACCGGCAATCCCAACCATGCCGGACTTCCCGAGTGGGCTCCGTATGACTCATCGTCCGCAGTTACGATGGTATTCGACAAAACATGCCGCGCGGTCAGCCATCTCGATGACGACGTGCTGCATGTCTATTAACAGTTAACTTTCTTGACTCGCCGGGAATTTTTGAATTTTTTCGGAAATTCCCGGCAAATTGTTTGGAGTTTCAGATAAAAGGGGTATATTTGCAGTCCTGATTTGCGGATGTGGTGAAATGGTAGACACGCTACTTTGAGGGGGTAGTGGACAATTTAACGTCCGTGTGAGTTCGAGTCTCACCATCCGCACTTCCAGAGGCGACCTTTCGAGGCCGCCTCTTTTTTTGTAGCCAGCCTTGAAAAATAGCTATATGTTGCGATAGTGCAGTATTCCGGAATAGTGTAAATTTGCGCGCAAATTTATCCGCACAAAATGACACTTGCTGACGTTCATACAGGAGAAAAGGCCGTGATAATCAAGGTGAACGGCCACGGAGGTTTCCGAAAGAGGCTGATAGAGATGGGTTTCATCACGGGCAAGACCGTGAAGGTCGTGCTCAATGCCCCGCTCCAGGATCCTGTCGAGTATGAGATACTGGGATACAAGATTTCGCTCAGAAGAGAGGAAGCGAAGATGATAGACGTGGTTTCCGAGGAGGAAGCCAGGGAATCCCTCAAGAACCGTGAGAAGGTCCCGACCCTCGTGCCGGACGACTGCGAGGACGAGGAACAGCTCAGCCGGGAGATGACCCGCCTCGCCCAGGAGAGGCATCACGTGATCCGCGTCGCCCTAGTCGGAAACCCGAACTGCGGGAAGACATCCCTTTTCAACATCGCATCGGGCAGCCACGAGAGAGTGGGGAACTATTCCGGCGTGACGGTGGACGCCAAGGAAGGACGTTTCGAGTACAAGGGCTACAAGATAGTGTTCGTGGACCTGCCGGGAACCTACTCCCTCTCGGCCTACAGCCCCGAGGAGCTCTATGTGCGCAAGAATCTGATAGACAATGTCCCCGATGTCGTCATTAACGTAGTCGACGCCTCGAACATCGAGCGCAACCTCTACCTGACGACCCAGGTGATCGACATGAACCTCAGGGTCGTGATGGCCCTGAACATGTTCGACGAGATCAGGGCGAAGGGAGACAAGATAGACACCCGGCAGCTGGGCTACCTGCTCGGAATGCCGGTCATCCCGACTGTCTCCCGCAGCGGAGAAGGAATTCCGGAACTGCTGGACGCTGTACTGAAGATCTATTCCGGGAAATATGACGATTCGTTCGCGCGCCATATCCATATTAACCATGGCGAGGAGCTGGAGCGCAGCATAGACAGGGTCAAGGGGCTGATAGCGAAGAATGAGCCCATCCGCACGAAATATTCGACCCGCTACCTCTCGATCAAGTACCTCGAGAACGATTCCCAGGTCGAGAAGCTCGTGGAAGCGCTTCCGAACCATGACGAGATCATCGCTGCACGCTATGAGGAATGGAAACGCATCGAGGATATCATGCACGTGAAGATGGAATCGGCCATCGTCGACGCGAAATATGCATTCATTCAGGGCGCGCTCGGAGAGACATATGTCCCGGGCAAGACCCGGGAGAAGAGGACGATAACCGACAGGATAGACGCGGTCGTGACCAACAGGTGGCTTGCGTTCCCGATTTTCCTGGCCCTGCTGTATTTCATCTTCTGGATGACATTCACGGTCGGGCAGTACCCGATGGACTGGATAGACTGGCTTGTGGGCAAGTTCGGGGAGATGGTGGGCAGCGTCCTGCCTGACGGCACTGTCAGGGACCTTGTTGTCGACGGAGTCATAGCAGGCGTCGGAAGCGTGCTTGTCTTCCTGCCCAACATCCTGATTCTCTATTTCTTCATTTCCCTGATGGAAGACTCCGGCTACATGGCCAGGGCTGCTTTCATCGTCGACAAGCTGATGCACAAGATAGGCCTCCATGGGAAGAGCTTCATCCCCATGGTCATGGGATTCGGCTGCAATGTGCCTGCGATCATGGCGACCCGCACGATCGAGAGCCACAAGGCCAGGCTCGTGACCATAGCCATCATCCCGTTCATGTCCTGCGCAGGGCGCCTGCCGATCTTCGTGCTCCTGACCGGCGCATTCTTCCCGAGCCATGCGCCTCTGGCCCTGTTCTGCATCTATCTTCTGGGAGTGGTGCTCGCAGTCGTGTCCGCCAAGATAATCGGCCGCTTCGTCAAGGAAGACAACCTGCCGTTCGTGATGGAGCTGCCCCCGTACCGCATCCCGACGGGGAAAGCCGTCTGGAGGCACACCTGGGAGAAGGGAAAGCAGTATCTCCACAAGATGGCCACCACGATCCTGATCGGGTCCATCATCATCTGGGCGCTGGGCTATTTCCCCCAGAGCAAGGAGCTCAATGCAGCGCAGGATGAGTATCTGGCCCTCGTGGAAAGCGGGGAAGAGGCTCCGGAGCTTGCCGCCCGGGTGGATTCTCTCTATGCCAGCCAGCAGTCCGAATCGTATCTTGGCCGCCTGGGACACACCATCGCCCCTGCGCTCGCGCCCCTGGGCTTCAACTGGAAGATGGACATCAGTCTCCTGACCGGTGTCGTAGCCAAGGAGCTAGTGGTCAGCTCTCTGGGAGTGATGTATTCCCAGGGCGCCGCAGTGACAGCATCCGATGCTTCCGCGATGTCCGAGAACACGGCCCTGCAGGAAGCCCTGAAACAGAATGTGACGCTACCTTCTGCCGTCGCCTACATGATCTTCCTCCTGCTGTATTTCCCGTGCCTTGCCACATTCGTCGCCATCAAGAGCGAGACCGGGAAGTGGAAGTGGGCGATTGCCGACTGTGTCTACACGATTGCAGTTGCCTGGATAGTAGCGTGGATCGGCTTCCAGATAGCTTCGCTTCTGGTCTAGTATCCGACTTTTCCGTGCTTATTTTTTATTGTCAGATAAAAAGTTTAAGTTTGCACCGCTAAATATCCAACATACCCAATACTAGAACGTCGGAATTCGAATACTACACTATAAATCAAACACTATGGAGATTAAAAACGCAGTGGCCGGTACTCTGGAGTCTGGTGACATCATGGTCCAGATTGCCCCGGCTGAGTCCAAGGGACTCCATATTGACCTTGACAGTTCTGTAGCCGCGCAGTTCGGCGGCCAGATCCGCAAAGTCATCACGGAGACGCTCGAGGGCTTGGACATCCATGATGCCGATATCAAAGCAACTGACAAGGGCGCGCTCGATTGCACTATCCGCGCGCGTGTGACCGCAGCAGCCGTCCGTGCAAGCGGGAAAGACGTCTGGTCAGACTAAGGAGGAATCACCATGAAAGATAGACTTAGAAGAACAATGATGTTCGTCCCGGGCAACAACCCCGGAATGATGCAGGATGCCTACATCTACAAGCCCGACTCCATCATGCTCGACCTCGAGGACTCCGTCACCATGGCCGAGAAGGACGCTGCAAGGCTTCTTGTCTACAACGCTCTGAAGACCATCAACTACGGTGATACCGAGATGGTTGTCCGCGTGAACCCGCTCAGCACTCCTTACGGAAAGAAGGATGTCGAGGCCGTCGTGAAGGCCGGCGTACAGGTAATCCGCATGCCCAAGACCGAGACCGCAGAAGAGGTCAAGGAGCTCGAGGCTGAGATCCTGAAGTGGGAGGAGAAGCTCGGATGCGTAGGCCGTACCCTGATCATGGCTGCCATCGAGAGCGCAAAGGGCGTCCTCAACGCATATGAGATCGCTACTGCAAGCGACAGGATGATGGGTATCGCCCTCGGTGCCGAGGACTACTCCGCCAACCTGAAGACCAACCG
>CAYTXA010000169.1:0-4031 GCA_964440865.1 uncultured Muribaculaceae bacterium | reverse complement strand
GATACAAGACCATGAAGTGATTTTGTTCCGAATGTATTATTGAAGGAAGGGCGCATTCTGCTTCCAGTGCCTCAAGTCTCATCTTCATGGATTGTACTCGCATACCGATTGTCTCGGCAGCATCATGAATTCCGGCTAGGGAAACGCCATTTCTCGATAGAGAGCATAGGTTTCTAAGATAGTCGAGAGGATAATTTTTCCCGTACCAGGATGCGACCATTCCCAAACAAGAAGGGCCACAATCCATTGTATCGAATTGGCGATAGAACTTGAATTTCTTTGTCATTATTGAGCAGAATATGTTCCTCTCCTTGTCGATTGGAGGGAAGATACCTGTTTGAAGTCCTTACGCATCCCAGAGGAAAAATTATATGTCAAAGAGAGAGTGACAGTCCATATCTTTGACTTGTAAGTGTTCTTGAGGTGATAATCTGGAGTATCCACATACTCCGTTCTCCCGATTCCTATGGGATTGCTTGCCGACAGCTGGACAAGAAACCGATTCTTGAACAGGTATCTGTATACAGAAGCGCTCGAATGGTAGACAGCAGCAAACTTCGTTTCGGGGGAAAGCCTTCTCGGTGTCTCACCGCTAAAACTTAACCTTCCTCCCCAAGTCCCGAAGCGAAAATCATTGTCCCACCACCAGAACGAGTAGAAATCATTGTAACTTTCAGCCGGGTAAACGTACCGGGACATTGCCAGCAAGACATCAAAGTCTGAATACCACCATTTCGTGATCCATGGCTTGTACTCAAGGTCAAGGGCATAGTAGAAATTTTTCCCGGCATTTTCAAAAGTGACATACCGCACCAATGGATCATCAGCGTCTGTCTTTGTCACCCTTGTCATCAGGTCTTTCCGGAAGTCAAGGATTAAAGTCGCGGAAAGCTTTGAATTATGGGAATATATGACTTCAAAATCATGGTACTTGTCCGGACCGAGAGAAAGGTTTCCGACCTGATATGAAAATTCCCCGGTCCACTTTTTCTCCGGAGAAATATACCAATACGGCATTCCGCCGCCACGCCTTTCATATCCGAAGCTGAGATTTCTGTCCTTGTCATCATCTATCGACCAGCCAATCATAACGCTCGGGAACAACCTGTCATAAGATCTTGACGCTGAAGATGTACCTTCCGGCTTGTACCAGATGTTGTCGTGTTCATATCTCAGCCCTGCCTGTAAACTTACATCCCCAAACTCCTTTGATACCTGGGCGTAGGATGAAAGGTTCCTGCCCTTATAGCGATACCCGTTTCCATCATACTTGTCATCGGCACTGACAAGGTTGCCGGAGAGACCGAGATCCAGCTCCGATCCGTCGGAGAAAATCTTGGTCATATCAGCATCTGCCCTGAACATGTCCTGTGCAGTCCACGAATCGTGGACGCCTGATTTAAGGGCATCAAGTCCAGGATTGCCGGTAGACGAATAGGGCATCTCAAACTCATCTATGGATTTCAGCCAATCAGCCATGACAGTCAGGATCGAGCCATTGTCATCCAGTCCGAGAGAATAGTTCAATGAGGTCTGGAATTCCCTGTCATGAGAGTCAGTATCCGACTCGTAGCCGCTTTCGGTCCTGTTTCCTGACGGAACGATTGTATGGTTGTTGTCCTTCTGGAATGACTTCTCGGGATAGTAATATGCCCTGAACAGAATTCCCAGGGAATGATTTTCGCTGAAGTCATACATCGCTGATGCCATACCCTGCAGTTGGTATGAATCTGCTTTCGTGACAGAATTCGTAGTCATCGAAATCCCGGAATCCGGGTAGCGTGCGTCTTTGCCGTAAACCGTTCGGGTATGGTAGCTGCTTGCATAAACATCGCCATACAGACTCAGGTTGCCGCTGCGATGATTGATGGACGCATCGCCGGTTACGCTGCGAAGCCCATTGTAATAGACTCCGGAACTTGCCGAAAGTGTTCCGAATGTGCCAGTTTCAGGGCGTTTAAGAGTTATTTTTACGATGGAGCCTTCGTTTGTGGAATTGTATTTGCTGCCTGCCATCGGGATGATTTCGATTTTCTCGATTTTCTCGGCAGAAAGATTTTCCAGTTCCCCCTGGTTGCGAAGCATCCTGTTGTTGATATATACAGTCGCAGTTTTTCCAAATACCGCATAATCTTTGCCGACAGAATGTACTCCAGGCAAATACCTGAGCAAAGTCGCCGCCTGCTTTCCTTCCGCAAGGGGATTTCCGACCATGTCAACTGTGATTCTGTTGGCCCTGAATTTAGTGTAGTCTGCCGTAGCAACTGCGGCTTCCAGACGATTTATCTCCGGTACGAGGACGACAGTGTCCTTGCCATGCTCAAATGTTCCGACAAATGGCTCATAATCAAAACAACTAACACGTAATGTATGTCGTTTTGGACCATATCCGGAGATCAGGAATTGACCGGTCGAATCTGTCACGGCGTAATCCACAAAACGTGCTGTCGTATCAGCTCCATCAAACAACTCCACTACGGCGCTTGCAACTACAGCACCGGAAGTGTCGGAAACAACTCCTCTCAATGTCTCCTGACCATGAGCCGGGCAGAGTGTCAAGATGGCTAAAATTATGACAACTAAACATTTCTTCACGTTTTTTTCGAGAACATTTTCTTTACTGCGGAACGAACAATCTCCTCCTTCTCTCCTTCTCCATACGAATATACACATTCGTCCCTATCTTTTCTTTCCAATCTTTTTTGTCTATCAACATGGTACGGCCTATATTCCTTTTGTTGTAAAGTTATATAAAACAAATTAATAATACAAGTCTCTGCCCAGAATTCCCATGAGATCACTTCCTGTGGAACTGATGCTCGCAGACCTTGAAATCTGCTGACTTCAGCATTCCAAAAAAGTGTATACATTGACCAGACGAATAACGTTCCATGTCAAATGTAGAAATAATTTCTTGAGTGACCGGAGTCCCAATTTCTTGCCCCTCGTAGCACGTATGTCCCTTGAGGTGCCATCTTCTGTACCTCAGTACACGCTGACCCGTCCTAATTTTTATTTATGGTTTTGGGCCTTTATTGTTTATGCTTTGGTAGGCGCTTGCTTTGGCCCTGACCGGCTGTTAAGGAGCCGGATTGAAGCAGTGAAACCTTATCGCCGGCACAAAAAAGATGACCGCAAAGTCCTGTGCTTTGCGGTCATCTTCTTCTTTATGTCTCTGCTACTCAGGCTTGTAGGAGTCTTTCAGAGCGGTGGTCTTATTGTAGACCGGATGGTCGGGCGTGCTGTCGGGGTCCTTTATGAAGTACCCCTTTCGCTCGAACTGCACGGCAAGACCGGACTTGTCCTCCAGAAGGGCGGGCTCGGCATAGCCTTTCGATACAATGAGAGATTCAGGGTTGAGGAAGTCCTTGTAGTCCTTGTCCTCAGGCACCTTGCTCATGTCTGCCAGGGTGAAGAGCTTGTCGTAGAGCCTGAGCTCCAGCTCCTTGGCGTATTCCGTGGAAACCCAGTGGATCGTGCCCTTGACCTTGCGCCATTCCCCAGCACCGGGTTTCGATGACGGGTCGTAGGTGCATCGGATCTCCGTGATGTTGCCTTCGGCATCCTTCACAACCTCCTCGCACTTCACGATGTAGGTGTACTTCAGGCGGACTTCTCCACCGGGACGGAGGCGGAAGTACTTTGCCGGCGGAACTTCCATGAAGTCCTCCTTTTCGATGTAGAGTTCTCCCGTGAAGGGCACCTTGCGGGTCGCTCCTTCGGGGTCTGCGGGATTGAGCGGGCAGTCGAACCACTCGACCTTGCCTTTCTCCCAGTTTGTGATAGTCACCTTGACGGGATCGAGTACGCACATGTAGCGGTTTGCCCTCTCGTTGAGATCCTGGCGGACGCACCACTCCAGAAGCTGCAGGTCCATGAGCTGTTCGTGCTTGGAGACTCCGATCTTCTCGCAGAACATCTTCAGTGCCTCGGGAGTGTAGCCACGGCGGCGGACACCGCAGAGCGTAGGCATCCTCGGGTCGTCCCATCCGGACACAAGCCCCTTCTGCACGAGCTCGAGAAGCTTGCGC
>CAYTXA010000168.1:0-4152 GCA_964440865.1 uncultured Muribaculaceae bacterium | reverse complement strand
TTTTACGTTCGATTTGTCAACGATGGCCATGTGGTCAAGGTTGCGCTTCTGCTTCTTGGTCTTTTTGGTCAGGATGTGGCTGTGATACGCATGATGACGCTTAACCTTTCCGGTGGCTGTAAAAGAAAATCTTTTCTTAGCTCCTGAGTTTGTTTTTAACTTTGGCATTTTGTGATTGATTTTTATTGTTGTTTTTACGGTACAGGTGTATACCAATAACGCCTGACACCTCGTTAATATCTTATCTTTTTATTTACTCACCCTCTATCTTAGGCTCCTCGAACACTTTGGGGCCATTGTTTTTGGGCGCCTTCTTTGTTTCGGCCGTCTGCGAGGCAGCTCCCTGAGCCTTCTTGCCATCAGAGCCACCGTTCGACTTCTTGGGAGAAATGAAGATGGTCATACGCTTTCCTTCAAGCACAGGCATCTGCTCCACCTTACCGTATTCCTCCAAATCGTTGGCGAATCTGAGGAGAAGCACTTCTCCCTGCTCCTTGAACAAGATGCTACGTCCGCGGAAGAACACATAAGCCTTCACTTTATTGCCCTCGGAGAGAAACTCCTTAGCGTGCTTCAGTTTGAATTCGTAGTCATGATCATCTGTCTGCGGTCCGAAGCGGATCTCCTTGACTTCGATCTTGACCTGCTTGGCCTTCATTTCCTTGGCATGCTTCTTCTGCTGATAGAGAAACTTGGAGTAGTCTATCAACCTGCACACTGGCGGATTGGCATTCGGGGAAATCTCCACCAAATCCAGCCCTTCGCGCTGTGCTATAGCCAAAGCCTGATTAGTGGGCATGACCGTAGAGGCAATCTTATCGCCTACCACGCGTACTTCGCGTACGTGTATCTGCTCGTTTACGCGATACTGGTTCTTTATCTTGTCGTTCTTCATTCAGTGGTCCTCGGTTGTCAGAACATTCCCGCGTAATTTCGGGATGTCTGACTCATACCGGCTGCAAAATTAATATTTATTTGTCTCTTGGAGAACCTCTTCTGCAATTTTCTTTGCAAAATCTTGATATTTAATGCTACCAGTGTCGCCCTGTCCCTGTTTTCTGACAGAAACTGTGCCGCTCTCGGCCTCTTTCTGGCCTACGACGAGCAGGTAAGGGATGTGTTGCATCTCGTTGTCGCGTATCTTCCTGCCGATCTTCTCGCTACGGGTATCAACTTCCACTCTTACGCCGTTCTCGTCAAGATACTTCTTCACCTCTTCGGCGTAGTCGTTGAATTTGTCGGATATAGGCAGCACCGTAGCCTGTACAGGAGTCAGCCAAAGCGGGAAGTGACCGCACGTGTGCTCTATAAGAACGGCCACAAACCGCTCAAGCGAACCAAACGGAGCTCTGTGAATCATCA
Organism: uncultured Muribaculaceae bacterium; assembly: GCA_964440865.1. Classification (GTDB taxonomy): domain Bacteria; phylum Bacteroidota; class Bacteroidia; order Bacteroidales; family UBA932; genus Cryptobacteroides. Next base: position 2,790 of record CAYTXA010000168.1, on the reverse strand, counting down.
CGGGGCGATGCTTCTCATTATCGTCGCCCATGTATTCCAGGCCAAAGCGCTCCGGCAGATTGTAGTCCACCTGAATGGTACCCAGCTGCCAGCGGCGTCCGATAGCATCCTTGACCATGAAGTCGAGCTTCGGGCCATAGAAAGCAGCCTCGCCGTATTCTATCTTTGCGTTGAGACCTTTTTCCTTGCAAGCCTCAATAATGGCGCTCTCAGCCTTCTCCCAGTTTTCGTCACTTCCGATATATTTGCTGTGATCCTTCTTATCCCTCAGGGATATCTGAGCCTCAAAATTGTCGAACTTGAGTGCGTGGAAAATAATCATAATTATATCCATCACGTTGAGGAACTCGCTCTTCACCTGATCGGGACGGCAGAAGATATGAGCATCATCCTGCGTAAATCCACGTACCCTGGTCAATCCGTGCAGCTCACCGCTCTGCTCATAGCGGTATACTGTACCAAACTCGGCGATGCGCAACGGCAGATCCTTGTAGGAACGAGGCTTGCGTGCGTACACTTCGCAGTGATGAGGGCAGTTCATAGGCTTGAGCATATATTCTTCGCCTTCTTCCGGTGTATGGATGGGCTGGAAAGAGTCCTTGCCGTATTTTGCATAGTGACCCGAAGTCACATAGAGCTGCTTGCTGCCGATGTGCGGTGTTATTACCTGCAGGTAGCCGAAGCGATGCTGTATCTTCTTGAGGAAGTTGGTAAGTTGCTCCCTGAGGATAGTGCCTTTGGGCAGCCAGATAGGCAGGCCCTTGCCCACTTTCTCGGAGAACATGAACAGCTCCATCTCCTTGCCTATCTTGCGGTGGTCGCGTTTCTTGGCTTCCTCGAGCAAGTGGAGATATTCATCCAGCATCTTCTGCTTGGGGAACGTGATGCCGTATACACGGGTCATCTGGGGATTTTTTGCGTCGCCTCTCCAGAATGCAGCGCTCACGGACGTCACCTTAACGGCCTTGATATACGATGTATCGGGAAGGTGTGGGCCCTTGCAGAGGTCTACATAGTTACCCTGCTTATAGATTGTAATGTTGCCGTCCTGCAGCTCATCTATCAGCTCACACTTATAGTTCTGTCCCTTGTCCTTAAAGAGCTTGAGCGCGTCAGCCTTGGAAATATTTTCCCTGACCAGCTTGTCCTTGCTCTTGAGGAGCTCTTTCATCTTGTCTTCTATCTTCTGGAAGTCGCTTTCCCTTATTACGACGCCCTCAGGAGTGGTGACATCATAATAAAATCCGTTCTCAATGGCCGGACCGATACCGAATTGCGTACCGGGGAACAGCTCCTGAATGGCCTCTGCCATAAGGTGGGCAGACGTGTGCCAGAAGGTGTGCTTACCGCCGTCGTCTTCCCATGTTAATATCTTGATTTTGGCGTTCTGGTCTATAGGACGCGTCAGGTCTTCCACCTCTCCGTTTACCTCTATAGCCAAAGCTTCCTTTGCCAGTTTCTGCGAAATGGACGAGGCTATCTCCAATCCGGTGATGCCTTCCTTGTACTGCTTCACTGTTTCGTCTGGAAATTCAAGTTCTATCATAATGTCAAAACTTTATCGTTCTCGATTATCAGATATATTCACTAATTTTATGTGATTGCAAAGATACCATTTTGTTTTTATATAAAGGCCATAAGGGCTTTCCTTCCTTATAAAAATGGGCCGCATAAGACCTTATACAAAGATTTTTTTTGCATTTCATTTCCCGGACATCGAATAATATTATCTGGCTTTTGCAATATTGACCATCTATCGCATCGATTATGGCAACAACTTTCCCGGACAGATACTCATTATTATTAATATGAGAATACTTATGCGTGGACAGTTGAGTCATCAGTAGTGACAGAAGGCGGATGAGGGGAGGACGCATCCTGCCTGCGTGAAATCCGCCGGCGTATAAAGAGAACAGAGGCGCGCGAATATACAAAACAGAACGAACGACATCCTCCGCGGAAAGGCGGTCTCGGAGCTCTTGGTAAATTACTGAAAGACAGTGCTCCGCAGAGGGGCAAAATTACAAAGGAGATAATTTAAATTATGTGCCTTGTGGGAAAAATTATGTGCCTTGTAATTTTCCGCGGATGCGGGAACATTTTTCAAGTGTACGCATACGGCCTTTCTCGCAAAATGAGCGATCACAATATATGCATTCAGAAATGTGTCCGAAGACGTAATATTTTCCAGCGTAAGTGTGTGGGTCCGCAAGCGGCAGATTACATTCCTCAGGAGATCTCGTCCCAGCGAATGTCCGAGGTATGGGTATTCTTCAGATTCTTCCAGAGAATCTCATTATAAGAATGAGTATGATCAGGATCGGCGCTTATCACTTCATGCGCCAAACGCCGTGCCTCCTCAAGAAGATTGCCGTCCGTTACAAGGTTGGCGATTTTCAGATTGAACGGGATGCCGCTTTGCATTGTGCCCTGCAGGTCGCCCGGGCCGCGTAGCTGCAAGTCCTCCTCTGCGATCTTAAATCCGTCGGTCGTGGACGTCATTATCTCCATTCGCTTCATCGAATCGCCGGAGAGGTTGTCTGGGGTTACAAGGATGCAATAGGACTGATCGCCGCCACGCCCTACCCTCCCGCGCAACTGGTGGAGCTGCGAGAGGCCGAACCGCTGGGCGCTCTCTATCACCATAATCGTGGCATTGGAGACATTCACACCCACTTCGATCACGGTAGGAGCCACAAGAATGTCTATCTCGCCATCCGCAAAGGCCTGCATGACGCCGCTCTTGTCATCCGTCTTCAGCCTGCCGTGGATGAAACCCAGTTTGAGGTC
>CAYTXA010000167.1:0-4169 GCA_964440865.1 uncultured Muribaculaceae bacterium | reverse complement strand
GTCTCGTCGAGATAACGCCTGAGGTTCGGAAGGACGCCCACCGACGAGAGGGTGATTCTCTTCGGGCTCCAGCCGAATCCCCACGGGGCAGTCAGGATCTCTATCGCCCTCTTGACGTTCTCGAAATTGTCGAGCGGCTCGCCCATGCCCATGAATACCGCATTCGAGAGAGCATCGCTTTCCTGTATCGAGATGAACTGCGAGATGATCTCTGCCGGAGAAAGGTTCCCGTGGAATCCCTGCCTTCCGGTCATGCAGAACAGGCAGCCCATCTTGCACCCCGCCTGGGACGAGACGCACAGCGTCTTCCTGTCGTCCTCCGGGATCATCACCGCCTCCACGTCGCTGGTTTCCAGGGCAGTATCCGATTCCGCTGCCCATAGTTCTCCCCTCTTGCTGCACGTAACCGGGAAGAGATATTTCCTGGTCCCGTCGCTCGAAAGCTGCCATCCCGAAGGCTCCGTCACCCCGACTTCCCACTCTTTTCCGAGCGCTTCCCTGCCTGTTTTCGAGAGATTTGTCATCTCTCCTATGGTGCGTACCTTCTTCTGGTACAGCCACTGGGCAATCTGCTTGCCCGCAAAGGGCGGCAGACCGGCGGCAACGGCAATTTCCTTCAGCTCATCGGGAGTCTTTCCGAGCAGTTTCCTCTTCGTTTCCATGAGTCTTTCTTTTATATTCCGGGCTGGACAAAATTAAGGAAAATATTTTAACTTTGTCGGAGTCCGGACCACAGTGGACCGGTATAACAATAAATAAGTTTTTATATGGCTAAGGAAACAGTTCAGCCTGATGCGGATGGCTCCATGGATGCACAGGCGCAGGCGGCAGCAGCCGAAAAAGCAGGAAAGTTGAAGGCGCTGCAGGCCACGATCGACAAGATTGAGAAAGACTTCGGGAAAGGTTCGATCATGAAACTGGGTGACCAGCCAAAAGGGGACGTCCAGGTGATCCCGAGCGGATCGATTTCGCTCGACCACGCGCTCGGAATCGGAGGATACCCGAGGGGAAGGATAATCGAGATCTATGGACCGGAATCGAGCGGCAAGACGACCCTTGCGATCCATGCGATCGCCGAGGCCCAGAAGATGGGCGGCATTGCCGCGATGATCGATGCCGAGCATGCGTTCGACAGGACGTACGCCGAGGCTCTGGGGGTCAACCTCGACACGCTGCTCGTGTCCCAGCCGGACAACGGCGAGCAGGCTCTCGAGATTGCGGACAACCTGATCCGTTCCGGAGCGATCGACATCGTGGTCATCGACTCCGTAGCCGCGCTGACTCCGAAGGCGGAGATCGAGGGCGAGATGGGAGACAACAAGGTCGGCCTCCAGGCCAGGCTGATGAGCCAGGCGCTCCGCAAGCTGACGGCAAACATCAGCAAGACAAACACTTGCTGCATCTTCATCAACCAGCTGCGCGAGAAGATCGGCGTGATGTTCGGCAACCCGGAGACTACGACCGGAGGAAATGCGCTGAAATTCTACGCTTCCGTGCGCATTGATGTGCGCAGGCTCACTCAGATCAAGGACGGCGAAGAGGCTCTCGGCAACAGGACCAGGGTCAAGGTCGTCAAGAACAAGATGGCTCCGCCCTTCAAGAAGGCCGAGTTCGACATCGTCTACGGTCAGGGCATTTCCCGCAGCGGTGAGATCCTGGATCTAGGCGTCGACCTGGGGATAATCCAGAAGAGCGGCTCATGGTTCAGCTACAACGACTCGAAGCTGGCTCAGGGGCGCGAGGCCACGAAGAAGCTGGTCGAGGACAATCCAGAGCTCGCCGACGAGATCGAGGCAAAGATCCGCGAGGCGATGAAGTCCGTGAAGGACTAGACTTATCCGCAAAAATAAAGAGGTCGGCTCGATGGAGAGTCGGCCTCTTTTCTTTGTGCAATGTCAGTCCTCGGAAAGGGCCTTGAGGTAGCAGTCGCGGCAAAGCGGCTCATAGACATCCTTCTCGCCAAGCAGGACCAGCTTCTTGCTGCGGGAAAGGCGGTGGGAATAGCTCGCGAGGGAACCGCACCGGACACAGATGGCATGGACCTTCGTCACATCCTCCGCAATAGCCATGAGCTCAGGCATAGGCCCGAAAGGCTTCCCCTTGAAGTCCATGTCCAGCCCTGCGATGATTACGCGCACTCCCCTGTCAGCCAACGTCCTGACGACATCAACAAGGGAGTCCGGAAAGAACTGGGCCTCATCGATGCCCACAACCTGCACCTCGGCAGGAACATCCAGCATCACCTCAGGATCCTGGATCGGATGGGCCTCAAGGCTGTGCTGGTCATGAGACACGACATCTTCCCTGGAATACCTCGTATCGACCCCAGGCTTGAAAACCAGGATCTTCTGGTTTGCAAAACGAGCCCTCTTCAGACGGCGGATCAGCTCCTCGGTCTTGCCCGAGAACATGGACCCGCATATCACCTCAACGCTTCCGCTTTTTCGTATGTTTTCCGCGAACATTTCCTTAAATTTGTGTCATGCAAAGTTACGGAAAACTGTACATAGTTCCGACACCGGTAGGAAATCTCGACGACATGACATACAGGGCCGTCGAGGTTCTGAAGAACGCAGACCTGATTCTGGCGGAAGACACCAGGACCAGCTCCGTCCTGCTGAAGCACTATGACATCCACCGTCCGCTCCAGTCGCACCACAAGTTCAATGAGCACCAGACGGTCGGCACCATCAAGGACAGGATCATGAACGGACTCAACGTAGCCCTGATCAGCGACGCCGGCACTCCCGGCATCAGCGACCCCGGGTTTCTCCTCGTCCGCACTTGCGCCCAGGAAGGCATTGAGGTCCAGACTCTTCCGGGGGCAACTGCATGCATTCCGGCCATAGTTTCTTCCGGGCTTCCGTGTGACCGTTTCTGTTTCGAGGGTTTCCTTCCCGTGAAGAAAGGACGGCAGACTTTGCTGGGCGAGCTCGCCCAGGAGCCACGTACGATGATATTCTATGAGTCTCCCTATCGCCTGGTGAAGACGCTCCAGCAGTTCGCCGAATTCTTCGGCCCCGAGCGCGAGTGCTCCGTCGCCAGGGAAATCTCGAAGGTGCATGAGGAACACCGGAGAGGTACTATCGCCGAAGTGGCGGAATGGTTCACCGAGCACGAACCGAAGGGAGAAATCGTGATAATAGTCGCGGGAAAACCGCAGGAAAAGAACAAGCACGGAGAGAGAGCCATCAGGGAGGATGGCAAAGGAGAAAAATGACAGGCGTCCGTCGGCGTCTTTCATGGTCGGGGCAATTGCGCTCTGCTTTCTTGTAATAGGTTACCAGACAGCGATTTTTGTCTACAAGGCAGCCACGGCGAGAATCATCTCGAACCGTGACAGCCCCGATACGGTTTATGTCGTGGACCAGTCCATTCTACCTCCGGAGGGAGACACTGGAGGCTACGAAGCAAAACGAAGGGCAGGCAGCAGTGGAGGCCGCCACAGCGGAAGCGTATACAGACGGGATTCTCCCCATGAGCCGGCAGTCCAGAAATACAGGCTCTCCACCATGAAGCGAAGCTATGAGTCATTCGCTTTCGACCCGAACACGGTTTCTGTCGAAGACCTTGTCCGGCTCGGTTTTTCGCCTCGCCAGGCAGAGTCCATCGACCACTACCGGAAAGCAGGAGGAAGGTTTCGCCGAAAGAGCGATTTCGCGAAGTCATATGTAGTCGAAAATTCTGTCTATCAGAGACTTGAGAAATACATCACAATACCGCAGACCGACCTGAACAAGGCGGATTCCGCGGCGTTTGACGCACTCCCCGGAATCGGAGGCTGGTACGCCTCGGAAATAGTAAAGTACAGGGAGAAGCTGCATGGATACTCCTACCCGGAACAGCTTCTGGATATACGGAATTTCGGGCAGGAGCGCTACGACAAGCTGAAGGATCTCATTACAGTGAGTCCTCCGCAGCCGTACCCATTGTGGTCGTTGCCGGAGGACTCGCTGAAATCACATCCCTACATAGGGAAATATGCAGCCCACGGAGTCGTCTTGTACCGTGAGAACAATCCGAAGCGGCTGTGGACAGTCGAAAGGCTAGGCGAGGCGGGCATCCTCGAGCGTGGCATGGCGGAAAAGCTCGCCCGATGCCGCATCACGACTCCGGACTCATAATCTGGAGGTCCTAGGTTCAAGCCCTAGCTGGTCCACACTGAAAAT
>CAYTXA010000166.1:362-4389 GCA_964440865.1 uncultured Muribaculaceae bacterium | reverse complement strand
GGAATCAGTCATTTCTGCGGTTAAGATTCTGTTAAAGTTTTGCTATATTCCTGATATAGGCAGGCCGGTCCGTTCGGGCCGGCTGTTTTTTTGCTATCTTTGTCAGGATAAAAGGTCATGGCTCGAAAAGCAGATGTGGCAGGTCTCTGCCGTAAAATAATTTCTGACGTCCGCGCTGGCGTTTTTTCTCCTGTCTATCTCCTGATGGGAGATGAGCCGTACTATCCCGACCTTGTCTGCTCCGAGATCATGGGCCATGCCCTTGCCGACGAAGAGAGGGATTTCAACCAGACCGTCTGGTACGGCCTTGACACCGATGCGGACAGCATCGCCACGGAGGCCAGGAGCTATCCGATGATGGCTGAGCGCAGGCTCGTGGTAGTCAAGGAGATGCAGAACATGAGGACGTCCCTGGAGCCTCTGGCGCAGTATTGCGAGGATCCGCTGGATTCGACCGTGCTCGTCCTGCTTTTCCACGGCAAGAGCGTCGACAAGCGCACTGCTTTCTACAAGAATATTCTGAAGAAGGGGGTCGTGGTGGATTCTCCTGCGGTGAGGGACTATGAGATGGCAGACTGGATAACCGGCTACTATTCTTCCCTCGGCCTCAGGATCGATCCTGATGCCGCCAGCCTTCTTGCCGAGTCCGTAGGCACTGACCTCAGCAGGGTGGCGAACGAGACCCAGAAGCTCCTGCATAATCTTCCGGAGGATGCCAAGGTAGTGACGGCCAAGGACATAGAGGACAATATCGGAATAAGCAGGGAGTTCAGCATATTCGAGCTGACGAAGGCTCTGTCTTACGCGGAATACCCGAAGGCTCTCCGGATTGCCTCCTACATAGGCTCCGCAGCGAAGTTCGTCATGCCTCCGGCAATAAGCGCCATGTTCCTGCATTTCAGCAGGCTTCTGCGCTACGAGGCCCTGCAGCGGCGGAAGGGTACTCTGTCCACTCAGGAGAAGACTGCACTTCTGGGCAATCCTTACTTCTTCAGGGAGTATGACACTGCCGCTGCCAACTGGCCTATGCTCCGCACGATGAAGGTCGTGAGCCTTCTGGAGGAGTTCGACTACAGGGGGAAGGGCGGAAACGGCGAGGAGACGGATCCTCCAGAGCTACTGAGGGAGCTCGTGACGAGAATGGTCAATACGCGATAACAAATTCATATACAGCAAAATGGGAAAAATAACATGCAACGACATCCATAAATCTTTCGGGCCGAAGGTTGCCCTGGACGGGGTGTCGATAGATGTCCCCGAGGGCAAGATTTTCGGCCTTCTGGGCCCCAACGGTGCGGGAAAGTCCACGCTGATCCGCATCATTAACCGCATCACCATCCCTGGTAGCGGAGAGGTGCTCTTCGACGGGCGCCCCATCACCCAGAAGGATGTCGAGAAGATCGGCTATCTGCCTGAGGAGAGGGGGCTCTACCGCAAGATGGAGGTAGGGGAGCAGGCGATGTATCTTGCTCGCCTGAAGGGTATGTCCTCTGGCGATGCCCGTCAGGAACTCAGGAAATGGTTCGACCGTTTCGGGATCCAGGACTGGTGGAAGAAGAAGGTCGAGGAGCTCTCCAAGGGTATGGCACAGAAGCTCCAGTTCATAACGACGGTTGTCCATCGTCCTTCGCTGATGATCCTCGATGAGCCTTTCTCCGGATTCGATCCTGTCAATGCCGAGATAATCCGCAAGGAGATTCTCCGCCTCAGGGACGAAGGCGCCACGATCATGCTCTCTACCCACAACATGGAGTCTGTCGAGGAGCTGTGCGACAACATCGCGCTGATCGACAAGGCGCATCTTGTCGTGACCGGCGGCGTGACCGACATACGCCGCAAGTACGGCAACAACAACGTGGAGCTCGTCTACACGGATGCCGAAGGGCGTCATACCCAGGTGCTTCCGCGCGAGATCGATGGGAATTCCACCCTTGAGGCCTACATAGCCAAGGGCGTGACTATCAATTCATACCGTGAACTCATGCCTCGCATGAACGACATATTCATCAAACTTGTAACGGAAGGAGCATAAACTATGAACTGGAATAAAGTTGGCATTGTTGTCGGTCGCGAGTACAGCGACAGGGTCAAGAAGAAGTCTTTCCTCCTGATCACATTTCTTTCGCCCATCTTCTTCGCGGCTCTGTGCATCCTGCCCTCCCTGATCATGATCGGGGCAAAGGAAGAGGCGAAGAAGATTGCCGTGGTCGACAAGTCCGGCATCGTGCTGCCTACATTGGAGGATTCCGAGGCGGCTACATATTCTGATTTCTCGAGCTACGATCCCGATACGCTGAAGACCAAGCTCGCAGACCTTGGCATGGACGCTGAGCTCTATGTATCCGCGATCGATACTGCCACGAAGAATGTTACTGCAGTGACCTATTCCGGCAAGCCTCTCGGTGTGGACCTGGTCGAGAATCTTGAGGGGAAGGTCAACGACGCCGTGGAGGATTACCGCATAGATTCCTATGGCATTGATGGTCTGAAGAATATCCTTTCGGATGTCGAGCCGGACATCCACCTTGCCACCATCACACTTGGCGAGGACGGCGAGGAGAAGATCACCTCTTCCGAAATCTACATGCTTATCTCCATGCTTCTGGGAATCATCATCTACATGTTCATTGCCATGTTCGGCGGCATGGTGATGTCGTCCGTGATCGAGGAGAAGTCCAGCAGGGTTGTGGAGGTGCTTGTTTCCAGCGTAAAGGCTACGGAGCTGATGTTCGGAAAGATCATCGGCATTGCCCTCGTCGCCCTGACCCAGTTCTTCCTCTGGATTGTGCTGACTCTGATTCTGGTTGCAGCAGGAGCTGCCATCTTCGGCATGGATTCCATATCCGCAGGCATGGCTGCCGCCTCCGACCCTGCAATGCAGGCACAGGTGGAGCAGATGGCTTCCAGCGATGCAGGCGGAATGCAGACCATCATGTCCACGCTTCTCAGCATAAACTGGGGCCAGATCGTCATTGCGTTCGTGGTATTCTTCGTCTTCGGATACCTGCTCTACGCTTCGCTCTTTGCCGCGATCGGTTCCGCTGTCGAGAACGAGGGAGACTCTTCCCAGCTCCAGCTTCCGGTGACTATTCCGTTGATGATTGCGTTCTTTATCGCTCTCTATTGCTTCAAGGCTCCTGACAGCGGCGTGGTATTCTGGGGATCCATGATCCCGTTCACGTCTCCGATCGTAATGCTCGCGAGGATTCCGTTCGGTGTCCCGGCATGGCAGCTGATCCTGTCGATACTGCTGCTGGTTGTGACGTTCTTCGCATGCGGGTGGGCTTCCGCCAAGATCTACAAGGCTGGAATCCTGATGTATGGCAAGAAGTCTACGTTCAAGGATCTCTGGAAGTGGCTGAAACAGAAATAATTGTAAAATAAGAATATTGTGAGTAGAAGAATGTTGCTGCTCTTCGGGGCAGCATTGATGTGTGTTTCGCTCTCTGCCCAGGAGATGACCTGGACGAGGTCGAAGATGGACGGCTCGAGGACGGGGGTGCGCGCTTCCAGCGCCGCCGACGTTCCCGAGGCCATGGGAAAGATGCAGGGAAAGAAGTACGTCTCCCCGTCCGGAAAGGTGTTCCGAGGCGGGGTGACCCCGAAGGTCGCTAAGGTTCTGCTCGATGCGCAGGACGAGATGGCTTCCGTCAAGGAACCTATCGCCACTTCTGTGAGGGTCATGACCACGGACGGCTACCCGGAGTGCGCTCTCGGCGACTGGTTCGTGGATGAGCTGATGAGATTCACCCGCGAGAAGTACGGAAAGACCGTGGACTTCGGGCTTGTCAATTATGGCGGCATCAGGGTGGATATGCCCGACGGGGTCGTGCTTGTGGACGACATAATGTCCATGTTCCCGTTCAAGAACAATCTCTGCTATCTCCGCCTGAAGGGGAAGGACGTGCGTGCGTTGCTTGAGCACATGGCTTCCACCCGGTGGCAGATTATCGGAGGGGCGCGTTGCGTTTCCTCCAAGTCCGGCAGACTCGTTTCTGCCGAAATCGGGGGCGAGCCGATCGATGAT
>CAYTXA010000166.1:0-323 GCA_964440865.1 uncultured Muribaculaceae bacterium | reverse complement strand
GACGGAATCAGTGCGGCACGCAACGCCATTTCGCTCGAGACGTTCCCGGAGTACATCATCGACGTGATGCTGCCCTACGTGAGGAGCCTCGGCGAGGCCGGCACTCCGATAGACTATGCCACTGACGGCAGGATCAGGATAGTAGAATAGGAGGAAGGAATATGAGAAAGATTCTGCTTGCTGCATGCCTTATGCTGGCTTTTGTCTCCGGAGCTGATGCCCAGAGACTTACGATACTTCATGTCAATGATACCCACAGCCACTTCGAGCCCGTCCGCAGCGGTCCCGACGCGGGACGTGGCGGAGTCATCGATAGGGCTGCC
>CAYTXA010000165.1:0-4399 GCA_964440865.1 uncultured Muribaculaceae bacterium | reverse complement strand
AAAGTCGATGCTAGTCATGGAACCACCCTTGTCGTCATCCTTGCTGGTAAGGGAAGGAAGATAGTTGAGGTTCGTCCATACGTAGGTATCGCCCTTCTTGGCAGGACCATACATCCAGGTCTTCTCCTTGCGGAGGTCACCGGGCTGATAGGAATCTACGAACTGAGGGTTGGCGCAAGCACCGCCCCAGCACTGGTAGGACCAGCCGAAGTAATTCTTGGAAACAGGAGGATAGAACTTAGCGTTCTCGCTGAATACATGGCCTCCGGTCTTGATCTTGCTGTCATAAGGAACGGCAAGCATGACCTCGGTGTTGGACTCGCTCAGGTCAACCTTGAAGTTGTCGGAGTAGTCTGCAGAGAGCGTGTAAGGGCCATTGTTGATGATGTCCTCTGCGCAGGCGAGTGCCTTCTCCCACTGGGCAGTGCCGGTATAGACCTCAGCATTGAGGTATGTCCTCATGAGGATCATCTCGGTGCTCCAGTAGTTGAGCTGGGTGTAGGAAGCGCCATTCTTCTCCTTGGAAAGCTTGCCGCTGTTAAGGCAGTCGGTGAGCTCGCTGACTACGAAGTCATAGACCTCCTGACGGGTAGCCTGCTTGGGCACGTCGGCAGAGAAAGAAGTCACGATGGGCACGTTGCCGTGGTTGTTGAGGAGGATCCAGTACCAGAGAGCACGGACGGCACGAAGTCCGACTTCGATAGCCTCCTTCTGATCGCCGGTGGCAAGAGAGCCGTCCTCAATCTGGCCAAGGACACGGTTAGCATTGTTGATGGCCTCGTAAGGAGTCTGGTAGGTGTTCCAAGGCTGCCATTCCTGGTTGGTCCAGGTGTGCTTGTGCATACGCTGATAGGTACCGCCATCATCCCATCCGTTGGGACGTACAGGGGTGATGAACTCGTCGGAAGGCTCTTCCTGAGCATCGAAGTAACCCTGCCAGTCCATGAAGTAGGCAAGAGGCGTATAAGCGCTCGCGGTCAGGGAAGCGACATCGTTTGCAGAAGGCACGAAGTCCTTCTGGACGATCTCGGAGTATGCCTCCTCGTCAAGGTTGAAGCAACCGCTGACAACGGTGGCAGCAGCCGCAAGCATTGCCAATATCGAGATATTTATCTTTTTCATGATGTAATACAGATTAGAAGGTCAGGACAGCTCCGAAAGTATACGAACGGATGGTAGGATACTTGTCACGGTCGTCGGTACCCGGGTCAAATCCATTGCCACCGTAGGAAACGCGTACCTCAGGATCGAGGCCGGAGTAACCGGTGATGGTAGCAACATTGTGGAGAGAACCATAGACACGGAGGTTCTTGAAGAAGTTGCTCTTGAAGTTGAAGGTGTAGCCAAGAGTGATGTTGTCGATCTTCCAGTAGTCGCCATCCTCGATGTAGTAGCTGACATAGCGCTGGGAGTCGTTGAGGACGACCTTGTCGCCTGTCTTCTCGCCAGTGTAGATGTCAACGACGTCGATCGGGTCGAATGCCTCGTTGAGCACGTTGTACTGGATGGTCGGGTTGGCATAGAAGAGCTTCTGGTAGTTCAGCAGCTGGAATCCGAATGCGCCACGCATGGTGACCTGGAGATCCCAGTTCTTGTAGTTCAGGGTGTTGTTCCAGTTGATGTAGACCTGGGGAACACCGTTTCCGAGAACCTGCCAGTCTGCAGAAGATGCGTTCTCTGCGAGGTCGAGGAACTTGCTGAGCTTGTTGCCGTCCTTGTCGATGTTGTAACGCTCTACAACCCACTTTCCTGCCTTGTTGAGGCCGGCGGACTTGAGGCCGTAGAAGTTACCGATGGGCCAGCCTTCCTTTACACGGTGGGTAGAGGTCTGGATAGGCTCTCCGGTGTAACCGGTATCGAAGTAGTTGGTGGACAGCTGGAGGTCAGATCCGGACGGAGGAGTGATGCTGATAAGCTTGTTCTGGTTGTCCGAGAACGTGAAGGAAGTATTCCACTGGAAGTCCTTGGTCAGAACAGGAGTTGCATTGATCAGAATCTCGACACCACGGTTGCGGATGTGGCCTACGTTTGCCATCATGCTGGTGTACTGGTAGGGAGGAGAAGGAACGGTGTAGTTCCAGAGCGCATCCTTCGTATCCCTCTGGTAAACATCGATGCTACCGGAAAGTCTCTCGTTGAGGACTGCGAAGTCAACTCCGAGGTTGTACTCGTACTTCTTCTCCCAGCGGAGCTTCGGGTTATCGTTGCGGACAGGAGTCAGCACAGGAGTCCAGTTGCCGTTGTAGAGCATGTATCCGTTATAGGAAAGAGATGCAAGAGACTGGTAAGGATCGCTGATATCGATACCGGTGATACCGAATCCAGCACGCAGCTTGAGGTTGTTCAGCCACTTGTACTGCTTCATCCAATCCTCGTTGTTTATACGCCAACCGAGAGATACGCCGGGGAAGTTACCCCACTTGTAATCCTCGCCGAACTTGGAGGAACCGTCGCGACGGAAGGAAACCATTGCGAGGTAGCGGTCCTTGTAGTTGTAGGTAGCACGGGCGAAGAGACCGATAAGCTGGGTCTTGCTCTTGTAGGAAGACTCGGAAGACTCACCATCGCTGATGCCCTTTCCGAGGCCCATGTTGTTCCACTTGTAAGCATCGGACGGGAAGTCGCGGTTGCTCATGGAGAAGCTTTCGGTAACGTTGTCCTCGTAGGAATATCCTGCGACTGCAGTGACATGGTGGTCACCCCAGTCCTTCTGGAAGCTTGCCTGGAGCTCGACGTTGTTGTAGATATAGTCGGAAGCACCGCGGGAAGCGCTGTTGTGGCCGCTCTCGACTCCGGTTGCAGAGTTCAGGGTGCGGTAGCTGCCGCTGATGGAGTTCTGTCCCTTGCGTACATAGAGCGCGGACAGGTGCAGGAACTCGAACGGATCGTACTCGACCTTGCCGTTGAAGCGGAGGCTCCTGTTGCGGGACATGCCATAGGTCTCGTGGATCGGGGAGACAGGGTTGTTGTAGAAGTATACGTCACGCTCAACCCACTTTCCGGTTTCATCATCCTTGATAGCCTGGGTCGGGTTCTGGATGCAAGCCATACGGTATACGTCGTATCCGGGGTTGAATCCAGTGTCGCTCTCGGACTCGCTTGCGAGAAGCTCGGCGGAAAGCTTGACCTTGTCGTCGAAGATGTACTGGGAAACCATTGCACGGGCACGGATCTCAGACTGGCCCGTTCCCTTGATGGTACCCTGGTTGTCACGGTAGGAGACGTTGGCAGTGTAGTTGCTGTGTGCGCCGCCGCCCATGACGGAAAGGTTGTGGTTGTGGGAGATAGCTACCCTGCTGACCTCACCGAGCCAGTCGGTATCGTTACCGTAATCCTTGTCGTTGGCACCGGAGAAAGTATAGCCTTCATTCCAGCGTTCGCGAAGATCATCCGCATCCATGAAGTCAGGCCTCTTGAGCCAGCGGGATACGGAAGCATAGCCGGAGTACGTAACAGTAGCGGGCATCTCACGCTTACCGTTCTTGGTGGTGATGATGATGACGCCGTTCGTACCGCGGGTACCGTAGATGGCGGTTGCGGAACCATCCTTCAGCACGTCGATGCTCTCGATGTCCTCAGGAGCAACAGTGGAGAAAGATCCGGGGATACCGTCGATCAGGACGAGAGGTGCGGTGGAACCCATAAGGGAGGAATAACCGCGGAGCATAACCGAGGAGGAGCTGGTCGGGTCACCGGAAGAAACGGTGATCTGGAGTCCAGCGACCTTACCCTGGATGAGCTGGCCGGCATCGAGGACTGCTCCCTTGTTGAACTCCTCGGAGTTTACGCTCTGGACAGAGGAGGTGATATCGGCCTTCTTCTGGGTACCGTAACCGATGGCTACGGCCTCCTCGAGGAACGATGCCTCGACTTCCAGCATTACATCGACAACGCTGCGTCCAGCGACTTCAACGTCCTTGGACTGATAGCCGATGCATGAAAACTGCAGAGTGCTGTTTGCGGAAGCCACTGTGATGGTGTATTTTCCATCCACGTCAGTGATGACTCCGTTCGTGGTGCCCGCCTCGACGACACCAGCCGCGATGACTGGCTGTCCTTCAGCGTCGGTCACTGTACCCTTGACCACCACGTCCGCCATTGCAGGAATGGCAGCAGACATGAGCAGAAGGGTCAAACAGAATTGTAAGAAACGCTTCATGTTATTGATTGTTAGTTAATAATAAGAGAGTTGTGGTTATTGGTCTAGCTACAATGGCACAATATTACGTAAAAAAATGCAATTTTCCCCATTTTTTCCTAAAAAGTTACAGATTATTTTCGGCTATTTCGCGGAACTGGGCAAATCGAGACCCAGAGAAGGGTTCTTCCGCGAAGATCTGCGGAACAAAACGGAAAGCAGGCATGCCACGATGCAGACGCCCACGAACATCAGTTCCAC
>CAYTXA010000164.1:0-4510 GCA_964440865.1 uncultured Muribaculaceae bacterium | reverse complement strand
CCTTTTCATATCCTCCGAATGCGGCGGTGCACATCAGCATCGTGGAGTAGGGAAGGTGGAAATTGGTCACGATTGCGTCAGGAATCGCGAAGCGGTAGGGCGGGAATATGAACTTGTTGGTCCATCCGTTGTATGGCTCGACCTCGTCGTTCGTAGTGACGAATGTCTCTAGCCCGAGAACCGTGGTGATTCCTACCGCGAGGATCTTGTGGCCGGCGCGCTTGGTGGCGTTGATCTTTGCGGCAGCTTCGGGAGTGATTATCAGTCTCTCGGAGTCGGTCTTGTGCTTCGAGAGATCTTCCACGTCCACCTTGCGGAAATGTCCGATTCCCATGTGGACGGTGATGAATGTCTTCTCGATGTCGGCAAGGATCATCTTGTTGAAGAGCTCGCGGCTGAAGTGAAGTCCTGCCGCGGGAGCGGCGACGGCGCCTTCGTGCTTTGCGAAAATGGTCTGATAGTTTTCCTTGTCCTCCGGGGTAACATCCTCCTTGACCCACTTCGGGACAGGTGCTTTCCCGAGTCCATAGAGCGTCTTCTTGAAATCTTCGTATTCCCCGTCGTAGAGGAACCTCAGGGTGCGCCCCCTGGAAGTCGTATTGTCGATGACCTCGGCCACAAGGCTCTCGTCATCACCGAAATACAGCTTGTTGCCGATTCTGATCTTCCTGGCGGGATCCACGATTACGTCCCAGAGTCTCTGGTCATGGTTCAGTTCTCTCAGGAGGAAAACCTCGATGTCTGCTCCTGTCTTCTCCTTCTTGCCTTTCAGCATGGCAGGGATAACCTTGGTGTCGTTGAGGACGAAGTTGTCTCCGGCACCAAAATAATTGATGATATCCTTGAACTGCTTATGCTCGATCTCTCCTGTGTCCTTGTGGAGCACCATCAGCCTGCATTCGTCTCTCCATCTCGGAGGTTCGGAGGCTATTTTGTCCCTCGTAAGGGGAAAGTGAAATTGCGAAAGTTTCATATAATTATATATACGGAGAAATCCGCAAAGGGTTTCATTATTTCTTGCCTGACAGGTATTCGAGTCTGATCTTTGCCGACTTGACTGCGGTAGTGTCGGTGGAATATTTGATGAAGTCCGGAAGATAGCGGAGCTCAGTCTTCTTGTCGTGGCTCGTGCGGGCCATGATTATGCAGTTCTGGATTGCCGTGATGTCGTCTGGCTTGAGCTTCAGCACTTTCTTGTAGTACTTCATCGCCTGCTTGTTGTCCTTCTTTGCCACGAGCCAGTAGGAACCGATGTTGTCCAGGAAGAGAGTGTTGGACGGTTCGTAGGAAAGCATCTTCTCGGAGATGCTCCTGAAGGCCTCGTAGCTCCGCGGGCTTGCGATGCGGAAGAGGGCGAAACAGTATTCCTGGACCATCGCGTCGAAAAATTCCCTGTCTGCCACGACATCGGGATATTCCCACTTAGGGGAGAACTTGCGGTCGTAGTCTATGAGCTCGCCAAGGGCGGCAGTTGCCATGTCGGGGCTTTCCTTCTCATATCCGACGAGGGCGCCGATTTTCGAGAAGCGGAGGTCGAGCCTGTTCGGATACATCTCGCATGCATGGTCTATCGCCTTGACAGCCAGACCGAACTGCTCGTCGTCGTACATCGTCTCGGAGAAATAGTTGACCGGATTCCCGAGCGAATCCTTGAGCGTCACGATCGGCTTCTGGCCGAGGAACCTGTCCGAATTTTTCGGGACAATCTTTGTCTCCTGGTTCTTGTTGAGGTAGTAGAGAAAACGTGCCGACAGCATGTTGACATCGTTGGGATATGCCTCCTCCCACTTGTCCAGAAGCGTCTCGACCCCGACACCTGCCGGTCCGAGATTCTTGTTCAGGGTGTTGTAGCGAGAGAGGAATTCCTCCTGGGTCTGCGCCTGGAGAGATATTGCAGCGAGCGCGGCGACAAAGCCGAAAAATATTTTTTTCATATTCATATTTCCATTCTGATTCTTCTGCCTGCGGGGAGAAGATTGTTGCATCTGCGTCCGAGATTCTTCACAAATCCGAGCCTCTGGCCCTCAAACCCCGCAATTACCAGGCCAACAGGGGAGTCCGGAAGAGTTATGGCGTCCCGCCGGAGAAAGCGGAGAGCCGTCTGCAAGGTGGTGTCCGCCACAGGAAAAGCCTCGCTGGAGAGCATTGTGCTCAGGGCGAGATCCCCGGACGGGATGAAGTCCTTCCCCTTGAACGTGCCGGCTGCAGTCCCGCTCATCAGGGGGCGGAGAAATGAGAGCTCGTCCAGTGCAGGGGCGATTTTCTCCGGAACTGCTATGACCAGGTCTCCCTTCTGCCTGACGCTTACTGAGACGGTGAAGAGTCCCTCCACGTATTGCTCCTGTTCTTTCGTTATATGAGCCTGGGGCGCGGATCCATCCCGCCTTGTAGCCCTCGGCACAGGAAATCCGCCGTTCTTCAGCTGTGTGGTCTTCCGCAGAGCTGCGCAGTACTGCCCTTCGCCAGGGACAAATCCCGGAAGAAGAGTGTGCCCGTATTCCGTGTGCAGGAGACCAGGGAACGGGGCATCTATCGTAATAGACTCAGCGCCAAGTTTTTCCATCGTCCATTCCACGTTCCCGTCATTTTCCTTGTTGTTGAAGGTGCAGGTCGAGTAGACCAATATTCCGCCTTCCCTGAGAGACGGCCAGACGTCGGCGAGGATTCTCCTTTGGCGGCCGGCGCAAAGATCGACTGTCTGTGGGGACCATTGCCTCAGAGCTTCGGCATCCTTTCGGAACATACCCTCTCCGGAACACGGAACGTCTGCCACGATGATGTCGAACCATCCCGGCAGCGCGGAGAACGCCGATGCGTCCACGCTAGTGACTACGACATTGGGGTCACCCCATCTGGCGACGTTCTCGGCCAGTACGGACGCTCTCTGGCGCATGACTTCGTTCGAGACGAGGATGAAATTGTCCCCGCAGGAACTCCGGAGCGCGGCGGCGATGTCCGTTGTCTTGCCTCCAGGTGCCGCGCACAAGTCCAGCACCCTCAGGAATCCTCTGCCATCCAGACATTTGCGGAAAACATATCCCGGGAACATTGCCGATGAATCCTGGACATAGTATGCTCCGCAGTGGAGAAGCGGGTCGGCCGTGAAAGATGGCCTTTCGGGAAGGATGAGCCCTTCCCTGCACCATGGAACCTGGACCGAGCCAGGAAAATGCCTTGAGACATATTCCGCGTCCGTCTTTGCAGGATTTGCCCTGACCGAAACAGAGGAAGGAAGCCTGAACGCTTCCGCAGCTTTCCCGGCAGCTTCTTTCCCGACTGACTCTTCCAGCAGGCGGAGGAATTCCTCCGGAAGGCTATTTGCTGCCTCCATGGAAATAGTCATCCATTCCGTGGAACATCGACGGGTCCATGCCTTCAGGCATGCGGCCTTCGGAAAGTGCGGCGAGCGAGTCGGCAATCTTGTCGAGCCCCTCCTGGATCTTCTTTCCGAGCATGGTGCGCATCATGAAGTTCAGGTCCGCCTGGGCATCGATATGGAAGTCCGTTGCGTTCTGGTCGTTCGGGACCGGATCGAAGCACAGGTCCACCTTGAATGCGAAAGGCGACTGTCCGAAGTCGACGATGCTGATCCTGGAATATGGCTGTCTCTCAAGCACTTTCGCTCCGATCTGGAAATTCTGCACGTTGACTATGATGCTGTCGTAGTCCGCCTCCACGTCCTTCTGCTTTTCTGCAGGCAGATAATTCTTGAAATTGCTCATGTCCACGAATGCCATGTACAATTCGTACGGAGCTCTCCTGACGGTCGAGTGCTTGCTGTTGTATTCGGTCATAATTGTTAAATTTGCGCTTCAAAGATTACAAAGATAGTCATTTTTCATGCACAAGATATATTTCGAACAACGTTGCATCGTAATCTGCTCCGAGGATGAAGCGGCCCTTTCCGACCCCAATTCGGTGGAGTTCCATTTCGTGGACACGATCGATATCCACGCCCTCGTGGGCATGTTCGAAGGCAGCGCCACACTCTCGAGGATCTATATCCCGACTCCGGACGTGGAGGCCACCTACAAGAGAGTCTGCGCCGAATTCAAGGAGGTGGACGCGGCCGGCGGGTTGGTGTCCAACAGGAGGGGAGACTATCTTCTGATCTACAGGAACGGCCTGTGGGACCTGCCAAAGGGACACAGGGAGAAGGGAGAAGACATCCGGACTACGGCGCTGCGCGAGGTGCAGGAGGAAACGGGAGTCGACAAGCTCCAGCTGCGCAGCCTCATCACCATAACGGACCATTGCTATTTCCGCCGCACCCGCTGGATGCTGAAGCATACATGGTGGTATGACATGCTCTACACTGACCCTGTGGACCTTACGCCGCAGCGAGAGGAGAACATCACGAGAGCGTCGTGGGTCGCGAAATCCAGCCTTCCTCCATTCCTGAAAAACACGTTCCCGTCAATACTGGAAGTGTTCCGCGAAGCTCACGTCTAGTCTTCCTTTTTCCCGTGCTCGTACAGCTCCCATGAGTTGAAGAGGTTCTGCCATACGG
>CAYTXA010000163.1:0-4633 GCA_964440865.1 uncultured Muribaculaceae bacterium | reverse complement strand
TGCCCTCTGGGCCTTCTGGCTGTCCTGCTGGATGAACTTGTCCGGAATTCCGAGGCCTTCGACCCGGATGGAAAGTCCTCTCGATGCGACGTAGGACGAGACTGCATCGTGCAGCCCTCCTGTCATCGCCCCGTCCTCGACCGTTATGATCCTGCTGCAGCGGGACGTCGCTTCTTCCAGAATCTTCTCGTCGAGAGGTTTCAGGAAGACCATGTCCCATACGGCAGGGGAGACGCCGGTCTCCTGGGCGAGAGCGTCCGCGGCCTCTACGGCCCTGTTGGTGGAAGGCCCCAGGCACAGTACGGCGATCCCGCTCCCTTCGCGGAGCTTCTCGCCCTTGCCGACAGGGATTTCCCGGTATTCCGATTCCTTCCAGCCGACTCCTTCGCCGCATCCTCTGGGATACCTTATAATATATGGCCCCGTCTTTATCATTGTCGCGCTGTAGAGTAGGTTCTTCAGCATGGTCTCGTTCCTCGGAGCGGAGATGACAGTGTCCGGGATGGACCGGTATGCTGCCATGTCGAATGCCCCCTGGTGGGTCGCGCCGTCTTCTCCGACGAGCCCGGCGCGGTCGAAGCAAAGCACTACGGGAAGCTTCTGGAGCGCCACGTCGTGTATTATCTGGTCGTAGGCCCTCTGGGAGAATGAGGAATAGATGCTGCAGAACGGTTTCATACCGCCTGCCGCGAGGCCGGCGGAGAACGTGACCGCGTGCTCTTCTTCTATTCCCACGTCATAGAACCTGTCCGGATGCTTTGCCTTGTAGCAGTTCAGCCCGCTGCCGGATGCCATCGCGGGGGTTATGGCGACAATCTTCGGGTCCCTGTCTGCAAGGTCCGTGAGCACGGCTCCGAATACGTCCTGGTATCTGTCGGCTGTATAGTTCGGGGAAAGTCTCTTCCCTGTCTCCGGGTCGAACTTCCCCGGCGCGTGCCACACGGCAGGATCATTTTCCGCAGGGGCGTAGCCGTTTCCCTTCCTTGTCAGGACATGGAGCAATCTCGGCCCGCCAAGTGAATGCATCCTCTGCAGGGCATCGACCACTTCCTTGATGTCGTTCCCGTCGATCGGGCCGAAGTAACGGAATCCGAGTTCTTCGAACAGAGCGCCTCCGGAGCGGCGGACGAAGTACGACTTCGTGGTCAGGGTCACACTCTGCAGCCACTTGCGGAACCCGCTGTTGCCGATACGGTTCCATACCTTGTTCTTCAGGGCGATGTAGCGGGGATCTGTCGTGATGTCCAGCAGATAGTCGTGGAGCGCCCCGATGTTGTGGTCTATCGACTGGTTGTTGTCGTTCAGGACGATGAGGATGTCGCTCTTGCTCGCTCCGGCGTTGTTCAGGCCCTCGAATGCGAGCCCTCCGGTGATCGCGCCGTCTCCGATCAGGGCGACGACCTTCTCCCCGGTTCCGCGCATTTTCGCTGCTTCGGCAAGCCCGAGCGCAGCGGAGATGGAGGTCGATGAGTGACCTGCCCCGAAGGCATCGTACACGCTTTCTTCCCTGCGGGGAAATCCGCTGAGGCCGCCCTTCTGCCTGTTGTGCAGGAAGGCTTCCCGGCGCCCCGTCAGGATCTTGTGGGCGTATGCCTGATGCCCCACATCGAATACGAGCTTGTCCTTGGGAGTGTCGTAGACATAGTGCAGCCCTACGATAAGCTCGACCGCGCCCAGGCTGGACGCCAGATGCCCCGGGTTCACGGAGCAGCAGCGGACTATATAGTCCCTGATCTCCGCGCAGAGCTGCCGTAGTTCTCCGATGCTCAACCTCTTGACGTCGGCAGGGCTTTCTATGTTGTCGAGAATCCTGTACATAATCGGTGTGGAATGCGAATTTACGATTTATTTTGCTAACTTCGCCAAATGCAACCATGGAAAAGCATGATAAGACAAAACAAAGCTAAATCGATATGTCAGAAACTGTAAGAAAATTCCTCAACGACAGCCCCGCCGCAAGGTGGACGGCGCTGATCCTTGTCGCACTCATGATGTTCTTCGCGTACATGTTCGTGGATGTCATGTCTCCGCTGCAGTCTCTCGTGGAGCAGCAGAGGGGATGGACACCTGACGTGTTCGGGACATATGCCGCGGCAGAGTACATCCTAAATGTGTGCGGCTTCCTGATCGTCGCCGGCATCATCATCGACAAGATGGGCGTACGCTTCTCCGGAACGCTCGCCGCCAGCATGATGCTCCTGGGCGCATGCATAAAGTTCGTCGCCGTCAGCGATTTCTTCCAGGGTTCCGGTGTTGACCGCTGGCTCTCTTCCTGGTGGACTGCGATGCCCGGCAGCGCAAAGCTCGCGTCCCTGGGATTCATGATATTCGGCTGCGGATGCGAAATGGCCGGTACGACCGTCTCCAAGATCATCGCGAAATGGTTCAAGGGCAAGGAGCTTGCTCTCGCCATGGGCATCGAGATGGCCATTGCACGCGTGGGCGTGTTCGCCATCTTCTCCATCAGCCCGTTCATCGCGGCTAAGATGGGGAGCGTCGCAGCTCCTGTCGGATTCTGCACCGTGCTTATGTTCATCGGCCTGATCAACTATCTGGTATTCAGCGTTATGGACCGCAAGTTCGACGGTGAGCTTGTCGAGGCCGGTCTCCTTTCCAAGGAGAAGGATCCCGAAGAGGAGTTCCACGTCAGCGACATCGGAAAGATTTTCTCCTCCCAGAGCTTCTGGGTTGTCGCTCTGCTCTGCGTCCTCTACTACAGCGCGATTTTCCCGTTCCAGAGATATGGTGCCAACATGCTCCAGTGCAATATCGGTGACCTCTCCGCCCAGGAAGCGGCGAACATTTTCCGCTGGTTCCCGATCGGCGCTGCCGTGATCACCCCGTTCCTCGGAACATATCTCGACCATAAAGGAAAGGGTGCAACCATGCTGATCTGGGGTGCAATCCTCCTGATCTTCTGCCACCTTATCTTCGCCTTCGCGCTTCCCGCGACCCACAGCAAGCTGCTTGCCTATTCGACCATCGTAGTGCTCGGCGTCAGCTTCTCGCTCGTCCCCGCAGCTCTCTGGCCCAGCGTCCCGAAGATCATCGACGAGAAGATTCTCGGTTCCGCCTACAGCCTCATCTACTGGGTGCAGAACATCGGTCTGTGCTTCGTGCCGCTGCTGATCGGCAAGGTTCTCGACGCTTCCAATGCGAACAATCCTGCTGTCCAGGCAGCGCGTGCCGCGGGTGACAGCTTCATCCCGTACAACTACACCGTTCCGCTCGTTATCTTCGCGGGCTTCGGCATCCTCGCCCTCCTCGTTGCGCTCTATCTCAAGGTGCTCGACAGGAAGAGAGGTCTCGGACTTGAGCTCCCTAACATAAACTAAATCTGACAGTTACAGGTGGACAACAACAAGGTGGCCCGTCTGGCCCCGTGGCTCGCGCTGGCGTGCCTCGTGGTGCCGATGTTCGCCTCATACTTCTTCGACGACATGTTCTCGAGCGTGTCTTATCTGTTCGAGAATCCTTCGTCGATAGAACTGGGATGGGATTCCGCTGGTTACGGTCTGTATACCAGCGGCTATTCCGTACTCTGTGTGTTCGGTGGGCTCGTTGTCTGCGGGATGCTGCTGGACAAGTGGGGCGTCCGCGTTACCGGTTCGATATTCGTGGGACTGATGGCTGCCGGCGCTGCCCTTGTGACGTGGGCTATCTCTTCCGGACTTGACCCGAAACGCTCGCTGACCATATCTTATATAGGGTGCATGCTCTTCGGCCTCGGAAGCGAGATCGCGGGGGTGGGGGTGACCCGGTCCATTGCGAAATGGTTCAAGGGAGGGCCCATGGCCCTTGCCATGGGTCTCCAGCTTGCCATAGCCAGGCTCGGGACAGCTCTTGCCCTGATAATTTCCCCACTTCTTGTGGGGCAGAAGGCGGCAGGGGAGACCTATGCGCTCAATGATACCGCCCAGCCGGCATTCTTCGGCATGATGCTGATGATGTTCGGCTGCCTGATGTGGGCCGTGTTCGTGGCTATGGATTCCCGTTCCGACAAATTCATCGAGTCCGGCGACAAGGGTGGCACTGCCAGCAGCGACAAGTTCCGCTTCGGAGACGTTGTGGGACTGCTCAGGAACAAACAGTTCCTGATGATCGCCTTCCTGTGCGTATTCTTCTACAGCAGCATCGTCTCCTTCAAGAAATTCGCGGGCGCTATCCTGATCCCGCGTTTCGATGTGCCCGCCACCACCGCCAGCTGGATGGTCAGCATGCTGCCTTTTGCCACTGTCATTTTCGCGCCTCTCTTCGGGGTTCTGGTGGACAAGGCGGGGAAGGGTACGAAGTGGATGGTCGTCGGGGCGGTTCTCGCCCTTGCTGCCCATTGCCTGCTGGCATTTGCTCCGCAGGGTGTGCCTTTCTGGGGCTACCTCGGCATGGTATTTCTCGGATTCGCGTATTCGCTTGTCCCTGCCGCGATGTGGCCGAGCGTTCCGAAGATTGTTCCAGACAAGGTGCTCGGGACCGCGTTCGCCCTGGTGTACTGGGTGCAGAACCTGGGGCTCATGACTTTCAAAATGTTAGCCGGCAAACGTGTAGGCGGAGAACGCGGCCCTGTCAGAGTTGAGCTGATGTTCGTCGGGGTCTGCATCGTGGCGTGCCTGCTGTCCGTTTTGTTCCGCAGATC
>CAYTXA010000162.1:0-4643 GCA_964440865.1 uncultured Muribaculaceae bacterium | reverse complement strand
ACAGACGGAAATGGTCATATCGGAAGATTCTGGCAGTCACTAATACTTGGGCAGCTGCATCCGCTTTTCGAGCATCTTCCGGTTGAAAACATGGTCTATGCCAACCAGAAAGGATACTACGATGCAATCAGCCACAGTTCCGACATTGGTGACAGCGGACCATTTATTGACTTCATGTTGGAAGAGATTCTTGAGGCTCTTCTTGAACATCAAGGGAAATCCAACGAGGAGATTGCTGCAGACAAAGGTCTCAGCGACAATGAAATTGCTATTTTACGAATGATCCGCATACGCCCCCACATCTCCGCAGCATCAATTGCAAGGGAACTTTCCCTCAGTGACAGACAGGTTGAAAGGCTTCTTGCTGCACTGCGTGAGAAAAAGGTCATAGTCCACAAAGGGGCAAAGAGGAATGGTTCATGGGAAATCTGCTGAAAAGTTGTTAATCCACGGTGAAAAGGAAGTCGCAGGGCTGGCCGTCCTTTGAAAGCGTATGATGGCGTGTGAAGGTAATGCCTGGAAAATGGCCATAGTTGATGTCATCGGCATGGCAGAACATAGGTCCCAGCGCGACCATTCCATACTTCCCACCCGGAACCCCAATGGAACGATGATTCCCATCAGCTTGAGGCTCTACATACTTCCACATTTCCGTGGAAACAATGTCAAAAGCTTCCGCCTTCGACATACCCTTTTGCTGGAGAAGCCCATAGAGGGCGATAGATGTGAATATGTTGTACAGATGTCAGCTCCGCCAAGAGCGTTAGCTATCCGGCTTGCGATATCTTCGCAGGTTCCTGTCGTGGAACCATAATAAATGACTGTTTTCACAGTCAATCCCAACTTTTAGGTAATTACGCAAGCTTCTATTCTTTATGAATACTTCTTGTATGGTTGATATTCGGGGTCAGGAATCATCTACCGATTGATCTGCACCTTGGTTTGCAGCGGCTCGTTCCTGGAAAGTTTCCTGGAGGGTCCAGCAGATGCCCTCATTAAAAGAGGGTTAAAAAACAGAAACTTCCGTAATCTTCTGCGTACGTGACTTAAATCACTGATAATCAGCTAGCTTTGTGGAGCATAGGAGATTCGGACTTCTGACCTTTTGCATGCCATGCAAGCGCTCTACCAGCTGAACTAATACCCCATGTCGGTTCTGCAAAGATTGGATAAGTTTTCCATTTGCAAAACTTTTTCGGTAGAATGGTGGGCCGGATGGGCTGCCGAGGGTCAGTCGGATGCGCCGCCGGACTCGGACTTACGTTAGGCGGCCGGGGAAAGGCCCGTGAATTTTTTGAAATATTTCCCGAAGTCCGACTGGCTGCCGAAAGACAGGATGTCGGCTATCTCCCCTATGGAATAAGAACTGGTGCTGAGCAGACTCCTGGCATGGAGAATGGTGAATCGCTCTATCCATTTGCTGGGAGATGTCCCGGTGGTCACGGATACCACCCTGCTGAGATGCTTCCCGCTGATGGAGAGTTTGTCGGCATAGAAATCCAAGCCCCTGTGCTCACGGCAGTCGTCCCTCACCAGAGAGAGGAATTCGGAAGAGATCTCCTCATATCTGGACTATGCACCGGCTGATGGTGACTGATGGAGCGTAAGATGTACGGCGGCTTCGGTCTTGTACTGGTTGTCGGATCGGATGAGCGACTGCATCATCCTGAAGAACAGAGACAGAGCCTCGACGCTCTCGTCCTCGAGGGTGAATACCGCCTCGTCGCGGACTGCCTTCAGCTGCGCCATGGAAGTGATATCGAGTCTCTCCAGGAAACGCTCCGAGAACAGGATGAAATAGCCCTTGAAGTCGTCGCTGAAGGATATCCGCTCCACTATCTGTCCCGGATTGATGAGGAGTAGTCCCTTCCCCGACATCTCATGGTCTATCATGTCCATTCTGCACTTCATCGCTCCGGTGCGCATGACGATGCTGATGAGCGTGTTGCTGCTGAACGGGAAGTCGTAGCCCTCCCTCTAGGACGGATTCTCTATGAGCACGATGTCCCTGCCGAGCCTGTCGGTCTGCATGCCCCCGACCCCGTCACGCATGAAGTCTATCGGTTCATTCTTCATACCCTGCCATTTGCGTTATGCCGCAAAATTATGAAATTCTCCTCATTTTCCGGCGTAATGCGTGATATTTCTCACTATTTCAACGAAATATCCCTTTTTATCCTCATATCGTGCGGTATCTTTGCACCATTGAAAACAAAAAAAATACTGCTCATCATGAAACAGAAACTTACAACTTCGGAAAAGATAGCCCTGAGCAAGTGACTCGCTCTCAGCTACTATTCCGCCTACGACAAAAAAGCCGTCAAGGACGGAGCCACCTGGGATGACTGGAAATTCGCAGATGGTGCGACCTACTGGTCTCCGTATTTCGGTGGAGAGACCATAGACCTCAGCAAGGTCAAGGTTTCGGTCCCCGACAGCTCGACATTCGAGGCACTCTCCTATTCGATAGAGTTCCCCGACTGGAAGCCGCTCGACTTCGAGTACTGGGCAGCAGAGAACGGAGCGGCATGGAAATCCCACTTCGGAGGGCATCGCAAGAGCGACGGCAAACTGATGGAATTCTTCTCATACAGCTACATCCGCATCAACGACTACGGTGAGATAACCAATTGGGAGACACACGTCAACAAGCAGTACGACGACTTCCTGGACGTTGCCATCGGAGCACACGGGCCTTTCAAGGGTGAAGTAGAATACATGGAGGTCGTATGCCGCAAGCTCAAGTCTGCAGGCATCGACCTGGAGAAAATCAAACATCAATAAAGCATAAACAAATGGAACAGAAACAGATGACATTCCAGGAGCAGATCAAGGACCGGCTCCTCAACGGATTCCAGAATTGGAACAAGGGTTACGAGACATGGCTCAAGTGGTGCGACACGCTCTATGAACCAGATGCCAAATACAATATCCAGGCGCATGGCAAGGCACAGGAGCATCTGACCCTGCAGCAGTACAAGGACACCTGCAAACTCTTCATGGATAACTTCTCCATCGACCTGGGCGAATTCAAGAACATGTTGATCGTGGACGACTGGTGCGCAATCCGCTATGTGGTCTATGTCACAAACCGCCACACTGGAGCGAAGTACACCCAGAACACGATGGAATTCGTCCATTTCAAGGACAACGGCGGCAAGATAGGAGCCCGTGTCATCGAAGGCTGGGCTCTCTCCGACGTCATGCCCTATTGAACCTCTCCCCTATCGGGGAAATGGCAGATTGCTAAATGAGCTGGTAAGCAGACGCTTTCCAGCTCATTTTATTGTTGCCGATTT
Source organism: uncultured Muribaculaceae bacterium (assembly GCA_964440865.1). Taxonomy (GTDB): domain Bacteria; phylum Bacteroidota; class Bacteroidia; order Bacteroidales; family UBA932; genus Cryptobacteroides. Next base: position 1,344 of record CAYTXA010000162.1, on the reverse strand, counting down.
CTTCAGACCTCCTTGGAGCCGACCTCGAAGTTGTACTTCACGATGCCGAGATCTATCTTGGTATAATGGCCCCAGCCGTGGGTGAACACCGGCTTGCCACCTGCGTCAAGCGAGATCTTGAACTTCTGCTGGTTGAGTGCAGTAGGAGCGAGCAGAGCAGCTTCCACCCCCTTGCGGAACCACTCCGGAGGGTTCTTGACGTCGGATACTTCCTCGTAGGACTTGATCTTGTGCGATTTTTCCGTGAAGGCCCTCACCGAGTGCCTCGTACGCAACGCTTCAAGAATTGTCATGATCAAATGTCACAGATTTTGTCCATCGCAAAATTACCATTTGCCGATGTAAGACCAAATGGTCCGGATGCATTTTTCTTCCATTGACATGTATTTCCGGCCCGACGTAACATGACTGAACGAAAAAGAAAGGAATGTGCAAGCGGAAACCATGGTATTTACGTACATTTGCCGAAACTAATAACACGACAATAACCAATCCATTCGATATGCACAAGGTTGAACAACTCCTTTTGATCTGCGTATTCCTTTTCGTCCCGGTGATGGCATTCGCACAGCAGAAGACCATTTCGGGCACGGTCACATCCGCGACCGACGGGCTTGGCGTAATAGGCGCCGCCGTCATGGAGAAAGGGACTACCAATGGCACCACCACCGACATCGACGGCAAATTCGCCATTTCCGTCAAGGAAGGCGCGGTGCTGGAAATTTCCTCACTCGGCTACCTCACGCTGACCGTTCCCGCCACAGACGGGATATCTGTCGTCATGCAGGAGGACATCAATCTGCTTGAAGAGGTGGTGGTCACAGGCTACACCGCCGAGAAGAAGGCCGACCTCACCGGTTCGGTCTCCGTCATCAAGATGAAGGACATCGCCGATGTACCTACCGGTAACGTCCTGAGCAGCCTCAACGGCCGCGTGCCGGTGTCAACATCTCCACGGACGGTGCACCGGGCGGTGGCAACACATACACACAGGTCCGAGGCATCACCACCATCAACAACTCCTCACCCCTCTATGTGATAGACGGTGTCCAGACCCGTGACAACGTCGGCTCGATCCTCGCATCCGGAGACGTGGAGAGCATCCAGGTTCAGAAGGATGCCGCATCGGCCGCAATCTACGGAGCGCAGGCCGCCAACGGTGTCATCATCATCACCACCAAGAGGGCAAAGAGCGGAGAAGTGAAGGTGGATTTCGGCGCCTCACTCTCCGCACAGACGTTCTCCACCAACTACAAGCTGCTGAACGCCCAAGAGTGGGGCGACGTGTACTGGCAGGCCTACAAGTACTCCAACGGCGGAGGCACGCCCAACTCCATCATCTAT
>CAYTXA010000161.1:4465-4709 GCA_964440865.1 uncultured Muribaculaceae bacterium | reverse complement strand
GCAAGGATAACGTCCTTGCACTCATATGTCTTCTCCCCTTCCGCAGGCGCAGCCACGACCGAAAATCCGCCTTCGACAGGCCTGATGTCGGTCACGCGGTTGCCGAAATGGTATTCGCCGCCATGGCTGAGGATGCACCTGCGGATATTTTCCACGACGCGGGGAAGCTTGTCTGTTCCGATGTGCGGATGGGCATCCACGAGGATTGCCCTGTCGGCGCCGAAGTCCACGAACTGGCCCAGCA
>CAYTXA010000161.1:0-4455 GCA_964440865.1 uncultured Muribaculaceae bacterium | reverse complement strand
CACTTCGCCGACATTGCCCCTCTTCGACGAGCGGGTGAAGAGCTTCCCGTCGGAAAACGCACCTGCGCCGCCCTCGCCGTAGCAATAGTTGGAATCCGGATCTATGGCTCCGTCCCTGGAAAGCTTCGCCATGTCCTTCTTGCGGCCATGGACATCCTTCCCCCTCTCGAGCACGACCGGTTTCATTCCGAGCTCAACGAGCTTGAGCGCGGCGAACATGCCGGCAGGACCGCTTCCGACTACTACAACTCGCTCTGCATCAGAGACATCCTTGTAGTCCGGAGTCTTGTAATCGTCATGGGGTTCGTCGCTGTACCACGCCTCGACGCGGTAGACCATCTTGAGGTCCCCGCCCCTGGCGTCGATGGAACGGCGCACGATCCGGCAGACAGCGTCGGCGCCCGCAAGCTTGGGCTGGAACGACTTCGTGGGGTCGATCACATCGATCGCGGCGCCTCTCGGGAGCCTCAGCTCCTTTCCTGCCATGTAGCGGATATCGTCGGTCCTGGGTTCGCGGCCCATCGGACAAGTAATGTCAAAGCTGCTCAGTCTCTTCTATTCTACGGTTGTTATCGCGGGAAGTCGGCAATACGCGATACCGGCGCCATGTCCATGGGCGTACGCTCCCCTGCCTCGAAATGGAAATATCCCGACACGGCGATCATGGCCGCATTGTCGGTAGTGAACTTGAACTCAGGAAGATATGTATTCCATCCTCTCTTCTGTCCCTCAAGTGTGATCCGCTCGCGCAGGCCGCTGTTGGCAGAGACACCTCCACCGATCGCGATTTCCTTTATGCCAGTCTCCCGGGCAGCCTTTACGAGCTTGTCCAGGAGGATGTCTATCAGGGTCTTCTGGAAGCTCGCACAGATGTCCTCCTTGTTATTCTCCATGAATTCCGGATCCTTCTTCAGCTCATCCCTGACGAAATACAGGAGCGAAGTCTTCACTCCGCTGAAGCTGTAGTCCAGTCCCGGGATATGCGGCTTGGCGAACTTGAAGCGGTCGGGATCGCCGAGCTTCGCAAGCTTGTCTATCACAGGACCGCCGGGATAGCCGAGCCCCATCATCTTCGAGCACTTGTCGAAAGCCTCGCCCACGGCATCGTCTATGGTCTGGCCGAGAATCTCGAAGTCGAGCGGACTGGAGACCTTGACTATCTGGGAGTTGCCTCCGGAAACGAGAAGGCACAGATATGGGAACTGCGGAGCGCGGTTCTCCTTTCCTTCCTGCTTTATGAAATTCGCGAGGATATGCCCCTGGAGATGGTTCACCATGACCATGGGTTTTCCCAGCGAGAGGGCAAGAGCCTTTGCGAACGAAGTGCCGACGAGCAGGGATCCGAGCAGGCCCGGACCTCTCGTAAACGCGATGGCGTCTATGTCAGAAAGCCCTATACCCGCCCTGCGGACTGCCTCGCTGACGACCGGAACAATGTTCTGCTCATGGGCGCGCGATGCCAGTTCAGGGACAACGCCGCCGTAATCCTTGTGGACCTGCTGGCTTGCAATCACGTTCGAAAGCAGGTAGAGGTCCTTGATGACGGCTGCAGAAGTGTCGTCACAAGAAGATTCTATGCCCAATATTATCATGGCGGCAAATTTAGACATTATTCGGGAATAATTTCCTATTTTTGTCTGATTGAGAAAAAACAGGTTCCAAGACGAGAAAGCTTCCGAAAATAGCCCTCAGGACATTGGCGGTGATATTCGTTGCCATCATGGCGGTCGTCGTGGCGGTGAACCACCCTGCCGTCCAGACGTTTCTCGCCAGGAGAGCGATTGCCGCCCTAAGGGACAAGCTCGGAGGCAACATCACAATCGGCAAGGTACACATCAAGCCTTTCGATGCCGTCTCGATCCAGGATCTCGTCATCACGGACGAGCACCCGTATGTCGCCCCCTGGTGCGCCCCGGCCGACACATTCGCCAGAATCAACTCACTGTCGGCACGTTTCTCCATCCGCGGGCTCTTCTACGGCAAAGCCATCGAAATCCGTGATGCAAAGCTGAAGGGCGCGTCCATTATCCTGACGACAGAGCCTGACCCCTCGGACATGACCCGTAGCGTGAACAACATCTCCCGCATTTTCGGCCTTGGCGGCGAAAAGGAGGAAAAGGAAAAGAAGGAAAGCGACAAGGAGATATTCCATGTCGGCAGGATACGCCTCAGCGATGTCTCGTTCTGCATGCGCAACTACCGCAGCCACAAGGACGACCTTCCGGGGACAATCAACTGGAGCGACCTGCAGGTCAGGGACATAACTCTTCGGGGAAGGAACATCTCGATGAAGGGCAAGGTGCTCAAGGCGACGGCTGACCTCGTGTCGTTCAGGGAAAAGAGCGGATTCGAGGCAAAGCGGATTTCCGGGAAAACGAGCGTCGGAGGAGGCAGGACGGTCATAGAGGACCTCCTGATAGAAGAGGGTGACACGAAAATTTCCATGCCGGAACTCCGGATGAGCTACCCTGACGGATTCGGTGGATTCATTGACACCGTGGACATGGACGCCTACCTTGACAATTCCGCTGTCAGCATGGCCACGATAGGTCATTTCTCATACGGACTGCAGAAAATGACCCTGCGCGCCCTCCTCGACGGAAGGTTCCACGGCAAGGTGAGCGACTTCACTCTTGAGGACATGAGGATCAGCGACCTGGACGGCGGATTTGCCGCCACGCTGAACGGAAGACTCTATGGGCTTCCCGATGCCCAGGGGATGAATCTCGATGCCTCCGTCTCGGATGCGGAATTCACGACCGGCCAGCTTTCGGACTTCATCAGGGCATTGGCTCCCGCCGCGAAACTGAATCTCGGCAAATTCGCTCCCGGGGAAACGCTTACGCTGGACGCCACGGCAACGGGGCCAATAAATGCACTGGATATAGATGCCGACATTCTTGGAGCAGGAGGCTCCATCGATGCCGGCATACTCCTCGGCAACCTGCTCAGCAAGGCTCCCATGACGATTTCGGGCAGCCTCGGAACATCCTCCCTCAACCTGGGGACGATCCTTGGCAACAAGCAGCTCGGTCCCGTTTCCCTAAGGACAAACGTGGACGCTTCGCTCGGAGGTGGCACGACGACGGTCAAGGTGGACACGCTCGCTATCGAGAGGCTCCATTTCCACGGCCATGACTACAAGGACATTACGGCAGCCCTCGACATGAAGGGGAAGGAGATGGCGGCAAGACTTTCCAGCCGCGACACCAGCCTTGTCCTCTCCCTGGACGCGGGAATGGCCCCGACAAAGGAAGGAGCGACCTCCTACAAGGCAAAAATCAACCTCGACAATGCGGACCTCTCCAGCCTGGGATTCGTCAAGCAGGATACCACGAAGGTATCGCTCAAGGCTGATGCGGACTTCTCTCTGGACAAAGGAATGTACGCCGGAACCACCGAGATCCGGGATCTGAGCCTGACCGACAACCGCGGACGGCATGACATCGGAGACCTCACCATAGTCGGGGACACTCTCGGAAAGAAGAACCGTATCTCCGTGGCTTCCAACCTCCTGGGGCTGGACTATGAAGGCACTGCCTCCATTATGGAATTTGTCAAGGACGCGCAGAGGCTTTCTGTCAGGAGAGAGCTCTCCTCGCTGTTCCCCTCCGAGGACACGCTCTTCACCGGCAATGCCTATTCCGTCTCGTTCCGTATCCACAAGGATTCCGGGAAGCTGATAAGATATTTCGCCCCGAAAGCCTACCTTGCAGACAGCACCGCAATCCTGGTCGACATCTCCCCCACCGGCCTGCTTTCCGGCACGGTCAGGTCGAACCGCCTTGCCATGGGCACGAAATACCTGAAAAAAGCGAACATAGCCTTCACTAATGCAGGCGGGAAGCTTTCCTGCGACCTGAGCGCCGGAGAACTGAGCGTCTCGCCGATACTGATGCAGGGCCTCATGCTCGGGGCCACGGCAGATGGCAACGCTCTAGGGCTTGACCTTTCCTTCCGGAACGATTCCGAGATGGAAAACAGGGGACAGCTCATAGCTGACGGCCTGCTTGGCAGAGACGCGAACGATTCCCTGACCCTCTCCGCCACCATCCACAAGTCGGACCTGGTCATCAATTCGGATCCATGGCAGCTTGCCGCAAAAGGGATTTCAATGGCAGGGAAACATATAAAGGTAGACGCTCTGACGATGGAAGGAGACAAGAAGTCCATCGCAGTCAACGGCGGATTCTCTACGGCATACAGCGACTCTCTTACCCTCGACATGGACAATTTCAACCTTGGCCTGCTGAATACGTTCATGAAGCAGAACCTTGACATTCAGGGCCTTGCGACAGGAAAAGCCATGCTTCTCTCCCCTGTTGCCGGAGGAAAGATCGGCCTGCTTGCCGGCATCAGGATAGATTCCACCTCCGTCTCAGGCCACCCTGTCGGGACACTTATCACGGTCAGTACCGCTACTAATAATCTTTTACCCATTTTAATACCTTCCTT
>CAYTXA010000160.1:0-4712 GCA_964440865.1 uncultured Muribaculaceae bacterium | reverse complement strand
ACGGACAGGACAACCTGACCGTCACCCTCCAGGAGGACACTGAACTTCTCGACCAAGTAGTAGTTGTCGGATACGGTACCCAGAGAAGGGCAACCCTGACAGGTTCGGTTTCTGCCGTCACCGGCGACGAAATCAAGAAGGTTTCCGCAGCCAACCTTTCCAACACACTTGCAGGAAAGACAGCCGGCGTCATCGCCAACGTCCGTTCCGGTGAGCCTGGCGAAGATGGTGCCTATATCTATATACGTGGTAAGGGAACTCTCGGAGACGCATCTCCTCTTATCGTAGTCGACGGTATCGCAGACCGCTCGTTCAGCCGTCTGAACCCTGAGGACATCGAGAGCATCTCCGTACTGAAGGACGCATCCGCGGCAATCTACGGAGCACGTGCCGCCAACGGTGTCATCCTCGTGACCACAAAGCGCGGAAAGTCCGGCAAGATGCAGGTCAACTACAGCGGAAGCTACACAATCAGCCAGCCGACCCGCGTCCCGAAGATGCTGAATTCCTTCCAGTATGGAACCTATATCAACGAGTATGACCTCGATTCCCGCCATGGCGCAGGTACTCCGACCTATTCCGACGAAGTGCTCGCTCACTACAAGAACCACGACGATCCGCTGAACTACCCCGACACCGACTGGTGGGGTGAAGTGTCGAAGGACTGGGCAGGAAGGACAAACCACAGCCTCTCCGTCAGCGGCGGAAATGACAAGGTATCCTTCTATTCCTCAGCATCCTACATGTGGCAGGACGCCATCTACAAGAAAGGCGTACAGGACTACAAGCAGTATGAGTTCGTCACCAACATCGATGCCCAGATGACCAAGGCCATCAAGTTCAGCATGGATATCCTCGGCCGTCAGGAAAAGCGCAACCGTGGCGTGTACGCGACAGACTATCTGTTCACATACTTCCTCACCACATTCCCCGGATCCGCTCCCTACTTCCCGAACGGACTTCCCAGGGTCGGATATGACGGCGTCACCAACAACGCCGCAATCATGGTAACCGACAAGCCCGGTACCAACGAATCTACCTACAATGTCCTCAACCTCAAGCCTACAGTACGCATAGACCTCGACTTCCTGACGAAAGGACTCTATTTCGAGACTTATGCGGCACTTGACTTCGGGTTCGACAACGGCGCAAGTCTCAACCACCCCTATGACCTCTACTACTACGATTCTGCCAAGAATGAGTACGTGAACCAGAGGGCAGAAACCGGAAAGATCAGCGTAGACAAGTGGCAGGCATATTCCAACACGTACACCTACAACATGCGCCTTGGGTACAACCACACCTTCAATGATGTCCACAAGATCGACGCCTTCGTTGCCTATGAGCAGATGAAGTACGACTACAACTACCTCTCCGGTTACCGCACCAACTACCTGTCCGATGTTATCCCCGAGCTTTTCGCCGGAAGCGATGTTCCCGATGACAAGGACAACGGAGGATACCGCAGCGTCAATACGCGCAGGAACGTCTTCGGACGTATCAACTACAACTACAGCGACAAGTACCTGGCTGAGTTCACTCTCCGTTACGACGGTTCCATGAACTTCGCGGAAGGTCATCGCTGGGGTCTCTTCCCCGCCTTCTCCCTCGGCTGGGTTGCCAGCGCAGAGCCCTTCTGGGAGCCGATTTCGAACGTCGTAAGTTTCTTCAAGCTCAGGGGCAGCTGGGGCGAGATGGGTAACGATGCCGTCGCTGCATACCAGTACATGTCCCAGTACAAGTTCGGAAACGTTGTTCCTTACTTTGGTGCCGGCAGCGATGCCAAGGTTGCAAAGACCTTCGTCCGCAGCGTGATTGCCAACCCGGACATCACATGGGAAACCGCAAAGACCCTCAACCTCGGATTCTCGTCCCAGTTCTATGACGGCAAGTACGGTCTCGAATTCGACTGGTTCTACTCCGACCGCAACGACATCCTCGTTGCCCGCAACGCATCCATTCCTTCATATTCCGGAATGAGCCTGCCGGCAGAGAATCTCGGACAGGTCAAGATCCCTGGTGTCGAGCTCGTAGCCACATACAATGATCACGCCGGTGACTTCAACTGGGGCGTTACCGCAAACCTCACCTATGCGAGGAACAAGGTCGTCTACATGGACGAGGCTGCCGACACTCCCGAATGGCAGAAGACAACCGGCCATCCCATAGACGGACAGATCATGTACAAAGCCCTCGGCATCTATCAGAGCCAGGAGCAGGTGGACAGCACGCCTCATATCGAAGGCGCAGCGCCCGGCGACCTGATCTACCAGGATACCAACGAGGACGGCAAGATCACATGGGATGATGCCATCCGTGTCGACAAGACTGCAACGCCGAGACTCATGTATGGTATCACCCTCAACGGAGGATGGAAGGGCATCGACCTCAACGTCTTCTTCCAGGGCCAGGGCCAGGCAGCTCAGGTCGTACAGCCGACCATGAACATGGTAACTGACTTCTACAATGGCCGTTACATCGTAGGCGAGTCCGCAGAGTACAATGCTTCCGCGAAGTGGCCGAAAGCTTGCATCAAGCAGACATACATCGACACCTGGAACAAGGATGCCTCCACATGGTGGCAGCGCAGCATGAACTTCCTGAGGCTCAAGTCCGTAGAGCTCGGATACACCATTCCCGAGGCTATCACAAAGAAAGTCGGGATCGATGCCGCACGCTTCTACGTCAACGGAGCAAACCTTTTCACCATCGACAACTTCAAGATTGCCGATCCTGAGGTCGGAGACGCCATCACCAGCTATCCTCTCCAGCGCACCGTCACATTCGGTGTCAACATTACATTCTAATTCCTAAAAGACTTTAGATATGAACAAGATATTCAAATACGCTTTAGTCGCGATAGCCGGTCTGGGGCTTTGCTCCTGCGAAGACGTTCTCGACCAGAAACCGCTCGATTCGTTCACTGATGACGCGGTATGGGGAGACCTCGCCCTGTCACAGACATACCTGAACAACTCCTACGCTGAGATAAAGGGAGAGACCGGAAAGGGAAGCTATTTCGCAAGCTACATAGACGAATGCTTCCAGATGCACACATACGGCACTGAGAATGTAACTCAGAGCCTCCTTTCTCCAGATAATGCCGGCATCAACTGGGATGACATGTGGAGAGCATGGAACACATATTATGACCGAATAGCGGAGATCAACCTCTTCCTCGAGCATATCGATGCCGTTCCCGGCGACGAGGCTACGAGGAACAACCAGAAGGGACAGGCCCTGTTCCTCCGCGCATGGAACTACCACATCCTCTACCTCCTCTACGGTAGAGTCGTGATCGTTGACCACACCTACGAGCTCGACCATGGCGAGTTCACCGAGAAACGCGCCGATCTCGACGACGTTGCCGACTTCATCGTCAAGGACCTTGACGAGGCGGCAAGCCTTCTTCCTGTAAGTCAGGGTTCTGCAGGACTCGGACAGGCTACCAAGGGTGCAGCCCTTGCCCTGAAGTCACGCGTGCTCCTCTACAAGGCAAGCCCGCTCTTCAGCCCGAACCACCAGCCCACTGCCGAAAGGTGGAAGGCTGCAGCCGACGCCGCAAAGGCCGTCATCGACATGGGTGTCTACTCTCTGAAGCCGGTAAGCAACGCCGATGAATACAGCAAGCTCTTCTTCGATCCGGAGAATCCAGAGGTAATCTGGGAGAGACTCGCCGACCCGAAGGGCGGCACCGGCTGGTATGAGGCATGGCAGATGGATGCTCCCTGCGGACCTGGAAACGGATTCAACGGATGGGGAGCACACGCAGCCACCCAGAACATCGTCGAGAAATTCGAGATGGCCGACGGTTCGAAGCCTGTCATCCCTGCAGATGGGAACTACGGCAACACGAAGCCCTGGGAAGGCCGCGAGATCCGTCTCGCCGCCACCATCCTCTGCGACGGTGACATGTGGGGCTACGGCGAAGACCGCCGCGAGGTCGAGTTCTTCTATGGCCCGGTAAACGGAAAGGACAGCCAGTGGGGCGACTACTGGTGGAACGCAGTCAAGACCTGCTACGCCATCAGGAAATTCCTGGATCCCTCATATGATATGAACGGAACCGACCAGCCTTCCACTCCATTCTTCTTCCTCCGCCTCGCCGAGGTATATCTCAACTATGCAGAGGCAGAAATCGAGTTGGGGAACAACGCCGAGGCTGCAAAGTACATCAACCTGATCCGTCACCGCGCCCTCCTTCCCGACTTCACCGGAGATATCCGCGAAGCCTATGACTATGAGCGCCAGATCGAGCTTCTGTTCGAAGGCCAGCGCTGGGTAGACCAGAGAAGGTGGATGAGGATGGACAAGGAGTATTCAGTTCCTATCTATGGTGTATCCATCTACAAGGACGAAAACGGAGTCAAGACCTACACGGTCGACAAGAGCAGTCCTGTCAGCACCCGCAAGTGGGGCGGAGACAAGTACTACTGGCTCCCGATACCAAGGGCTGAGCTCAACAAGTGCCCGCTGCTCGATGGGCAGCCTTACGAGGACTGATAACCAAAGTACGCTTCATCAATAATTCTGTTGGCAGGCGCAGCCGTGAGGCTGTGCCTGCCTTTTTTGTGAAGCAAACCATTGCTTTTGGAATAAAAAGTTGTAATTTTGCCGACCAAAACCACTGAAACCCTATATTTTACTTAACTTATACACTAAAACAGTCTATGAAAGTAAATTTCATTGAAGGGCTCCTGTGCAGCACGCTG
>CAYTXA010000159.1:983-4760 GCA_964440865.1 uncultured Muribaculaceae bacterium | reverse complement strand
ATGGCCGACGGTGTCCTCCTGCTTGTGGATGCGTTCGAGGGCTGCATGCCCCAGACGCGTTTCGTGCAGCAGAAGGCTCTGAGCATGGGCAAGAAGCCCATCGTCGTCGTCAACAAGGTTGACAAGCCGAACTGCCGTCCCGACGAGGTGCAGGAGGAGGTATTCGACCTGATGATCTCGCTCAATGCGACCGAGGACCAGCTTGACTTCAAGACTATTTTCGGAAGCGCAAAGCAGGGCTGGATGTCGGACGACTGGAAGAAGCCGACCAACAACATCACTCCGCTGCTCGACGCCATCCTTGAGGAAATTCCCGCTCCGAAGAAGGAGGAGGGAACTCCCCAGATGCTCATCTCCTCGCTCGAGTATTCTCCCTACGTAGGCCGTATCGCCATAGGAAGAATCTCCAGGGGTTCCCTGAAGAATGGTATGAACGTCAGCCTCTGCAAGAGGTACGACGTCATCGAGAAGTACAAGATCAAGCAGCTCATGACCTTTGACGGCCTCGAGAAGAAGAATGTCGACGAGGTAGAGTGCGGAGACATCTGCGCCGTTGTCGGCATGGAAGGCTTCGAGATCGGAGACACGATTGCGGATTACGACAATCCGGAGGCTCTTCCGCCGATTGCGGTCGATGAGCCGACGCTCAGCATGCTCTTCACCATCAACAATTCTCCGTTCTTCGGACAGGACGGAAAATATGTGACGAGCCGCAACATAAAGGACCGTCTCGACCATGAGCTTGAGAAGAACCTCGCGCTCCGTGTGAAGCCCGGCCCCAATTCCGATTCGTTTGTCGTCCAGGGACGTGGTGTTCTCCATCTGTCAGTCCTGATCGAGGAGATGCGCCGTGAGGGCTTCGAACTGCAGATCGGCCAGCCCAAGGTGCTGGACAAGACCATAGACGGAAAGCGCTGCGAGCCTATCGAGGAGCTCACCATCGAGGTGCCGGAGCAGTTCGTCGGCGTCTGCATCGAGTTGACTACCCGCCGCAAGGGCGCTCTCATCCGAATGGACCCGAAGGGGGACCGCACATATCTCGAGTTCGAGATTCCGACCCGCGGCATCATGGGACTCCGCAACAACCTCCTGACTGCAACTCAGGGCGAGGCGGTTATTGCCCACAGGTACAAGGAGTACCAGCCGTACAAGGGCGAAATCGAGCGCAGGACCAACGGCTCGCTCGTCAGCCTGGAGACCGGCGAGGCTGTCGCATATTCCATGAACAAGCTTCTGGACCGCGGCCGCTTCTTCGTCGAACCGGGCGAGAAGATCTACGGCGGACAGGTTGTCGGAGAGCATACCCGCGAAAGGGACCTCAACGTCAACATCTGCAAGACAAAGAAGCTGACCAACGTGCGTGCCGCCGGATCCGACGAGAAGATCCAGCTGCCTCCCGCAGTCAAGTTCTCCCTCGAGGAAGCGCTCGAGTATATCCGTGACGATGAGATGGTTGAGGTCACTCCCCACTACATGAGAATCCGCAAGGTTCTGCTCGATCCTCTTGAGAGGAAGAGAAAAAGTGACTCCGAAGATTGTTAATCCGGAAATTATTCCTACATTTGCATCCCTAAATCTGTCTGAGAGACATGACGGAAGATTTTATCATACCTCTTGACGGATCGGCTTCGCCCCGGAGTTTCCGCTGGCATGCCGGGAAAGAGTTCTTTGACGGTTTTGGAAACTCAGACGTGCTTGATGCCGATGTCGACGTGGTCGCCTCTGTGAGAGGAGCGGAGGTCGATTGTTCCCTTGAGGGGACACTGACCGTCCCGTGCGACAGATGCCTTGAGCCCGTGAGGCTGGAGGTCTCCTATTCCGCCGAGCTTCTTGTCAGCCATGACGAGAACGCAGACGGAAAGGGAAGGGAAGTGATCTTTGTCCCGCTTGAGGACAAGACACTGGACCTCAGCCAGACTGTGTACGACTATTCGATCCTGTCGCTTCCGCTCCAGAGGGTTCATCCCGATGGGGAGTGCAATCCGAAGGTCCTTGAGTACTTGAGTTCCAATTCTGCCGGAGACAGTCCGTTCGCATCCCTCGGAGGGTTGCTGGACGGGGAGGACAATGAGAAATAAAAATTTTAAAAGTATAGAACAATGGCACATCCGAAACACAAACATTCGAAGCAGAGAAGGGACAAGAGAAGAACTCATGACTTCGCCGCCGTCCCGACACTGGCAACGTGCCCGCATTGTGGTGCTACCATCATGTACCACAGAGTATGCCCCGAGTGCGGCTACTATCGCGGACGTCAGATCTTTGAGAAGAGCGAGGAGTAATTCCTGACTCTTTTCTAAATGGCCCTATAGTTCAACGGATAGAACGGAGGTTTCCTAAACCTTAAATCTAGGTTCGATTCCTAGTGGGGCTACAAAAAAGGCTGGCATACGCCGGCTTTTTTTGTACATTTGCATATTATGAATGTGAGAGAACTAGTTTTAGCCAGTTTGGCGTTGCTGGCGGTGGCCTGCGGGCCAAGGAAAGTGCAGGCCCCGGTGAGCCAGACCCGCGTGTTTCCTGCCGCAGAAGTACCAATGATGATAACAGAGCCCGAAGAGCGCATTGCGTGGCTGGGAGAGCATTTCTGGGACCGCTATACCGCTACGGACCACCTATACTACTCCGATTCCGTCACCGTGAACGGAGTATCGCTTGATGACCTAGAGAAGCAGGTTGGTATCTTCGCCACCTTGCTCCAGCAAGGTGCTCCTGAGGACGGCGAAAAGGCAATGACCGCCCTCTACACCCGTATGGAGGCGTTCCAGACGGCATTTGTGGGGGCCAATCTGCTGCCGCAACTCACCGGCCTCATCACCAGGTATTTCTATGACCCCAATTCGCCTCTGCGCAGCGAGGAACTGTATCTGCCTTTCGCAAAGGCTATGGCCGATTGCCCCCTCATCGAGTCCCTGGACCGTCAGCGCTATGCCCGCGAGGCCAGGCTGTGCGCTTTGAATCGGCCCGGAACACGTGCGGCGGACTTCCGCTTCATTGACACGGCCGGCTGCTCCCGCACGCTTTACGGACTCAAGGCCGATCTACTGCTTCTTGTCTTCGGAAACCCGGACTGCCACGCTTGCAAGGATCTGCAGGCTGCCCTGGAGGGCTCTGAGGAGTTGTCTGCGGCCATTGCCTCCGGGGAGCTCAAGGTGGTGGATATCTATATAGATGAGGATATCGACGCCTGGAAGGAGCACATCCCTCAGTACCCCGCCTCATGGATCAACGGCTATGACCCGGACTTCGTGATCCGCACGGACCTTGTGTACGACGTCCGCGCCGTTCCCTCGCTGTATCTTCTCTCGGCCGATAAAACCGTCCTCCTCAAGGACGCCACCCCGGAGCAGTTCTTTGCCGCGATGGGGATGTAAGGGGTAGTGCTTTGCCTGCTCCTGTTCCTGTTCCGTCCCTTGGCCGTGTTGACACTTAAAACACGTATAAGGCCGATTTCACTGCCCACACGGCAAGGAAATCGGCCTTTTTCCGTCAAAACGCTGCCATGTCGGTCCCCCAAACCCCCTTACACGCATTCTGCGTGTCGACACGGCAAAGAGGACGCAGTCTACAAATCCCTGACGCAGCGGGGCTTTGAAAATTCTGCGGTACTATTTGCCATCAACAGGTGTTTGGTACTCATACCCCAGCCCCATCGATTAGGCATTTTCTTGTTGCCCTCGGCACCGAATGACCAGTGTGTTCGGCAGGGTGAACCGTTATTGTCACTTCCCGTTCCCATATAAGCGTTATCTCCGGTAGTCATAGCGGACAATGCAG
>CAYTXA010000159.1:0-973 GCA_964440865.1 uncultured Muribaculaceae bacterium | reverse complement strand
CCATATCATAGAGATCTCGCGGACGTTAGGAAGACGATAACCCTCCGGGCAGATGTTTAAGTTGCTGTCCAGATTGGGGAAACTGTCGTCGAGGTACTGATTCAGTTTTTGAGCCTGTTTCAAGTTATAGGTTTTGTTGTTGAAGCTATATGAAGTGTAATTATTAAGATTGACTAAATTAATCTCAGGTGCGGTCTCGAACTTGTTGGACAGACAGGCCATTTTGCTGTGTTCATCATGGCCTATGAGCTGATGGTCTACGGGCTCTCGAATGGAGGCCTTATTGATATAGGAACAATCAAACTCATAGAATGTCCTGTTGTCATATGCTCCGGTATACGGGCTGGTTACTGTGCCGTCAGTGTTAAGATGTTTCCTGATAGGGGTAAAGAAAGCATTAGGCTCCACGGTAGGATCTTCTGCTAATGTGATGTCTTTTCTCTGCCCACCATCCAGATAATAACCAAGATTACGGACGCAGCGGGTGCTGAACACTGTGGTTTGTTCCGCTTGATCCCAGAAATCCATATGACTGCCGTTAACGCCTTCTTCGGCCCATACGATTCGGGGATACTGATTGCTATTCTTATAAGCATCCCCAGGATATCGGTTGCTGGCAATGATGTGTTGGCGCCATATATTTTTGTTTGAATTGGCCTGGTCTGAAGCACTTCGCTGGTAAAGACGAGCGTCCCCCTCAATACCATAAGATCCCAGGAATACTCCAATCAGCTGCATATCGGAAGCCATATACCACCTGATTTCATCGGTGTCAATAATTCCGTCTCCATCGTTATCCCGGTTACGTGAGAGGCAACTATACCTGAGGTATTTATACTCTTCCCGAAGGTGAGCGGTTTCGTCGGTCCCTTCCAAATCCAAGAATTTGTCCCATCTCTGACCAATCATGTTATCTGTGCCGTCAGGGTTCAGTATTCCCCATAGTTTAAGGGAATTAAGCCTGCCGTTGGTT
>CAYTXA010000158.1:0-4763 GCA_964440865.1 uncultured Muribaculaceae bacterium | reverse complement strand
TGCTGATAACCCACGGCGACAACGATACCTTCCCGCTCTGGTACGCCCAGGAGGTCGAAGGCGTAAGGCCCGACGTGCGCGTGCTGAACACCTCCCTCCTCGGAACCGACTGGTACATAGATCAGATGAGGTATGCCATCAACGAGTCCGCCCCGCTCCCGATTTCTGTCCCGGCGTCGCAGTACTACTACGGCACCAACGACTATATCCCGATCGTGGACTCCCGCAACCAGGTGATCCCGCTGAAGGATGTGATGGCAGTGTTCAAGCACCCGGATGCCAAGGTGGTGCTGGAGAACGGCGACAAGGAAGACTACATCATGTCCCATAAGCTCAGCATCCCCGTCAACAAGGAGAACGCCCTGAAGTCGGGAATCGTGCCCGCGATGTATGCGGACAGCATCCCGTCCGAGATCGTGCTGACGATCCCCGAGGACAAGAGCTACCTGACAAAGTGCGAACTGTTCATGCTTGACTTCCTGAGCGGATACGAGTGGGACAGGCCGCTGAACATGCTCTCGCAGGGCGGCGACATCAACATCGGACTGAAGGACTACCTGATGTACGACGGATTCTCCTACCGTTTCGTGCCGTTCAGGAACACAGTGACCTCCTCCGACCTCGGGAAAATCGACCTCCCCGACCTCGTGGACAAGCTGGAGAACGTGGACAGGTGGACTGCCCTGAAGCGGACGGACTACTGCGTCGACTACCAGAACCTCTATACTTTCATGGGGGTAGTTCCGGCGAGGGAGTCGTTTGCGACGGTTGCCGACCAGCTTATCCGCTCCGGTGACAAGGCCAAGGCTGAGCAGGTGCTGGACGAGTGCCAGGAGAATGTGCCGGAGCAGAACTTCCCGCTGGAGAGCATCTGCATCGGATTCTACCGCAACGACATGACTGTCATGGGCATGATCGAGGGGTACTACAGGGTGGGCGCTCCCGACAAGGCACGCGCTCTCGCCTCGAGGTTCACCTCCGAGCTTCTCAAGACCATCCGCTTCTACCTCGGCTACTATGAGTATGCCAAGGACAATGCGGACATGTGCATGAGCTGCGCGTACTACATGTCCGACATCTACCGCAAGTACGGGGACGGAGAGCTGTCGAAACAGCTGATGTCCTCGATCAACGACCTGGTCAACGCCGCATTCCCGGGCGCTGCCTCGGACAGCTCCTCCGATACGGCCGAGACTCCGGCCGACTCTGCCAGCTGAGACCCTGCCGGCCCGCCGCAATGACGGTGGACTAGGGCCTGCGGAGGCGTACGAAAATACTGAGCGGAAGCAATTTGGAGTAGCGGTCGCGAAGGGCCAGCTCTCCGCTTTCGAGACTATATTCGCATTCGGGCGAGGGCTCAGGCCTTAGCCCGAATGCCTGTTTTACGAGGGTCTCTCCGAGCAGGGCGGAATAGCCGTTGGAGTAGAGGTTGAGGACCATGAAACTTCTCCTCGGGGAGAGAATCTGAGAGACGCCCTTCAGCAGCCCGAACAGGCTCTCGTCGAGCTTCCATTTTTCCCCGTCAGGACCATGGCCGTATGCCGGCGGGTCAAGGATGATCCCGTCGAACAGAGCGCCGCGGCGGACCTGCCTGAGGACAAATTTCATTGCATCGTCCACGATCCACCTGATCCCGTCCAGACCGGAGGCGTCCTGGTTCTCGTGGGCCCATGTGACCACCTGGCGCACGGAGTCGAGGTGGGTGACGTCAGCCCCGGCAGCCTTCGCCGCCAGGGACGCCGCTCCCGTGTAGGCGAAGAGGTTCAGGACCTTGGGCGCGACATAGGGCTTCCCGCCCGCCGCCGCTTCGGCCTTCGCCGCTTCCACCAGCTCGCGCGTGTTCCTGTAGATGTATTCCCAGTTGGGAGCCTGCTCCGGGAAAACCCCGACATGCTTGAAGCTCGTCAGCCCGAGACGCAGGCGGAACTGCGGCCCGCCGACGCCGTAGCGGATGAACCACTGGTCGTCCATCTTCTTCCTCCTTTCCCACGTGCCGCTGTCCTCCTTTCCCGCCTTGCCGAAACCGGCCCCCGGGCGGAACTTCGTATGGATCAGCCTGTCCCATTCCTCGTCCTTCATGGTCTTGTCCCAGAGCGCCTTGGGCTCAGGGCGGGAAAGATAGTACTTCCCGAACCGCTCGAGCTTTTCGAATCTGCCCGAATCCACGATCTCATAGTCTGTCCATTCCGGAGAGGGATATTCTGTCTTCATGAGCTGTCTTGTTTTGTGGCTGGCAAATATATACAAAAATTATTACTAAATTTGTCCGGATTAGAAAACGTAATCTCTTAACATATTATGCAACACATTGATTCTTACGACTTCACTGGCAAGAAGGCCATAGTCAGAGTCGATTTCAACGTCCCCCTCGACGAAAACTTCAAGATCACAGACGACACCCGCATCCGCAGGGCTATGCCGACCCTCAAGAAAATCCTTGAGAGGGGCGGCGCCGTCATCATCATGTCCCACCTGGGACGTCCCAAGAAGGTTGACCCCAAGTTCTCCCTCAAGCATATCGTAGACCATGTATCCGAGTGCCTCGGCGTTCCCGTCCAGTTCGCTCCCGACTGCATGAAGGCTGACGAGCAGGCAGCTGCCCTGAAGCCCGGCGAGGCTCTCCTCCTTGAGAACCTCCGCTTCTACGCAGAAGAGGAAGGAAAGCCCAGGGGTCTTGCGGACGACGCCTCCGACGAGGAGAAGGCTGCGGCAAAGAAGGCCGTGAAGGAAAGCCAGAAGGAGTTCGTAAAGAAGCTCGCTTCCTACGCTGACTGCTACGTCAACGATGCATTCGGAACCGCCCACAGGGCACACGCTTCGACCGCTCTGATCGCTTCCTACTTCCCGAACGACAAGATGTTCGGCTACCTGATGGAAGGCGAGATCAAGGCCATCGACAACGTCCTCAAGAACGCCAGCCACCCCTTCACCGCTGTCATCGGCGGCAGCAAGGTCAGCAGCAAGCTCGCCGTACTGGAGAACCTTCTCCCGAAGGTCGACAACCTGATCATCGGCGGCGGCATGGGCTACACCTTCATCAAGGCTGAGGGCGGCCACATCGGAAACTCTCTCCACGAGGATGAGCTCATCCCGCAGGCAAAGGAGATTCTCGAGACGGCAAAGAAACTCGGCAAGAAGGTATACCTCTCCGTACAGACCCGCGTTGCGCAGGAGTTCAGCAATGACGCTGAGACAAAGCTCGTTCCGTCCCACGAGATTCCCGAGGGATGGGAGGGAGTCGACTGCGGTCCCGAAAGCTCCGAGCTCTGGAGGAAGGTCATCCTTTCCTCGAAGACCATTCTCTGGAACGGCCCTGAAGGCGTATTCGAGATGCCTTCCTTTGCTAAGGGAACTCTCGCTATCGCCCAGGATCTTGCCGATGCAACTGCAAATGGAGCCTACACCCTCGTCGGCGGCGGCGACAGCGTTGCGGCTGTTACCCAGATGGGCTTCGCAGACAAGGTAAGCTACGTCAGCACCGGCGGCGGCGCCATGCTTGAGGCTATCGAGGGCAAGACGCTTCCCGGAATCGCAGCAATCGAAGAATAATGTTCGAACTCCTGTTCGTACACTGGCACGTGGATCCCGTAATCTTCCATATCGGAAGTTACGGGCTCCGTTGGTATTCACTCCTGTTTGTCAGCGGATTCATCCTCGGCTGGTACATCTTCAGGTGGTTCTTCCGCAGGGAAGGGGTCAGCGAGGCGCTCCTCGAGCCGCTGCTCTTCACGTTGCTTGTCGGCACGATTGTCGGCGCGCGTCTGGGGCATTGCCTTTTCTATCAGCCGGACTACTATCTCGGCAGCTGGAAGGGATTCCTCGAGATTTTCATGCCATGGAAGGGCGGTCTTGCCAGCCATGGAGGTGCCATTGCGCTGATAATCTGCATGATATGGTTCGCCCATAAATATGGACCCGCGAACCATTTCGACTTCTGGTGGCTCCTGGACCATCTCTGCATCCCTGTCGCGTTCGCGGGGGCTGCGATCCGAATTGGAAATCTCTTCAATTCGGAGATCTATGGAGTCGAGACGTCCCTTCCGTGGGGATTCATCTTCGACCTCCGCGGGGAGACGGTTCCCAAGCACCCGACCCAGATCTATGAGGCTCTTACCTATCTGATCCTCGGCCTTGTGCTCATCAGCCTCTACAAGTGGAAGCTCGACAAGATGCCGCGCAGGTCATTCCTTGGCATATTCATGATTGCCTGCTTCGGGATGAGGTTCCTGATAGAGTTCATAAAGGAGGACCAGGTGGCGGCGGAGGCCGGGATGGCGCTGAACATCGGGCAGCTGCTGAGCATCCCGTTCATCCTTTTCGGCATCTGGCTGATCGTGACCGCGCTCATCCGAAAGCAGCCCGCGTACATCAGGCTGTAGGTAGTTCCCCCGCCCGGTCGCTTCGGTTCTTTGACATTTCCGGGGCTTCGCTATTCCCGGTTCTTCGCCTTTTTCGGGGCTGAACCTGACTTCTCCGGAGTTGAATCCGACATTTCCGGGGTTGAAACGGCCAATTTAGGGGCTGACCAAATCTCTGGCCAGCCCTTTTTTCGTCGCCACTCCTCTGCTCTTCTCCGCCCTCCTCCGCCCTCCGCCCTCCGCCGTCCGCTTTTCCTCCACTACATCTTGTGGCTATCTTGGCGCTGTAGACTGCCGGGTAGACAAAGGAAAACGATTGAAATTCAACTATCTGGAATGATTATCGACCTGATAGTCATGAAATAACGATTTACATCTGGTAGGACGCACAACCGGATGGTCACA
>CAYTXA010000157.1:0-4802 GCA_964440865.1 uncultured Muribaculaceae bacterium | reverse complement strand
GATCGACCATCTCCTGGGCCTTCTCGCTTCGGAGCGATAGGGCAACCCCGGGGAGCTATTTCTTCATGTACGCCCGGATGATGCGGACGTCCTCGAGCGGACGGTCATTCTCGTCCGTTGCGACCCTCTGCATCCTCTCGACCACGTCCATGCCCTTCGTAACCCTTCCGAACACAGTGTATTGGCCGTCAAGATGCGGCGAGCCGCCGACTCTCTTGTAGACCCTGCGCATCTTCTTTGTCAGCTTGACCTTGCCTCCGGTAGCCTTGTCCAGGCGTTCCTGGGCCTTGTCCAGCTGCTCGTCGGTCATCGGCTGACCCCACATGAAGCAGAACTGGGAGCTGCTGCTCTCCTGCTTGGGGTTGACATCGTCGCCCTCCCTTGCGGCGTTTACGGCGCCCCTCCTGTGGAAAATTCCCTTGTCGAGGCGGAACTCCGCGGGGATAGTGTAACCAGCATCCTCAGCGCCAAGCATTTCGCCGGGCTTTGCGTTCTTCGAGGTGGGGTCTCCGCCCTGGACGACGAAGTTCTCGATGATGCGGTGGAACAGGATGCCGTCGAAGAAGCCCTCGTTCACGAGCTTGATGAAATTGTCGCGGTGGAGCGGAGTCTCATCGTAGAGACGGAATTCCACGGTGCCCATGCTGGTCTCCATCACGACCTTGGCCCTCTTCCTCTCGATTGCGGAAGCATCGGAAGCGAAGGCAAGCAGCAGGATTGCCGACATTGCGGCGAACAGGATCTTTTTCATTGTCGGGTAGTATTTGTTGTATGGATCAGAGTCCGAATACCTTGCGGGCGAAATCGGCGCCGTAGGCCTCGCACTCGGCAAGTGCAGCTTCGTCCGGAACCCAGAGCGTCTTGAGCGGCTCGGAGACAATCTCGAAGCCGGCTTCCGCCAGATGGTCGCTTATCATCTTGGGAGCATCGCCGGACCACCCGTAGGATCCGAATGCGGCGGCTTTTCTGCCCTTGAACTTCAGCCCGCGCATCATCTCGAGCGTCCCGGCTGTTGCGTAGGTGTATCCGTAATTGACTGTGGGTGAGCCGACAAGGACGGCGCAGCTATGGAAAACCTCCGTCATGACATCGTTCTTGTCGTACTTCGACACGCTCATGACCTTGACGGTCTTGTCCGGGGCTACGCTCTGGATTCCGCGGCAGATGGCCTCGGCCATGAGACGTGTGCTCTGCCACATGGTGTCGTAGATTATCGTGACCTGGTCATGAAGCTCGTCCGAAGACCAATGCTTGTACTTGTCGATGATGTCGGCGATATGCTTCCTCCAGATGACTCCATGGCTCGGGCAATAAGCCTGATCGGCAGGTTCATGTCGAGCACACGCTTCAACGCCCTGGCTACCATGGGGTTGTAGAGGTTGAGAATGTTCGTGTAGTACTTCTCCGCCTCGTGCATGACGACGTCGAGGTCGGTCATATCGTCGTAGAGAGACTCGCTCGCGAAGTGCTGGCCGAAGCCGTCGTTGCTGAAGAGGATCTGGTCCGTGTCGAGGTACGTGAACATAGTGTCGGGCCAGTGGCACATCGGCGCCTCGATGAATGTCAGGGTGGATTTTCCGATGTTCAGCTTGTCTCCCGTCTTGACATTGACAAAGTTCCAGTCCTTGTGGTAATGGCCGCGGATGATCGCCTCGCCTTTCTTCGTGCAGTAGATCGGGACGTCCGGGATCTCGCGCATCAGCTCGGGCAGAGCGCCGCTGTGGTCCACCTCGTTGTGGTTCATCACGATGTAGTCGATCTTCCCCAGGTCGATGTCCTGTCTGAGGCGGGAGACAAACTCCTTGTCGTAGGGCTTCCACACCGTGTCGACCAGGACGGTCTTCTCATCCTGGATCAGGTATGCATTGTAGCTGGATCCCAGATGCGTAGAGTACTCGTCACCGTGGAAATGCTGCAGTTCCCAGTCGACCTTGCCGACCCATGAAACTCTGTCTGTTATCTTTCTCATTTTGCGATTCGTTTGGAATAGGCTGTAAAGTTACAATTTTTACTCCTACATTAGCAGGACAAACAAAATGGAAATGAGAAAAACAACTGCAATTCTTTCAGCTTTTGTTCTCGCAGCCATGGCGATGGCTTGCGGAAACAATGCCAGCAATGCGCCGGTAGAAGAGACCTCCCAGGCGGCTGATACTGTAGCCGTCAGCGCCGTTTCATGCGACAAGACCCTCGGAGGTATCCACTTTACAAAGATGCTCAACGGTGCCGACACCATGGCAACCGAAAAGGACGGAGTCATCTCCTTCCGCTCTGTGTCGGGCCAGGACTTTTTCTGCGATCCCAACGGAGTAGACGTGAACCTCAAGGCTCCCATCCTGCTCACTGAGATCGACAACACCAAGCCCTTCACCCTGACCGCACGCATCCGTCCGGGCTTCAGCGAAAAGGGCACTTACAACGCCGGCGTACTCTACCTCTATGAGAACGACGCCCACTGGCAGAAGTTCTGCTTCGAGCAGGACGAGAGGGGCAACCACCGCGTCGTGACAGTACGCACCATCGGCACCAGCGACGACAACAACTCCGAGGTCATCACGGGCCAGGACTACGTCTACTACCGCTATGCCTCCGACACCAAGCGCATCGGAAGCTACTTCTCGCGCGACGGCAAGACATGGACCATGGTACGTCTCTACAAGAACGACTTTCCCGGAACATTCTATGTCGGCATAAGCAGCCAGTGCCCCAGCGACGATCCCGAGAGCATCTGCGAATTCTCCGAGCTCAGCCTGAAGACAGAGGGCATAGAGAATTTCCGCTTCGGGGAATAAGGACTGCTCCGACCCTAAGTCGCAAAAAGGCTGTGACTGGCAAGTGGTGAGCTAAGGTGACCTAGCCATCAGCCGGGAACGTCAACGTGTGAGGCCTATAGGCACGGAGAGCTTGAGGGCCACATTGCGGCCCATGTTGCAGACGCCCATGCGGCCGGAGACAGGGTTGACATCGGTGTACTTCAGGCGGCTCAGATGGCTTTGGTAGGCCTTGTCAGTCAGGTTATTGGCGACGAGGGTGACGGTGCAGAGCGTGCGGCCGCGAAGGCAGATGTCCGTCCCCGCCTTGATATTCAGCAAGGCATAGCCGGGCGTGGCAGTTTCCGTCCCGTCGGCCATATAGTAGTTGTCCTGACGGAAATAGCCCTCGATGTTGAGGCCCACGTAGGCATTGTTGAACGCGTGTCCGTCGTGGGTGAGCTCGTACTTTATGTCGCCGGTAAGGCGCGCAGCCGGGGTGAACGGCAGCCAGCGGGTCTCCGCGGGCTGGTGCAGCTGCCGGGCATTGACATAGGAAAATGTTGTACCGAGATGCAAGCGGTGGACAGGGTGGCAGTCGAAGGAGAATTCTCCTCCAAGCAGACGGGCATCTCCGCTGGTGAACTGGTAGGTGCGATAGCCCTCTCTGGCGACTTCGGCAGTCCTGCGGGCAAAAATGTAGTTGTCAATCCTGCTGGCAAAGAGCGAAAGCTGAGCCTCGAATATGCTGCCCCTCCAGTCCAGCCCCCAGTCCGCCTGATAGCTCTGCTCGGGGTCAAGATTCTGATTGCCAAGCTCGTAGCGGACAGATCCCTCGTGAACTCCATTGCTGGCAAGCTCGTTGATTCCCGGCGCACGGAAACCGCTGGAAAGGTTCAGCCTCATGTCCAGCTTGCCGGAGGCATGCCATACGCCGCCAAGACTGCCGCTAAGGCCCGGAAAGTTGCGGGTGAAACGGCTGAAGCGCACCTTTCCTTCTTCCTCAAGCGGCTCACTGCGGAGGTGGCGGCGGTCAGCCCTCAGTCCGCCCTCCAGAGAGAACTTTGCCGTGGAGCGTGACACAGACGCAAACAAGCCGGCATCGAAGAGGTTGTAGGCTGGAATGAGATATTCCGTTCCCATGTTCAGGCTGCGCTGGTACATTCCTCCTATGCCTGTGCTCAATCTCCATCCTCCAGCAAGGGGCTGGCCATAAGTCAGGTTGTAGGAAATGGTGTGGAGCTTGAAGTAGAGGCCATACTCGTCCGGGTTGTCCTCGTCCTCGAACTCCTGACGCTGGTTCAGCTGGTAGGCTGTTATCGCTTTCAGCATGCCGCTGCCGATCGCAATGCTGTTGTCCCATGTGATCTTGTAGTGGCGTACCTGCTGGTAGGGCATGCCGTGGCCGTAGGTCTTCACGTTTGCCACAGGCGAAATCAGCTTCCCCGTCACATTGTCGCGCTCCCCTTCCGCTATGCCAGGAGTCAGGTGGTAGGCGCTCAGCCGAAGGTAGCTGTGTCCCCATGAGAAATTGCGTCCGAACATGCCGCTCAGATCCTGCTCGCGGAACTGCGAGTTGGGCACATAGCCGTCCAGGCTGTTCTTGTAGGCATGAGCCATCTTCTGGCTCCACCGCGCGTTCCAGAGCCACCCTTTCCGGTTGCCTTCCGACATCATCGAATAGGCGAAGAGTCCGTTGTTGGTCTGGTATTCCGTGGAAAAGTTGCCGCTGACAGTGTTTGGCGCCGCAGCCGGGTCGGAATGCAGCACAAGCACTCCCGCAAGGGCATCGGAGCCATACATCAGAGCTGCCGGCCCCTTGATGACCTCCACGCCGCCAACTCTCTCCCCGTCGATCTCTATGCCATGTTCGTCTCCCCACTGCTGTCCCTCCTGGCGCACGCCGTCATCCACGACTACGATGCGGTTGTAGCCAAGGCCGCGGATTACGGGTTTCGAGATGCCTCCTCCGGTAGTGATCTGCGACACGCCCGGCACATGCGCCACGGCATCGATGAGATTGGTGGAAGCTGTAGCCTGCAGGGTGCGGGC
>CAYTXA010000156.1:0-4860 GCA_964440865.1 uncultured Muribaculaceae bacterium | reverse complement strand
ACTCCCGCAAGCCAACTCAAAACTGGCTATCCCACAAAATTCTGATTTGAACCAACTCGCCAACGGCCAGTATCAGGCGACGGTCACCATCCCCGAGAGCGCCGCAGGCGCATATCGGAAACGGATAAGGGATGATGTCGCTACGATCAGAAGGCTGTATCAGATGCAGTCGGCTGAAAATGGTCTGGATGAGAGGGAGCAACTGTTCGTTACCCTGTTTGAGAAACAGGAGGAATACGAGAATGACAGCCGGATCCTTTCCCTCATTGATCCTTCATTCGTCATTCCTGATTCTCCTGTGACGAAGGACATCCTCTCGGCGGAATACTTCGACCTGCTCTCCTCGTCCATCAACACGACCCAGGTGTCCATCCAATCATTGATGAAACAGGGTGAGCTCGGAATCCTCTCCATGGAAAGTGCGGCGCGGCTCAAGACACTCCAAGCCGAACAGGCACGGCAGAAGCGCTACCGCCAGCAATTCCTGGACGCCCAGGCGTCAGACGCGATGCGCGCGCTTGAGTCCTTGCGGCTTTACCTTTCCGCTTCCGCGCGGTCGATTGAACGTGCCATCCAGACACACAAGCAAAGCCTGTTGGAAAATACCGACACACTTTCCGAAGCCATCAGCCGCATTGAAGGCGACAGACAGGCCTATCGGGAGGTGTTTGATACAGCCTATGACCTTGTGAAGGAAGAGGAGCATGCATGGAAGGAAGAAGTGAAGCGGACCCAAAGGGAATGGGAGAACAAGCCATATAGGGCTTCCGAGCTTCTTCGGGGGCAACCGGTGAGGGGGGCTATCGAGCAACGGAAAATTTCCACCCAAAACGCCGTCAATGAAATCACGAAAGGATATGCCTCTCATGTGGCCGGCATCATCTCTGCCTACACACCGCAGCTGGAAAAGATCCGTTCCTACACGCTCGACGACATCGCTTCCCTTTCCTCGCTTTCCACCACTTCCTCCATGGAACCGAACACGCGCCTTGCGATCGAAGGATTCAACAGCGACACGGCAAGCTGGTATGGCACCGCCTATACGACCATCGGCAGCCATACGGCAAAACTGTACTTCATCATTCCCTACACGGCCTGGACCGGAAAACAGATTCCTCCTCGCACCGATCTTGCCTATGAGCAGTATCTCGACGAAGTGGACGCCTACACAAGGTTTTTCTCCTTGTGCCCCGACGCCTGTACGGTCGAGTTCACCTACAGCTGCTCCACAGATCCTCGTTTCTCCGATTACCTCATCCAGTTCCATTCCTACACCGTGGTTCGCACGGAGGACGGCAAGGTCCTCACCGAACAGGTCACCAGACAGAAGGATACCGTGAGATTCACCCCGTCGGTGAATGTCATGGATTCCCATATAGCAAGTCCATTGACAGAAAGGAGTTTGAAATGAAAAGACATGCTTTGCTGGGCGCCATCGCCCTTGTTTCCGTGCTGGCTTCCAGCACGCTTTCTGCGGTAGCGCTGAGACCGTACAAGACCGGCTTGACCCTGTTCGACAAAGATCGGGCGGCGAATTATCCCATGGCAGGCGATACGTATGATTACGGGATAACAAGGACTGATTCCTACACCGGTACCGCTCTTTGGAACCTGAAGAACAAATACCGTACGCTCACCTTCATCATCGGACCAAATGACAATTCAAACAGCAGAGATTTCTCGGCGAAGTTCTCGGTCGATGGGGTGGAAATCTCCACTATGGCGTTCACGACTGACAGCATGCCTGAGGAGGTGACGTTGGAGCTGAACAACCTGCGTCAGCTCAAGATCGAGATGTCCCAGGGTCTTGTCATCGCCAACTACGATTTCGAGTGATCTTCTGAAACTGGAGAGGTACGATGCGTAAAACATTCAAACTATTTTTAGTTGCCTGCATCTGTTGTGTATTTGCGGGCTGCGTGTCTTTCGTCCGGCAATCCGGGCCTGTTTCCCAGAAGGAGCTTGACACGAACGAGGAATACCCGTTCAAGGCCTGGGCGTTGTCTGGGAATGAGTCTGTCGATATAGAGCCAGGATCCTCTCTCAATGAGAGGGTCCTTGAGGTCTATGCAGGATCCACGATTCGATTCTTTATCAAAGGCGATCCTCTGTTCAAACATGGGGGCGACTTCGACGAACTGGATTATGTGGATGTCAAGGATCCATCCGGCATCCTGTCTGATGTGCACTATGCCAAAGAGAAAATCAGTGACAAGGAAAGTTCGGGATATGGTGCCTTCATTGTCAGATTCAAAACGAAAGGAACTGCGGCCAATGGAGCGGAAGCACGTCTCCTTATCCGCATGTTCGCGACGAAGGCCATTCCCATCATCGGCTCCCTCACCTATGAGTTCATCATCCCGCTCCGCATCGTCATCAAGGAGAGACCGAAGGCCGTGACCGAACAGCCGAAAGTCGTTGAGAAAAAAGAAGTTGCCATGGAAAAAGGCCAGTTGCTCTATGATTTCAAGGTCACCGGAGTCGACCACACGGATCCCGCACGAGATTTTTCCACGGGCACCATCATGAGTCTCGGTACTTCAAAGGTGTCCTGGCAATTTCAGAATCTCAATGCTGCGAGGAAGGATTTCAACGGCATATTCAGCCTGGCGGACAAACGGTTTGCATCCTTCGTGCTTCTGAATTCTCGCTATGATTGGGAAAACACGTTGAGCCAGGGAAAGATTACCGGCTCATTCGACATTTTCGTCAGACAGTTACCTGAAAAGCTTGTGGAAGAAGTCATCGGTACCGGTATACCTTTCCATTACGAGGTCCAGGACAAGACGACCGGCATCTGGTACACGACCGATTTCGTCATCCCCTATGCGGATCCGACTGATGTCATGTCCCATGTGGTGAAGGCGATTGGAGCGACGAATCTGGATTCATCGCTCGGGATGATTGACGGCACCACGGTGTATGTCGATCTGCAGTTTGAGGCGGAAACCCAGGACGATGATTTCACGCAGATAAGTTACAGCATCCAGAAAGCAAACGGCACGGTGGTGGAAGAAGGAAGTTTCAGCCTCAATGCCCGTGGTGCGACCCATGGGACGCTCTCCGGCGGGTGGGGTTCTTCGAAACTGTTCTCAAGCAACAACCTGCCGTCCTTTGTCTACAAAGCCGCCGATGCCCCCTATCGGATTGTCGTGTACCACTACAACGGTTCGGAAGGATCCAACCTTGGCGTGGATACTTTGCCTATCGAAACGCTTTAAAAGGAGAAGATGAGATATATGAGGAAAAGTTTGTTGCTTGTCGGAATCATCAGTGCACTGATGATGGGTTGCGCGACCACTTCGAAGCAGGTGGAACCGTCACGTGCTCCAGAAGTGGAGGCTTTCGAGGCTCCTGCAGAGACGCAGGTTGCCGCTCTCGGACCCCAGTTCACGCTGGACGACGGGACCAAGATCGACGCCCTTTCCGGCCAGACGGCGATTGGGGACTGGATCTATGCGGCGGGAAGCGCGAAGCTGTCGACAACCCAGAGCTCGCTCAACAGCGCAAGGGCTCGAGCGATGGCCAACATCGCCAGCTTCGTCAACACGTCGGTCGAGACCGCCATGCAGGATTACCTGAATGATGCCGGCATCCAGAACTCCGACACCTTGCAGGACACCCAGGCTGTGGTTGCCAACTCCATGGGCACTTTCATCACCAGCGAGGCCAGATTCAGCGGCATCGAGTATGTGCAGACCTTGAAGGATACGGAAGGCACCGTCTATGTGCTTGCCCGTCTCCAGAAGGACAACATCAACAAGGTCCTCCAGGACAAGGCTGTCGAGCTGACCCGCAAGGATGCGGCGGTGAAGGCCAACAAGGAAGCGACTGATTTCTTCAACAACATGATCAGCACAGGCGTGTTCCATTGATGGTTTCCCGGCAGGAGCCAGGCTGATGCCGGCTCCTGCCTGACTGTACCCATGAAACGAATTTCTTCTTTGGTTTTCCTCTTGCTCTTCGCCATCTTCCCAGTAATGGCAAGTAGCATCACGGAGGATGGGAATTTCTATTACGCGACTGCGACCATGGCTCCGACCAAGGCCCTGTCCGCGGAAAGCAGGGCGAAGGCAAAAGCCGCCAGCGATCTTGTCGCATATCTCTCTGATGCATATGACCGTGCAGTCTCAGCCTTCGTCGCATCGAAGAATCCGGAGGACCAAGATCTCTACGAACTAGCTTATCAAGCTATGCCGGACACCACCAAGTGGGGTTCCATGCCTGTCACACAATCAGAGACAGATAAGAAAACCGGTGAGACGACGGTGACCATCCATTACGGCAAAGAGAATCTTCATCAGTATATTTCCCAAACCACCGGATTTTTGGATAAGGCAGTTGCGGCACGGAAAAAATACCTTGAAGAAAGGGATGCTGCCATGCAGGCAGCAATGGACGCATATCCTGACGCAGAGCCTGCGATGCGGACGTTTCTTGCCAAAGTGCAAGGCGATCAATACGCCTTTCTGCATGGACAGATAGCCGTTGGGCCGGAAGAAGAGGAATTGGATCTAGTCTCTACAATCGGTCCCGATTTGGCAAGGAATCTTTCGTTCCTTATCCAATACGCGGAAGAAAGCAGAAAATTCAAGAATGCGCCGCTTTGGTTGCGGAAAGAGACGGCGAAAGCTTCAGCCCTCAGGTTTTATCTCGACAAAAGGGACCAACCTCCACATGCGACTCATTAAGGTCAAAGCAGGATAAAGGGACTGAGATATTGCAAGAATCACAATTATATTGACTATATCGTATTATTAAAGTATTGTGATACTTGGCTTTTATATATTAGTGTTTGTCATGCGACCACAGCGGCTACGTTGTGTTAGGGCCGGCACCAAACAACCAACCGTAGCCGGG
>CAYTXA010000155.1:0-4941 GCA_964440865.1 uncultured Muribaculaceae bacterium | reverse complement strand
AAATCCGTAGACTTTCTTTTTATCTCAACTCAGACACACTTTTTGAAACAGTATCACACGAAGTTGCCGCGCGTAGACCACACGATATTTTCCCACAGGCGGTTCACGCTGCTGTCGGATGTCTCATAATGGGCCTGAATGTCGCCCACAGAGCTCAGCACGACGCCTTCCACGGCATCCAGAGGCAGAGGCTTGTCAATTCCCGTGATTTCCACGTAACGGTAGCCGTGGAGCGTGTACCTCGGGCTGAACACCTCTTCGCCGCCACGGGCAATGTAGCGGTCCGTAGCCATCGCCGCGCGGATGTTCTCCATCATAATCATGCCTTTCTGGGAGGCATATTCCGGCAGGTCAGGATATTTCACCTCAGCATAGCGTAGCGTCACGCAGGTGCCAGGCCACAGACCGTCCATGCGGATGGATGGCACGCCCACCATATTCTGTCCCATGTCGTAGACCCAGACGCCCGGGCGAGGTTCTGTCACGGCAATGGCTTTCAGCGTCATCACGCTGTCCACACCATCTTCCTGCGCAGGAATGAGGGTAAGGTTGCTGTAGTCGTCTGGGGCAGGGACCTGATTCCATCCTTCGTGGCTGATATGCCCCACTGTCGGAACCTCTGCGGCAGCCTTCCATGAAACATCGCCGGAGGGGGCCATCATGCTGCTTGCGAGAGCCTGTTCCCTCCGCCCGTCGTAGACTTCGCCCTGATAGAGGCTTCCCATTATGACAGGAGACTGAAGGGTATATTGCCATGTGTCGGGGCTGGAGGAAATGACGGACTTTGTGCCGTCGGTATAGGTTATCTCGATGACGCAGAGCAATGACATGCGGTCTCCATAGTAGTTCCAGCACTGGCCACTGAAGGTCGCGGCTCCGGTCCACCATCCTTCCGCCAGCTGCACACCGATGATGTTCCTGCCGTCGCGAAGGCTGGAAGTGATGTCCAGCGACTGATAGGGCTGGTGGATATTGTATTGCATGCAGCCGGGGCTGAGATAGCTGGTCGTGACACGGGTGCCATTGACGTATGCGTCGTAGATGCCGCGTGCCGTGATGTGCAGCGTGGCTTTCTCCACCGGTCTGTCGACAGGCAGCGCGGTCCGGAGGAAGGGCATCGCGTTACGGCTCGGATTGACGGTAAGGAGCGTATCGGTCCACGTTCCGTCAAGTGTCCCGACGGTACAGATCGGATTCCTGGGAGAGCGGTAGTTGACTATGGTAAAGTTGTCCACGCTCATCTGCTGGCCTTCTGCCGCGGCAACGCCCACATCGGCAAGCGCAGGAAAAGCGATGTAGTCGCCGCCACGGCCCACCGGGTTCACATTCACATTGCCCACCTTCTGCCCGTCAACATACAGGTCAGTATCTCCATAACAGGAAGATATCCTGATATGATGCTGGCCATGAGCATTTGCATCGTTGATGATTCCGTTTTCCACAGGAAAGACGGCAAGAGGCTTGCTTTCGTCATCCGAGGGAGCATAGCCTTTCCTCCACAGTTCCAGGCTTGCAGTGTTCCCTTTCAGTCGGAGGGTAACTTTCACATAGCTCCTGTTGCCATCCATGAGCCTCAAATCATTGGCTCCATAGACGATGGAGCCCTCGGTGCTTCCTTCAGGCAGCTGAAGGTCTGTCTCGAGAGTGAAGACAGTAAGGTATGGACTGTAGAGCGGCTGGTCGTCATCGTTCGTGCCGATCCATACGGCATTGGAAAACACTCCGTTATCGGCGGTCGCCGCCACACCATGCAACGACAGGGCAAGAGAAATGAAGATGGGAAGTATATGCATAGTTTCTATAATTGGATTATGAGTCGGGATGGTGGGAGAGGACGTTGCGCTGCCAGGTGCTCTTGTCGATGTGGGTGTAGATTTCGGTGGTGAGGATGCTCTCATGGCCGAGCATTTCCTGCACGGCGCGAAGGTCGGCTCCTCCCTCGACAAGGTGGGTGGCGAAACTGTGGCGGAAGGTATGGGGCGAAATGACCTTGTTCACGCCTGCGGCGATAGCCTGCCGCTTTATCATGTTGAAGATGGACACTCGGCTGAGCCTGCAGCCATCCTTGTTGAGGAACATCGTGTCCTCGAATCCATGGGCAGCCTCTCCCCTGACCTCAAGCCATGCCGTAATGGCATCTGCCGCGTCTTCGCCCAGCGGCACTACCCTCTGCTTGTTTCCCTTGCCGACGACACGGACAAATCCGTCCTTCAGGAATACGTCCGAGATATGGAGAGACGAGGCCTCGGAGACTCTCAGGCCACAGCCATACAGCACTTCGAGGATTGCCCTGTCACGCCTGCCCAGGCGGGTAGACGTATCGACGGACTCGATGATCGCCGTGACTTCCTCCACGGAAAGCACGTCGGGAAGATGTCTCCCGATCTTTGGCGAATCCACGTTCTCGGCAGGATTGTCCTTTCTCTCCCCTTCCAGCTGGAGCCATGAGTAGAAAGACCTCAGGGCGCTGAGAGCCCTCGCCTGGGATCGCGCGGATACGTTGCGGGCTGACAGCCAGGAGATTATGTCGTCAGTGGAAGCATCTTTGGCATCGGTTCCGGCCGACTTCTCATACCACGAAAAAAATTCCTCAAGGTCAGAGGAGTAGGCTTCCGCCGTATTGGCGGAAAGCGACCTCTCAACCTTGAGGTCGTAGGAATAGTCTTTTAGCAATCTGCTGTCCACGAGGAAACTGCAATTGCACGCCTAAAGAGTTCTGTACTTCTTGCCGTACTCCAGCTGCTGGCCGAGGAAGTCGTCGGGATAGGAAATCGCATAGTCCACGATCTTGCCGTCCTTCTCTACCGGTGTGATGTCTGGATTGACGAAACCGCCGTAAGGCTTCAGCCCAAGAGCATCGTAGCGGGCACGGATCTCCTTGTGCAGCTCGGGATCGATATGTACAGCATAGGTCTCGATAAGAGCCTTGCCGGCAGCATAGTCGCCCTCGGACTTGATCCTCTGGATCTCGGCGAGGAGCTGCGCGAACAGGCCGCGGAGAGCCTCGTAGTCGTTGACGACGAAATAGGTCTTCCCGTCGCGTACCTTCTTCTCGATGACGTTGTCTGCCGCACCTTTCTCGTAGCACCATTCGGCAATCAGCTTGCGGTTCTGCATGTGGGCTTCAGTGTTCGGACGGCCAAGCTCGACGCGGGCAAACTGCACCATGAGTCCGTTGCGGATGTAGTCATCGTACTGGGCCTTGTAGGCATCTGCATCCTGCATGATTCCCAGCTCGACCATCTTCGGATCGGCGATGTAGTAGAGACCGAACAGGTCAGCCCTTGCCTCCTCGAGAGCGGACTGGTACTCGCCGAGGGCGGTAGCGGAGACTCCGGGAAGGAGCTGGCCGGAAGCATGTCCGAGGCATTCATGGAGATCCGTATGGACCTCGTCGTCATAAGCCCCGTACTTCTTCGAGCGGGCAATTTCCTCTTCGGAGTAAGCAAACTCATTTAGTGTGCTGTTCGGAAGCTCCTGTGCGGCAAGGTCATACGCATGAGTGATGTTGCCGATGGTGACGGACTTGGACCCATGTTCCTTGCGGATCCAGTCGGCATTCGGGAGGTTGTTTCCGATGGGAGGAGCGGGATAGGTAGCGCCCATCAGGGCGGTCACGTTGACGACGCGGGCGGTTATGCCCTTGACGGACTTCTTGCGGAAACGCGGGTCGATCGGGGCATGGTCCTCGAACCACTGTGCATTGGCGCTGAGCTTCTCCGTGCGGGCTGAGGCTGCGGAATCCTTTATCTCCACGCTGGACTCCCATGTAGCCTTATGACCCAGCGGGTCATCGTAGTCCTCGATGAATCCGTTGATGAAGTCCACGGTGCCGAGCGTATCCTTGACCCACTCTATGTTGAAATCGTCCCATGTACGGAGATCTCCAGTCGTGTAGTAGTCGACAAGGAGCGATATCGCCTTCTTCTGGATGTCGTTCTCGGCATACTTCGAAGCCTCGTTGAGCTCGTCCACGATTCTGGAGATCGCTGCCCCGTAGAGGCCGTTCTTCGTCCAGCGGACTTCCCTAAGGTGTCCGTTCTCCTTGACAATCTTGGAGTTGAGTCCGTAGGATACCGGAGTCGGGTCGTCCGGGTCCTCGATGGAACGGTAGTAGTCCTCGACTTCCTTGCGGGTTACGCCGTCATAGAAATTGACGGCGGAGAGGGCAACGATATCGCCGGTTTCCGACGTGGATCGGCGCTGCGGGTACGCATCGGGATCATAGATGAAGTCGAGAAGTTCCTGATTCTCAGCTCCGACCGCAGTCATGAGGGAAGCGAAGTATTCCTTGCTGCAGGCGGGGAAGAACTTGTCCTCGGCATAGTGATGGTGCACTCCATTGCTGAAGAACACCCTTTTGGCATAGACTTCGAAGTCCTTGTAGTCCTGGCACTCGCGGTCGCCCCCGTAGTTCTCGATTATGTTCTCGAGCACGTGGCGGATCGGGAGGTTGTACTTGCAGTACTGGTCCCAGGTGATGTCCCTTCCCCACTTTGCCGCCTCGCTGAGATGGTAGGCGTAGGCTTTCTGCTGGAGAGACAGGGATTCCCATCCGGGGATCTGATATCGCATGACGCGGAGGTCTGCGAACTGGTCGATGAGATAGCGGAACTGCGGTTCTTCCGTCTTGTTGCCGCAGGAAACGACGGCTGCTGCCGAAAGTGCTGTCACAAGCATTTTTGTCAATACCCTCATGATTATGTGCATTAGTTCACAAATATAGCCATAAAATATTATCTTTACCGGGAAAATGAAGACACGGACACTACAAATATTTATCGTTCTATCCCTGCTCGTTTCAGTGGCGACCGGATGCGAGAAATCGCACCCTGACGGGGCCAAGGATCCCGACAGGGTCATGATTCTCTGGTCAGCGGGGTTCAACTCGATCAGTTCCTATCTCGAAAACGACGTGGACGAGCTCAAGGCCGGGTCCTA